>NZ_CP047652.1:541666-888333 GCF_009906835.1 Aristophania vespae
TCTGGTGCTTATGAAAAGCATATTGCCCAGGCAGCAGCACATAGCCTTCATAATTTGCTCCAGGGTTCAGGGCGTTACAATGTTGTCATGACACGCTCTGAAGATAAATTTATCCCTCTTCAGGGCCGGGTTGAGCTTGCACATAAACACCGTGCCAAGCTTTTTATTTCTATGCATGCTGATGCTTTGCTCAATCGTAATGTAAGAGGGGCAAGCGTTTATACTCTCTCTAGTGGAGCATCAGACCGACAAACGGCTTTCTTGGCTCAAAGAGAAAATAGCGCTGACCGCTTTGCTTCTGCTTCTTTTCATGGTTTGTCACCAGAGGTGCAACAAATTTTAGCAAGCCTTGTGCATGAAGAAACAAGACGGGGCTCAGCCCACATGGCGGCAAGTGTTGTGAAATCATTTCGAAACCGAATAAATTTATTAACGCATCCCGCTCGTCATGCAGGCTTTATGGTGCTGAAATCAGCCGATATTCCTTCTGTGCTGGTAGAGATGGGTTTTATGTCCAACAGGTTAGATGAAGCCGCTTTGAAGCAGGCTAAACACCGCCAACAAGTTGCCCTAGCAATGAAGCACGCAGTCGATGCTTATTTTGCTTCACAGAAGCATCCCTTAGGTTAAAACAGACAAATAAAAATCTTTTCTTTGAAAATATCTTGGTAAAGTTAAAATGATCTGCTTGCGTTAAATAAAATCGTTGTCTATCAATGTCAGTGATATGAAATTTTTTAACTGCCTTCTTCTTCGACTTATTAGCCCCTGAACGCTGAGCTGTGCAGGTAATGGCCGGCTGCGTTCAGGGGACGAGAAACAAAAATTTCCTCAACGTAGTCTAGATAAGGCAGTTACCTGATAATGACATTTCAACATCCTTCATTTGGTTTAATTTCTGACGATCGCGTTGTCATATTTGACACAACCTTGAGAGATGGTGAGCAATCTCCTGGCTTTTCTATGAATATAGATGAAAAGCTTCGTGTTGCTCATGCTCTGGCAGAGCTTGGGGTTGATGTGATTGAAGCAGGTTTTCCTGTTGCTTCAACGGGTGATTTTGAAAGTGTCCAGACAATTGCCGACAATGTGAGAGGGTCTGTTATTTGCGCTCTCGCACGTAGTGGTGGCAAACGCGATATTGAAGCTGCTGGCGAAGCTTTAAAAAATGCAGAACGCAGCCGTATTCACAATTTTATTTCAACCTCTCCTCTCCATATGAAATATAAATTACGTATGGAGCCTGAAACTGTTTTGGAGATCATTGCCAAAGGCAACCAGCAAGCCCGTCATTTTACAAATGATGTTGAATGGTCAGCCGAAGATGGTTGTCGTACTGAGCCTGATTTTTTATGCCGCTGTGTAGAAATGGCTATTAAAAATGGCGCAACGACAATCAATATACCTGACACTGTAGGTTTTTCTACTCCTGAAGAAATTCAGGCTATTTTTGCAATGTTGCGTGAACGTGTGCCAGGCGCAGATGAGGTGATTTTTTCAACTCATAATCATAATGATTTGGGGCTGGCCGTTGCCAACACGCTGGCGTCTATTGAGGGGGGCGCTCGTCAGATAGAATGTACCATTAATGGTATTGGTGAACGTGCTGGTAATGCTGCTTTAGAAGAAATAATCATGGCGCTTCGTACGAGGCGTGACCGTTATGGCAAGAGCAATAACATCAAAACCGAAAAACTTTTGGGTTTGTCGCGCCTACTAGCCAGCATCACCGGCTTTGACGTTCAACCTAATAAAGCCATTGTGGGGCGCAATGCTTTTGCTCATGAAAGCGGCATTCACCAAGATGGTGTTTTAAAACATGCTGGCACTTACGAAATTATGACACCAGAAAGTGTCGGCTGGACAAGTTCCTCAATGGTAATGGGAAAACATTCAGGTAGGGCCGCATTTCGCGATAAACTTCAGTCAATGGGGTACAAGCCATTAGAAGAAGCGGCTTTTAATGAAGCGTTTCAGCGTTTTAAAGATCTGGCTGATCAGAAAAAAATAGTATTTGAAGATGATATCCGGGCTTTGATTGATGAAAATGAGCGTGGTCATAATCAGCTGCAATTAGTGGAGCTCGAAGTCCAGGCCGGCACAACTTCCCCATCGAAAATTACGCTTACACTATCAGATAATGGCGAGATCAAAAAAGTGTCTACACAGGGTAATGGTCCTGTTGATGCTGTCTTTAAAGCCATTAATGAGGCGTTTCCACATCAGGCAACATTGGGGTTATTTTCTGTTGCCAACGTAACTCAGGGGACTGACGCTCAGGCGCGCACAACTGTACGCCTAGAAGAAAACGGCCGGTTGGTCGATGGTCAAGGCGCCGATGTAGATACGGTTGTTTCGGCAGCAAAAGCTTATTTGCATGCTTTAAACAAGCTTCTAGTCAAAAGGCAACGGACAGCGCCAGAAGAGATAATTTCCTAACTAGATAATTTAAAGGTGTCTTTTTACTATGAAGAGGCACCTTTTTTTATGCCCAGGAGATAGGAAAATGGTTCATGGATGGGTCTATACAATCTTTGGGCTACTTGTCGGTTTTTTAGTAGGAATGACAGGGGTAGGGGGTGGGTCTCTAATGACGCCACTCCTTATTTTATTTTGTGGCATTAAGCCCCATATGGCTGTTGGGACTGACCTTTTTTATGCTGCCATTACAAAGTTATCGGGCACAGCCCTTAATCGACATTTAGGCACAATTGATTGGAAAATTGTTCTATGGCTGATGTTGGGAAGTGTGCCAGCATCTATATTATGTTTGACGTTTATAGATAATATAGATGGTTCGGACTTTTTAACGCATATTATTCGTATTGTTCTTGGCTTTTCGCTGCTTTTAACAGCTCCTGCCGTTATTTTTCGTCCCCAGCTTCATGATTGGGCTCAACGCCATGCCTTAAATGGCATTGCAAGAGTAAGACTCCTAACTTGCTTGTTAGGGTTTGTTTTGGGTGTAATGGTGACTCTCTCTTCTGTGGGGGCCGGCGCCATTGGGATGGCGGTTTTGCTGATTTTATATCCTGCTTCTTCTTTCCGGGTCTTAGTTGCTACAGATATTGCCCATGCTGTGCCGCTTACCCTCATAGCGGGAGGTGGTCATTGGCTAACTGGAGCCGTGGATATTGGAGTCTTATGGCGTTTACTAGCAGGATCTATTCCTGGTATCATGTTGGGAACAATTTGCGTGGGACGCTTAAATGAGACTTTTCAGCGCTGGTTTATGGGAATTTTGCTTATAATCATAGGCTTACATATAATTTAACAAATTATTTTTCACTTTCTTACGTGAAAGACTTGATTAAGCAGGGGGCGTTGAGGCTAATACTGTCTCAACTGGTTGCCAGTCCGACTTTAGCACAAGCATTATAAGTTATGGGTAGGTAATCGGCGCATAAATATTTTCCATCGCCTTACATGTTAAGGTGTTCTGCCAGGAGTTTCGGATGTTCTCTCGTCTGCTGGGTCTCATGTCGGCTGACATGGCAATTGACTTAGGCACAGCCAATACACTCGTCTATGTTAAGGGGCGGGGCGTTGTGCTCAATGAACCCTCAGTTGTAGCTGTTACTGATATAAGAGGTCGTAGACAGGTTTTGGCCGTCGGGGACGAAGCGAAACAAATGGTCGGGCGTACTCCTGGAAATATCACGGCTATCCGTCCTTTGCGTGATGGTGTTATCGCTGATTTTGAAAGTGCGGAAGAAATGATTAAATATTTCATCCGCAAAGTGCATAACCGTAAGTCATTTTTTAGTCCTCAAATTGTTATTTGCGTGCCTTCTGGTTCTACAGCCGTTGAACGGCGTGCCATTCAGGAAGGGGCTGAAAGTGCAGGGGCACGGAAGGTCTATTTAATTGAAGAGCCAATGGCGGCTGCTATTGGTGCCGGTTTGGCAGTGACCGAGCCATCAGGCAGCATGATTGTCGATATTGGTGGTGGTACAACAGAAGTTGCCGTAATTTCACTTGGGGGCATCGTTTATGCTCGCTCTGCCCGCGTTGGTGGAGACCAGATGGATGAGGCCATTATAGCCTATATTCGGCGCAACTATAATTTGTTAATTGGTGAGAGCTCGGCTGAACGCATTAAAATTGAGCTTGGTGCTGCGTCTCTACCTCCAGAAGGTGGTGACGGTCCTACACAGACCCTCAAAGGTCGGGATTTAGTTAATGGTGTACCGCGCGAAGTGACAGTCGGACAAGCGCAAATTGCCGAAGCTTTAGAAGAGCCGGTCAGCCATATTGTAGAAGCTGTTGCGACGGTTCTTGAAAATACGCCTCCCGAATTAGCAGCGGATATTGTCGAAAAAGGTATCGTACTGTCAGGTGGTGGTGCACTTCTTAATCGTTTAGATGATGTTTTGCGTGATGCGACGGGCCTGCCTGTTTTTGTTGCAGAAAATACGTTATCCTGTGTAGCATTAGGTACAGGTCGTGCATTAGAAGAAATGCCACGCCTTAAAAATGTTTTGAGTAGTATGTATTAAGTGTCTGTGAGGTTTGTTCAATAGAGAATGCTCTCAATTCACGCAAGACAGGTTCTGGCCGGTATATTATTACCTATTTTGATTGTATTAACGATCGGAATAGTATTTATCGGGCAAGTATGGCCATCGGGTTTTTCTTTCTTACGCTTAGGCGTGATGGAAAAAATGGCTCCTGTCTATGCGGTTTTGACTTATCCTCAAAAGCAAGTCGAGATGTGGCTTACCGATCTAAAAGGCGTTACTGATCTTGCCGCTGAAAATAGTCGCTTGCGGCAAAAAAACCATGATTTGCAGTTGCAAATTGAGCTGGCTCAAAAAGTTGCAACAGAAAATAAGCGTCTGAAATCCCTTTTACATTGGGGCACTAACCTTAAAATTACTTATGTTGCAGGCCAGGTTATTCGTGATGAAACAGGGCCTTATTTACGTGCCGTATTACTTGATATAGGTCAGCAACATTCCCTGCGCTTGGGTAGTATAGCCGTTGATTCTTTAGGGCTTGTTGGTCGCGTTAGCGAGGTGGGACCACATGTTGTCAGAATTCTGCTTATTACGGATGCGGCAAGCCGTATTCCTGTGACTATGGCTTCGTCACAGGGAGATGCCATTATGGTGGGGGATAATTCGTCTTTGCCTCGTTTGCTTTATTACTCCTCTGACTATAGACCTCTGGAAGGTGAGCAGGTTGAAACACGCTCACAAAAAGGGATAATAGGTGGTGTCCTTATTGGTCACGTTCATTACAGTAAATTAGGGCGGCCTGTTGTTGTACCTGTTGCTGATATGGCTCATCTTTCTTACATTCGTGTTTTTGACGAAGGTGAGGGGGTAGAAGCGCCCCCCGCAGAGGGTAGGGTCCGTGAGCGTGTGCCGATTCAGCCTGTATCACCAAGATATAGACCATCATCAGGGTGGCATGGATTAGATAAATTTTGGCCGTTTACGCACACAAGTAATGGTTAAATACAGGTCGCATCAAAAATCTTAAAAAGAGGTAATACCGCCTTGTCTCCGCTTTTCCTCTTGAGGTTATAAAAGATTATGAGAAGGTTTTTTAGGAATAGAACAGTTCCTTCCCTCGTTATAATCTTTACAGCTATTTTTTTCTCTGCGCCTTTTGCCCTTCCAGGGCAAAGTGAAATACAGACGGCCATTATATTAGGTACAGTTTGGTTTTGGTGTTTATATGCGCCATTATCACTACCTCTATTATTTTTGTTTTTTAGTGGCTTGATAGCTGAGCTTTTTCGTTCTGGTCCGCCAGGTATATTGCTTTTATGGATGTTAGCGACATACGGGGTTGCGCATGGATGGCGCTTTAAGTTGGCCCAAGGGCGGTTTTTGGCTTCTTGGGGAGCATTTTCACTGACGATGATAGGCGGGGTTATCTTAGAATGGATGCTTATGTCCTTAAGAGCAGGGACATTGCTCTCGCCTTTGGTGGCTTTGTTCCAATTTGCACTAACGGTGGGTATCTATCCCTGTTTATACGTAATTTTTATATGGGAGCGTCGTATTTTTAACAGTGATAAAGATCTATAAAAAAGTTTGCAGATTGACCTACGAGTCGTTAAATTAGCTAAGTGTTGAACCCCCCATTGATCAAGCATTTTGTCTGAATGTTTTTTAAGCGCTCTCCAAAGCGTCCAAAAGCCTCAAAAAGGTCGGGACATTTTTCTCTCAGTCGTGAGGATGGCGCTTCACGGGCAGGGCGAAGTGTGTTTACAAGGCGTGCCCTGCTTTTAATAGGCGGGCAGATTGCTGTTGTAGGCACTCTTGCAGAACGCCTATATTCTCTTCAGGTCATTAAAGGCGACACCCTTAAGGAAAAAGCACGCCGAAATAGAATTAGCAAACGCCTTCTCGCACCACCACGCGGTACGATTTATGACCGTAGTGGCATTTTGGTTGCCGGTAATCGTGTTAACTGGCGCGCTTTGCTTATGCCTGAAGAAACGACTGATATTGACGCTGTCGTTCACCATTTTTCCAAAATTATTCCTCTTGATGAAAATGATCGTGCTCGCATTGAGCGCGATAAAAAACATCTCAAGCGATATGTTCCCCTAACTTTAAAAGAGTTTTTAAGTTGGGATGATATGGCCCGTATCGGGCTTAATGCGCCCCGCTTGCCAGGGGTGCTGATCGATGTTGGCACAACGCGGGAATATCCGCATAAAGACTTGATGGCGCATATTGTTGGTTACGTGGCACCGCCAAATGAAAAGGATGTGCAGCGTGATAGTACACTTGCTTTGCCGGGTATGCGTGTGGGAAGGGCCGGACTTGAGCTGACACAGGAGCCTGATCTTAAAGGCGAACCTGGTTCGGTAGAAATGGAGGTTAATGCTTTAGGGCGTGTTATTGGCGAGATTGAACGTGTCGAAGGTGTGCCTGGTCATAAGGTAGGTTTGACAATTGATACTGTGCTACAGGCACAGGTTCTGTCTCGTTTGGGAGAGCGCATTGCAAGTGCTGTCGTTATGGATTGCCGTAATGGCGAAGTAATGTCTTTAGTTAGCACGCCCTCTTTTGATCCTACTTTATTTGATTCAGGCGTAAGTCATAAGCAATGGAAAGAGTGGATTACTGATCCACGCACGCCACTTGTTGATAAAGCCGTTGCAGGTGTTTATCCCCCTGGATCGACTTTTAAGCCAGCTGTAGCGTTGGCAGCACTTAGCTCAGGAAAAGTTTCACCAACAGAACGTTTTAATTGCCCTGGTCATTACGATATGGGTGGCGTGCGCTTTCATTGCTGGAATCGCTATGGCCATGGCCAACTTACCATGCATGAAGGGCTAAAATATTCGTGTGACGTCTATTTTTATCAAGTAGCACGCCGCTGCGGTATGGAAGAAATCAAAAAAGCAGCTGAAAGTTTAGGGTTAGGTACTAAATTATCTATTGAACTTCCGCATGTGCATGCCGGGCTTATACCTACGCCACAATGGCGTAGAAAACACGGTTTTCACTGGAATGGAGGTGATACTGTTAATGCAGGGATTGGGCAGGGTTTTGTTCAGGTCACGCCTTTAGCTTTAGCTACTTATGTTTCAAGTATTGCCTCAGGTAAACGTGTTCATCCTCATCTTATTCGCACATTAGATGATAGGGGTCTTACTAACAGAGACCATTTGCTTCCCTCTGAATTACCATTTTCAAAAGAGCAGCTTGATGTAATTCGGCGTGGCATGTTTGCTGTTGTTAATGAACCACATGGAACAGCACCCGCTGCCCGACTTGGTTTGCCAGGAATATTAATGGCTGGGAAAACAGGCTCAGCTCAAGTCAGGCGTGTATCAAGAGCGATGCGGGAGAGTGGGCATTTTAATTCTATGAATTTGCCCTGGCAGTATCGCCCGCATGCACTTTTTATATGTTTTGCGCCTTATGATAATCCCCGTTATGCTGTGTCAGTTGTTGTTGAACATGGCAATGCTGGCGCAAGAGAAGCCGCACCTTTAGCACGTCAGATTATGACCGATACTTTATTGAGAGATCCGGCAAGTCGTTCGACATTGTCGCGTGGCGTTGTTGCGAGTGCTGATCCGTTCGATGATTGAAGAAAAGGACGCTCTTTTAGGAGGATTACTGTGGTAAATACGACCATACCTAAAACGATGCGTCGCCTTTTACGCTCCGAGCCAGACTTACATATTTTGTCGCGATTATGGCGAATAAACTGGTTTTTTGTATTATTGGTGTGCCTTTTGGCAGGTGTTGGCTATGTAGCGCTATATTCTGCCGGAGGCGGTAATGCTAAACTTTTTGCAACACCGCAAATCATACGGTTTGGCTTTGGGTTAATTATGATGCTGTGCGTGGCATTTTTTCCTCCCAAAATGCTACGTATGCTTTCAGTCCCCATATATGGCTTTTCTATTATATTACTGACATTAGTGCTCAAAATGGGCCATGTGGGTAAGGGGGCAGAGCGCTGGATTAATTTGGCCGGGTTTCAGTTTCAGCCTTCTGAATTTGCTAAAATTGCACTCGTTTTAATGTTGGCGACGTGGTTCCAGAGAGTAAGCCGTAAGGAAATGGGCAACCCCTTAAGGCTTATTATTCCTGCTATCATAACGCTTTTACCTGTTATATTAGTGCTTAAAGAGCCTAATTTAGGGACAGGGGCTATTATAGGCACTATTGGGGCCTCTCTATTTTTTGCGGCGGGTATGAGGTGGTGGCAAATTTTTATTCTGGCAGCCCCAATACCTTTTTTAGGTAAATTTATTTACGCGCATTTGCACGATTACCAAAAAGCACGGATCGACACATTTTTACATCCTGAGCATGACCCGCTCGGTGCAGGTTATAATATTATTCAATCCAAAATTGCCTTAGGTTCTGGCGGAATGTGGGGTGAAGGTTATCTGCATGGCAGCCAGGGACAACTTAATTTTTTACCAGAAAAACAAACTGATTTCATATTCACAATGATTGGTGAAGAGTGGGGTTATGTAGGCTGTATAGCCGTTATCGCTCTTTTATCGCTAATTGTCTTAAGTGGTATGTTTATGGCTTTGCGTTGTCGTAATCGCTTTGGGCGGTTAGTGGCACTGGGCATTTCAATGGATTTTTTCCTTTATTGTGCTGCCAACCTCTCAATGGTTATGGGGGCTATTCCAGTGGGAGGGGTGCCGTTACCACTTATTTCTTATGGTGGTTCGGCTATGCTCACAATGATGTTTGGCTTTGGACTTTTACTTTCAAGCTGGGTACATCGTGATGAACCTGATCCAGAAAATACAAAGTTTTTCTAGTGCGTTTTATTTAAAAGGTGTATTGGAGCAATTTATTTTATAAAGCATTAGGGACTAGGACCGGTGCATCAATATATCGTTCCACTTATAGCATTTTTAGCGACGTCTATCGTTTTTACTCTCACCCCAGGGCTAGATACTGTGATGATTCTCCGCACTGCTGCTGGAGATGGGCGTAAAATGGGGATGGGTGCTGTATGCGGAATTGCTATAGGGCTTGGAATTTGGGGGTTGGCAGCTGCCTTAGGGTTAACAGCGCTTTTAGAAGCCTCCAAAACGGCTTTTTTTCTTTTAAAATGTGCTGGTGCTGTTTATTTAACGTGGCTCGGTCTGCACTCCTTAATCAGGCCAAGAACCAGCTTTGCTACAGAAATTAAAAAAGTTTCACCGCGAGTGTCAAAAATCAAAACTGGCCCGTTTGGTATAGGCATACGCAGAGGCCTTATGACGGATTTACTTAATCCAAAGGCTGGTATTTTTATTATGACGTTTTTTCCACAATTTATACCACCTCATACCAATGTTGCTCTTTTTACGCTTATTATGACAGCCATTCAGATGATTCTTGCGTTTCTGTGGCTGAGCTTGCTGGTTATTTTGACGGTGCCTCTAGGAGGAATTTTGAAAAAACCAGCTGTAGTGAAATGCTTGGACCGTCTGTCAGGAATTGTGTTCATTGGTTTTGGTATCAAAATTTTTATGACACGCAACCCTATCTAAAAAGAATGAGCTAGGAGGCCTTAAAACCTCCTAGCTTTTTACCTAACCTTCGATTTTATTAAAATCAGCGATAGAGTGAGCCTCCTGGCAAAATGCTGCTAATAAAAGGAGTCTGTTCTTACGCTGTTCTGGCTCGTTTGCATTGACAGTTACATTTTCGAAAAAGCTGTCCATGACAGGGCGTAGGGTCGCTAAATGCCGCATTGCGCCCCTAAAGTCATCTGCTTTGAGGCATGCACTAATAGATGGCTCAACAGTTTGAATGGCTTTTTCCAGGTTTCGCTCCTCATCTAATGTAAAGAGAGTGGAATCAGCCTGACCTTTATGCGGTCCGTCTTTTTTATTCTCAATACGCAAAATGTTAGCCCCACGACGGTAAGCTGCGAGAAGATTTTTGCCCTCTTCATGCTCAATCATTTCAGATAGAGCATCAACCCGGCTTAAAAGCCTGACGAGATCACCATCAAGGTGCTTTTCAAAGAGGGTTTCGCCTTTTTGAGCAGAGGTAACAGCTAAGGTTGCGTCAAGAATATCATGACGTTTCCCTTCTGTTTTGAGCTGTACTTTCAAACGTTCCGTAAAAAAGCCTTCGAGATCTTTTAAAGCATTATTTTCTGTAAGCTGCCGCTCAGAAAGATTCTGTGCTGCCTGGAAAAGAAGTGCTCCCAGATCAATACGCAAATTATTATCACGAATAATTCGTATCACGCCTAACGCTGAGCGCCGCAATGCATAGGGATCCCCAGAACCTGAAGGGACTTCCCCAATACCAAAAAACCCTGCAAGCATATCCAGGCGGTCAGCCAGCGCAACGGCATTTGAAACGGAGGCTGTTGCAGGGGTGTCGTCTTGCCCGCGAGGCTTATAATGCTCTGCTATAGCTTGGGAAACGGCTATGTCTTCACCATCATGAGCAGCATAATAGCCCCCCATAATGCCCTGTAGCTCAGGAAACTCTCCGACCATACCTGTTGTCAGGTCAGTTTTGGCCAATAAGCCTGCTCTTTTAGCCTGGTTTATTTGGGTCTCAGAAAGTCCCATAGCCTTAGCAACAATACCAGCCAATGCGCTTATGCGCTGTGAGCGCTCTTCTTGCGTGCCTAATTTTGCATGAAAAGTGACAGCTTCAAGATCTTGAACACGATCAGCCAGAGGTGTTTTACGGTCTAGATCCCAAAAATGTCGTGCATCTGCAAAGCGTGCACGTAAAACACGTTCATTGCCGGCAATACACAAGCTGCCATGATCGTCAAATGTACGATTTGCGACAAATGCAAAATAAGGTGCAGCTTTGCCCTCTTGTGTTTTTAGCGCAAAATATCGCTGATTTACCCTCATGGAAACTTGCATCACTTCAGCTGGTAAATCCATAAATTGAGACTCAATCGTCCCAAGTAGGGGGACCGGATATTCAACCAGGCCACTTATTTCTTCGGTAAGAGCATCATCTTCAACAAGCTTTAAAGATTTTTCCTGGGCTAAAGCAGCTACGCCTTTTTGGATAATGTCTCTGCGCTGAGAATCATCTGTAACGACAAAGCGTTTTTGTAGCTCTTCTCGCCAGTGTGATGCATTTTTAACAGTAAATGTTCCCGGTGCCAAAAAGCGGTGCCCCTCCGAAATATTACTCGAAGTAAGACCGTGCGCATCGTCGTCTTCTCGCATTAAGGAGAAAGGTACAATCTCACCATCAAGAAGACAGGTGATATAATGCAGAGGGCGGACCCAGGAAAAGAGAGAGCCTTTTCCCCATCGCATGGCTTTGGGCCATGGGAAATTCCATAATAAATCAGGAAAAGTTTCAGCAATAAGGTTTGCAGCTGAGCGGGCAGGAAGCTCGCGCTCTAAAACCCAAAATCCATTGTCCTTTTTAAGCTCATCCTGAGTAATATTATGTTTACGCATAAAACCGGCTAAAGCTTTTTCAGGAGCCGTTTCACGCGGACCGCGTTCACTATGAATGCGCGCAGGGATTTGTGTGTCAATAGTTAGGCTTAGAGCAAGACGTCGCGTGCCGTAGGTAGAAAAAACCTCTTTAGGATTAAGATCGGCAAGGGCCTTGTGAACGAGTTGAGATAAATCCCGCGCGGCACGGGCCTGCATTCCAGCAGGTATTTCTTCGCTCAAAAGCTCAAGAAATAATTCAGCCATGAGCGTCTTCTCCCTCTTCTATAGTGAGCCAGGCTTCACAGGCCGCCTTAGCAAGAACACGTACACGGCCAATATAAGATGCGCGTTCTGAAACAGAAATTACACCACGTGCATCAAGTAAGTTGAAAAGATGAGAGGCTTTTAAACACTGGTCAAATGCGGGCTGAGCGACGCCGGCTTCAGAAAGACGAAGGGACTCTTTTTCGCAGTCATTAAAGTGGTTTAACAACATTTTTGTGTCAGCAAGCTCGAAATTATAGCGTGAATAATCTTTTTCAGCACGTAAAAAGACATCGCCATAAGTTAGGCCCTGACCATTAAAATCAAGGTCATAAACATTTTCAACGCCCTGAACATACATAGCCAAGCGTTCAAGCCCATAAGTTAGTTCGGTCGAAGGCATAACAGTTGGAATGCCACCTACTTGCTGGAAATAGGTAAATTGTGTGACTTCCATCCCGTCGCACCAAACTTCCCACCCTAGACCCCAGGCACCAATTGTGGGGTTTTCCCAGTCATCTTCAACAAAGCGAATATCATGTTTTTCGGGGTCGATACCGATAGCACGATAGCTTTCCAGTAAGAGATTTTGGCTTTCCTGCGGTGTGGGTTTAAGTAAAACCTGATATTGGTAATAATGCTGGAGACGGTTGGGGTTTTCTCCATAACGTCCGTCTGAGGGACGACGGCAAGGTTGCACATATGCCGCAGCCCAGGGCTTACGACCTAATGCACGTAACGTTGTATAAGGAGAGAGAGTGCCCGCTCCAAGTTCTGTATCATAAGGCTGTAATATAGCGCAGCCTTTTTCTGCCCAGAATTGATGGAGGCGTAAGATAAGATCTTGGAAGCAAGGAGGCCGGATTAAAGACAATTCACTAGGCTCCGTTTAGAGATATAATTCAGTCTATCTTAGCCTATGAAATATCATATCTCCAGAGTGTGAAATATGTTGATATTTAATTGCTGAGAATTAATAAATCATCGTGCAAATTAACGTTAAGTTAACAAGCTTATTAAGCTTCACCTATAAATGGCCTTAGAGAAGTCCTGTTATCTTGCGGTCGAAGGTGATAAATATCATATCTAAGATCAGAATAACTGCTTTTTGCTAAAGTGGTGAGAAAAGGATGGCATTCTTATGAACTCTGAAGAACGGGATCTCATTAGTCGCTTTGTGGCACGCGTGGGGGCTGGTCATTCAGCTCCAGGTGCTCAGGGTGGACAGGTTGCCCTAGCCCCTATTGATCCGGAAGCTGATCGCTTTATTGCTGAAAATTTTGAAAAATATCCAGAGGCACGTTATCGTATTACGCAGCTTGCTGTTGTTCAGGAAGCGGCTTTGTCTCAGGCCCAGAACCGTATTCGTGACCTTGAGTTTCAGCTTCAGCAGGCTCGCTCACAGCTTATGCAAAATAATCAGCAGCAGCAGCAATCAGGTGGGTTTTTGGGTGGCCTTTTTGGGGGGCGCAAAACACCACAACAGGCTCCTAATGCTTACCCACCAGGATGGGGACCGCAGGCAAATATGGCACAAAGACCGCCAATGCCCCAGGGTGGTTATCAAAATGGATATGCGCCACCACCAGGGTACCAGCCTGGTATGTTTCAGCGTTCTGGCTCAGGATTTTTGGGCTCGGCCTTGTCAACTGCCGCAGGTGTTGCTGGTGGTATGATGGCGGCTAATGCGCTCGAAGGGCTTTTTAGCGGTCATCACGGTGCTGCCGCCGGTGGTGCAGATAACGCGGCCGGTTTTGGCGGAGATAATGCTGCTGGAGCGGCTGGTGGCTTCGGAGGATCCGATCCTTTTGATGGTGCCGGGACAGAAGGGTCAGGCTTTAGTGATGGTGATTTTTCACAAAGTGGTTCTGACGATTTCTTTGGTAATGATAGCGGCGGCTTCGATGGTGATTTCGGTGGTGACTTCGATGGCGGCGGTTTTGACGATTTCTAAACTATAAAAGAAAAAAGGAGGGCAGAATGTCTGATAGCGTCGAAGGCCAAACATTTCATGATGTCGCAGCATTAAACAGTCTGGAAGAGGGGAAAATACACCCTCTTTCTGTGGCTGGTCACGCCATAGTTTTAGTGCGCCGAGGTGATGAGGTGCAGGCTCTCGGTGGTAGATGCCCTCATAAAGGGGCTCCCATTGATCAGGGAGCCCTATGTCACACAAAAGCAAATGGTGACGTGCTGGTTTGCCCATGGCATAAGGCTGTTTTTTCAGCAGCAACGGGTGAGCTTGTTGAGCCAATCGCTTTTGCGCCCTTACCGACTTATCCCGTCGAGGTCATTCAGGGACGTGTTTTGGTTGGAATCAGGCCGAAAGAATTACCCCAACCTGCTCCTATCAAGAAAGACGAGTCCGTATTAATTATCGGTGGTGGTGGGGCTGCGGCAAGCGCCATCTATACCCTTCGGCAAGGTGGTTATGCGGGTAAAATTACGATGATAAGCAGAGAAAAAATTCTCCCTTATAATCGTACAGCCTTAAGTAAAACGGTCATTTTGAGCGACCCTGAAAAGCTTAAATTACCGTTCTTGCTTGATGAGTCCTATTATCAACAGAATAATATAGAAGTTATTTACGATACTGTTGTTGCTTTTGACCCTGCCACGCACATAGCGACGTTGAAAGATGGTTCAACGAAGCGTGGAGACAATGTTATTTTAGCCATGGGTGCTAAACCTAATCAGCTTGACGTTCCTGGCGCCGATCTTGAAGGCGTTATGACACTACGCAACCTCAAAGAAGCCCAGCATATGGCAGAGGTTATCAAGCCCGAAGATGTCGTTGTGCTCGTTGGCGGTGGGTTTATCTGCCTAGAAGTAGCATCGGCATTAAGACAAAAAGGTGTGGGCGTTACAGTTATCTTAGCCGAATCTGTTCCTATGGAATCGCAGTTCGGACGTGAATTGGGGCTTATGCTTTTGCATCTTCATGAAGAAAATAGTGTAGCCTTTATCCGTGACAGTAAATTGGTCAAGATTCATGGTGATAGCAAAGTTAATGCCATAGAGCTTGATGACGGCACGGTTATACCCTGCTCGCATGTCTTATCAGCAGTGGGTGTCACACCTGATTCCGATTTTATTGAGGGCCTTCCCAAAGACAATGACGGCTCTTTGATTGTTAATGATGAGATGAAATTAACGGACAAAATATATGCCGTTGGTGATGTCTCTGCTATGCATCGTAATGGCAGAAATTGCCGCTTTGAGCATTGGCGTCATGCACAGATTCAGGGGCGTATTGCTGCTAAAAGCATTATGGGCGCTCCACTGGATGGCGTACCCACTCCATGGTTCTGGACACAACAATTTGGTAAAAAGCTGGAATATTTGGGCTGGGGTGAGCCTTTTGACCGTGTTATCATTGAAGGCGATATGAGAAAATATGATTTCATAGCGACCTTCAGAGCAAAAGAACGCATCGTAGGAATAGTCAGCTCTGGCCGGGCTGCCGCAATGGCAGAGGCCGCTGTAAATTACGACCAATTCATAGAAGATGACTCAGATAATTCATCCATGTGATATGATTTAAACGGACAGGGCTTGACATAAGGGGGTTGGCTCGGCTTCCTGCCCATCTTAAATCGTGGTTAATTTTATATAACAGCCGAGGAATAAGGGTAAGATCCATGCACCAGTACCGTACACACACATGCAGCGCATTACGCGCAAATGATGCAGGGAAGACCGTACGGCTCTCTGGATGGATCCATAGTAAGCGCGACCACGGGGGCTTACTTTTTATAGATCTGCGTGACCATTACGGTATGACGCAGATTGTTATCCCTGAAGAAGGGGAGCTTTTAAAGCAGGCTGAACGTTTACGGGTAGAAAGCGTTATTACTGTTACGGGCGAAGTTGTTGTGCGTGAAAATGGCCAGCGTAACCCGCAACTACCCACGGGTGATATTGAGCTGCGTGCCAAGGATATTACTGTTCAGTCGGCTGCCGAAGTCCTACCTTTCCAGGTGGCAGGGCAAGAAAATTATCCAGAAGATTTACGTCTTAAATATCGTTATCTCGATCTTCGTCGTGACAAAATGCAGCGTAATCTTTTATTACGCAGCCGCGTTATTGCAAGTATGCGTAGGCGCATGCAGGAGCAGGGCTTTGTAGAGTTTCAAACCCCTATTCTTACAGCATCTTCACCAGAGGGAGCACGTGACTTCTTGGTGCCAGCCCGTTTGCATCCTGGCAAATTTTATGCTCTTCCGCAGGCGCCTCAGCAATTTAAGCAGCTCGCTATGGTGGCAGGTTTAGAGCGCTATTTCCAAATAGCACCCTGTTTCCGTGATGAAGCTTCCAGAGCCGATCGTAGTCCTGGTGAATTTTACCAGCTCGATTTTGAAATGTCATTTGCCACTCAGGAAGATGTATTTGGCGTTTTAGAACCTGTCTTAGCTGGGCTTTTTGAAGAATTTACGCCAGAAGGCTGGAAAATCTCAGACGGAGCTTTTCCTCGTATACCTTTTGCTGATGCCATGCGCGATTATGGTTCTGATAAACCTGATTTACGTAACCCTCTTATTCTGAAAGACGTGACAAAAGTCTTTGACGGTTCTTCTTTTGGTTTATTTGCCAAAATTGCAGCTTCAGGTGGAAAAATTAAAGCAATTCCAGCTCCAAATGCTGGTGATAAGCCCCGTACATTCTTCGATAAATTAAATAACTGGGCACGTGAGCAGGGTGCTGGCGGCCTTGGTTATGTTATTTTTGAAGCAGAAGGCGGCAAAGGCCCGATTGCGAAAAATCTGGAAGCTGAACGTTTGCAGGAATTGCGTGATATTTGTGGCCTAAAAGCTGGTGATGCTGTTTTCTTCGCTGCGGGCACAGATAAAGATTATGCTGTCTCAAAATTTGCGGGAACTGTTCGCACCAAAATTGCTACAGAACTCGACCTTATTGAGAAAAATGCCTTCCGTTTCTGCTGGGTTGTTGATTTCCCAATGTATGAGCATAATGAAGAAACGGGGAGAATTGACTTCTCACATAATCCATTCTCAATGCCGCAAGGCGGCTTAGATGCTCTTAACAACCACGATCCTTTGACCATTAAGGCTTATCAATATGATATTGTCTGTAATGGTGTAGAGCTGTCTTCTGGTGCTATCAGAAACCACCGCCCGGATATAATGTTGCGTGCTTTTGAAATTGCAGGTTATGGCCCGGAAGTCGTTGAAGAGCGTTTTGGTGGTATGTTAAATGCGTTCCGTTATGGCGCTCCTCCTCATGGTGGTGCAGCTCCAGGTGTGGATCGTATTGTCATGTTATTGGCTGATGAACCAAATATCAGAGAAGTTATTTTATTCCCACTCAATCAGGGTGGTGAAGACTTGATGATGGAAGCACCAGCTCCAATTGAGCCAGCACGTTTAAAAGAGCTTTCGCTCAAGCTCGACTTGCCTAAACCTAAAGTCACAGCGGCGCCTCAGAACTAGGATAGGGCGTTAAGATAGTTTCAAGTCCTCTCTTTGAAAAAGAGAGGACTTTGTGGCCAGTCTTTATTAACGGACTGTTACAATAAGAGGAACGTGGTCAGAAGGTTTTTCGCGAGCACGTTCTTCACGATCAACCACCACTTTTTCTAGCCTATCGGCTAATGTGGGTGATAATAAAGCGTGATCGATACGCAGGCCCGAGTTTCTTTGAAAAGCGGCAGCCTGATAGTCCCAAAAACTATAAATTCTTTCATCAGGGTGCAGGGCGCGCAAAGCATCGGTCAGACCTGCCCATAAAAGACGCCGAAATCCCTCGCGGCTTTTGGGGTGTGTTAAGGCGTCATCTGGTGATAGGGCTCCAGGTGCTAAATCTCTGTCGTGAGGGCAGACATTATAATCACCAATAAAAGCAAAAGGCTGACCAGCCTCTAAAAGGGTCTGAGTTCTTCTATATAAAGCATCGAAAAAAGAAATTTTGGTCTTAAAGCCTGCTTCTCCACCTGAATTTCCGTTAGGAAGATAAAGATTACCCAAAGTTAGTCCGTTTATAGATGCCTCAATATAGCGAGCCGCTGGGTCATCAAAACCCGGGAGATGATCGGTCACTAAAGTTAAGGGAGTGCGGCTTATAAAAGCCACCCCATTATAAGATTTTTGCCCTTTAACGAGACAATGAAACCCTTCCTCTTCGAAAAGAGAAGGGAACTGCTCTGTCTCACATTTTATTTCCTGTAAGGCGAGGATCTGACAATCAGGATGTTGTTTCAACCACTCTAAAACCAAATGGGCACGCATTCGGATAGAATTTATGTTCCAGGTGGCAAAACTAAATGACATTGTCAGAAACCTTTAAAGCGTTTTAGGCAAGGGAAAAGCTGCTACCGCATCCACAGGCAGAGGCAGCATTGGGATTATGCACAACAAAATGGGCTCCCATTAATTTATCAATAAAATCTAGCTCAGCATCTTCTAGAAGGGGCAGACTAGCAGAATCAACTATAACGCGCGCCTGACCTTGTTCGAAAATCTGGTCATCCTCATTTTGCTGGCGGTCTAGCTTGAATTGATATTGAAAGCCGTTACAGCCTCCAGCATTTACGGCCACGCGTAAGGCTAAACCTTCTGTCTCATTTTGGGCTTCAATGATCTCAGCAATGCGTGCAGCCGCAGAAGCAGAAATTCGAAAATTATCAGACATAAAATTTCTCTCAGAAAAACTCTGTGGCAGGTCGTTTTTAAAAAAGGAGCGATACGTCCCTTAACTTGACTATAGTTTATGAAAAGAGAAGAATCGATGCTTAACTGGAAAAGACCTTTCATTGATAAAGATGGGAAGTCTGTCAGGAAGAGAGAAGAGGACTTATGACAGCACCTTATGCCGTTCAGCTCGAAGAAGCACGCGGGCGCTTTTATAGTGAGGTAGAAGCCTTGTCTCCTTTCCGTTCTCCCTGGCAACGAGACCGAGACAGAGTGCTTCATTCAACCGGTTTTAAGACACTGCAATATAAGACTCAGGTCTTTCTCAATCATGAGGGGGATTTTTTCCGAACACGCCTGACTCATTCGCTGGAAGTTGCGCAAATAGCACGTTCTGTAGCGCGTAATCTTGGAGTCAATGAAGATCTGACTGAGGTGATCGCTCTAGCTCATGATTTAGGGCATACGCCTTTTGGTCATGCAGGAGAAGATGCTTTGGCTCATGCCATGAAAGAGTGGGGAGGATTCGACCATAATCTGCAATCCCTAAGGCTCGTGACAGAAGTTGAATCTCGTTATCAGGCCTTTGATGGTCTTAATTTGACATGGGAGACATTAGAAGGTCTTGCCAAGCATAATGGCCCGGTAAAAAAACCATCTTCCTGGCTTGTGGATTTCGATCAGGCCTATCCTCTAAAATTGACTAGTTATGCTTCAATAGAAGCTCAAATTGCTTCTATTTGTGATGATATTGCCTATCATGGTCACGATTTAGATGATGGGTTAAGAGCAGGTCTCTTAAAATTTGAAGATTTAGAAGAAGTGCCCCTTCTTAAAACATATCTTGATGAGGTGCGGGCTTTAGATTGGAAGAAGAGAGATCCGGTTGATCGTGATCAACGTATACGTCATGAATTAGTAAGGCGTGTTATTAATGCCCTGATCAGTGATCTTACGGAAAATAGCCTTCTCACACTTAAAGACTTAGCTCCACAAAGTGCTGATGATGTCAGGTATGCAGGCAGGGCCATTATTGGTTTTTCTATGGATATGGCAAAGAAGAACAAGGAAGTGAGAAAATTTCTTTACGCTAATATGTATCGTCACTGGAGAGTATTGCGTATGGCACGCAAGGCTCGCAAAGCCTTGACAGAAATTTTTTCAATTTTGGGAGATGATCCAAGGTTATTACCAAGCTCATGGCGCGAAAAGGCGATAATGAAGCAGAAAACCGGAGATGAAACGGCCTGTAGGCGTGTTGTCGCTGATTATATTGCAAGTATGAGCGACCGTTATGCCATGGAAGAGCATGCTCGTTTGACAGATCTGTCAATTCTCGTTTGAGTCTGACATGCTTCAGCACATATCATTCAGGCTGAAAGAGATGATTTAAAAAATATCATACTATCTCTATAAGCAGATTTATAATTTATTATTCTGTCATTATTCAGTTTAACGGCCCTACAGGAATCTATGTCTATGCCAACTTCCTCTGAAATCTCTAAAGCCTCTGATTGTCTTTTTTCGCAGATGTTAGAGAAGGTGGTAAACTGCCTGGAAAGCATTGAACCTACCCTGCCAAAAGAGATTTTAGGACGTATCGAAGTTACGCCAACGCGTGATCCTGCTCATGGTGATATGGCAACCAATGCAGCTTTATTGGTTGCTAAACCAGCTCGTTGTAAACCACGTGATATCGCTGAAAAGTTAGCTCATGCACTCAGAGATATTCCTGAAATTGAAAAAGCAGAAATTGCAGGGCCTGGCTTTGTTAATCTCACCCTCAAGGTATCTGTTTGGCAAAATGTCGTTTCGAACATTTTGTTAAAAGGGGATAAAGACTATGGCCGCTCCCGGTTAGGGCAGGGAAAACGGGCTAATGTTGAATATGTTTCGGCTAATCCGACTGGCCCTATGCATGTTGGACATTGCCGAGGTGCCGTCGTTGGTGATGCTCTAGCAAATCTCCTGTCTAAAGCAGGTTATGAGGTTACAAAAGAATATTATATTAATGATGCTGGCACCCAAGTCATTGCTTTAACTTGGGCAACTTATTGGCGTTACCTCCAGGCCATTAATATCGATATTCCTGCCGAGGATTTTGATAAATTAGCACCTAATGGGCTTCAATATCAGGGTGATTATTTAATCCCTGTCGGTAAATTTTTGGCAGATAAATTTGGGCGTTCTCTAGCTGGTGATAATAATGGGGTTGGCCCTGAATCATTGTGGTTTGAGACAGTGCGCCAGACAGCACTTGATCACATGATGATGGCCATTAAAGAAGATTTGGCAGCCCTTGGTATTCATCATGATATTTTCTCAAGCGAAGCTTCGGTTCTGGCAGAGGGTGATGTGAATCAAGCCATCACAAAGCTTCAGGATAAAGGGCTTTTATATGAAGGTGTGTTAGAGCCGCCTAAAGGAAAGCTACCTGATGACTGGGAAGCTCGTCCTCAAACTTTGTTCCGGTCAACTGATTTTGGCGATGATACTGACCGTGCCCTGCGTAAGGCTGATGGGACCAATACATATTTTGCGAATGATATAGGATTTCATGCGCGCAAAGCACAACGTTCTGATTTGCTGATTGACGTTTTAGGGGCTGATCACGGGGGATATGTTTCTCGTATGAAGGCGGCCATCTCGGCCCTAACTGACGGTAAAACAGAGTTTGAAGCTGTATTATGTCAAATAGTGCGGGTGGTAAAAGACGGCGAACCAGTTCGTATGTCTAAAAGAGCAGGCACCTTTATAACATTGCGTGACCTTCTGGATGAAGTGGGACGTGATGCCGTGCGCTTTATTATGCTCACGCGTAAGGCCGATGCTCAAATGGAGTTCGATCTTAACGCAGCCGTTGCGCAGACACGCGATAATCCTGTTTTTTATGTTAATTATGCTCATGCGCGGTGCTGCTCTGTCCTGCGGCATGGCATAGAAATCTATGGTCAGGAGCGTGTCAGTGAAAAAGCTCTTTCGCAAATAGATCTGTCGAGCTTAACAGCGCCAGAAGAAATAGCAGTGCTACGTCGTCTTGCCGCGTTACCGCGGCAGATAGAGGCGGCAGCTTCGGTGCGTGAACCACATCGTATTGCAACATATTCCATCGATCTGGCATCTGATTTCCATGCTCTGTGGAATCGGGGCCGTGAGAACGCAAGTCTCCGCTTTATTCAGGAAGATGCACCTGAGCAAACTTTTGCTCGCTTGGCACTTGTGGCTGCGATTGCCATAACCATAAGAGCAGGTTTGAATATTCTCGGAGTACAGGCTCTGGAGGAACTACGCTAAAATGTTCGACCGTGACGATGATAAGATGCCCAATATTACCCCCCTCAAGCAGATGATCGCCTTCATGGCGCCAATTATGCTGATGGGCCCCGTCAGAGATTAGGGGGGAGAGGCTCCCCCCTGGTGAAAGACCAACTTATGGTCGGCAAAATGGGATTCTTACAAGTTTATTGGGCCATGACCCTGCGACTAGAAAATTGATGGGGGGTGCGCTGATCATTGTCGTCCTTCTGCTTTTGGCTGTTGGAGGGTGGTCTCTTATCGGAAATCGTCACCACGGGGTGCCTGTGATTGCGCCACCGCCTTTAGCTGTGCGTGATCGTCCGGCTGACCCAGGTGGAATGCAGGTTATGAGTGATGATACGGTTAAAAGTGATGTTACTGGTAAAGGGCAGGTGCATCTTGCTCCTCCTACTGAGCAACCAGATGAACGCGTTTTAGCTCGTAAAAGTGAGCAGCCCGTTCAGTCACAATTCCCTGTAGATAAAATATCAAAACCGTTACAAAGCGATATTCCGCCTGTTCAATCGGTGCCTGGTCCTTCTGCTCCGTCAGAGCCCGAATCGGCATCTGTATCCAAAATCCAAAAAAGCGCGCCAGTGGTTAAAAAAGCTGAGGTTAAAACCTCGCAAGAAGCGCGTCATTTACCGCCGCCTAAGGCAGTAACTCATACTGGCTCCTTCCAGGTTCAGCTTGTTGCGCTGGAGGGTAAAGAAAAAGCACGTCAAGCGTGGCAGCAGCTTCAACGGCGTGTTCCAAATATATTGGGCCATAAAACGCCCCTTTATAGTCAGGTTTTACATAATGGCCGCAGCTTTACACGTGTAAGGATCGGTGGTTTCGCTGATCTTAAAGCGTCAAAAGCTTTTTGTGCTCAATTAAAAGCTCATTCTGTTACCTGTGCCCCTGCGTCTTTTTAGGGAAAGCTAGGTGACAGAAAAGCTTCACCTTTCTTTAGATGGTTATGAAGGTCCGTTAGATCTTCTATTGGAGCTTGCGCGACAGCAGAAGGTCGATTTAGCTCAAATTTCGGTCCTGCAACTTGCAGAACAGTTTTTGGCTGTTGTGGAAGAGGCCAAACGTGAAGCGCAACTTTCACGTTTGGAGCTAACAGCTGATTGGCTTGTTATGGCAGCCTGGCTCACATGGCTTAAGTCTCGACTTCTTCTCCCTCATCTGGAAGCAGAAAGTGAAGAAGCTGCTGAAATGCTCCATGAGCGTTTGGCAGAACTTGAATATATGAAGGCGCTTATAAAATGGCTAGAAAATCAGCCTCAATTGGGAGTTTCCGTTTTTGAGCGGCCTATTTCTGAAAATCATAACCATATAGATCGCTCGTGCCTTAAAGCAGAATTTTCGTCTCTTATTGCATCTTACTTAACATCTCGGAGAAGAACTCACAAAAAGCGCGTCTATAAGCCACGTGCTTTTAATTATTGGAGTGTTCAAAAAGCACGAGATATTTTGTCGCGCTTACTAGGGCAGCCTTATAGTGATAAATGGCAGTCATTGACCATGTTGCTACCTACTTTATCTGAGCTAAGCGCAATAGAAGCAAAAGCTGCCATTGCTGGAGCCTTTATGGCGGGGCTGGAAATGGCCAGGTCAGGAGTATTGGAACTAAGGCAGGAAACTAGCTTTGCTCTCATTGAGTGGCGGGGTTGCAATGACGTTTAGAGATGAAGACAAAAACCATATTATAAGTTTGGTCGAGGCTTATCTTTTTGCGAGTGCTGACCCTATTTCTAGTAAAACGCTGCTTTCTTATTTGGCAGCACAGAATTATCATTTAGAAAGTGAAGAGCTTTCTCTTATTCTTGAGGGGCTTGAGGAGCGTTTAAATGGTCATGCCTTTGAGCTTTGCGCTGTGGCACGTGGCTGGCAATTCCGTACCAAAAAAGAATTTGCTTCTGCTTTGACAAAAATAATAGAAAAACCGCGTCGTTTAACGCGCGGGGCTATGGAGACATTGGCCGTGGTCGCTTTTCATCAACCTTGCACAAGAGCCGAGATCGAGGCTATCAGGGGGGTAAGTCTTGGTCAGAATATTCTTGATACTCTCATTGAAGAAGGATTGATGACGCCGAAAGGACGTAAAGAAGTACCAGGACGGCCTGTTTTATGGGGTACAACACCAAAATTTTTAAAATTATTTGGTCTTAATTCTTTAAGCGATCTTCCTAAAAAAGAAGAACTTGTTTTGGACCCGGCTACAGCCGAAAATAACGAGGTTATTATGCCTGTTATTGCTCAGGCCAGGAAAAACAAAGATGTTTGACTTTAGCTGGACTGAAATTGCGCTTTTCGCTGTCGTCGTTCTGATTTTTATCAAGCCCAAAGATTTGCCAATAGCGATGAGGACTTTATCCAAAGGAATCAAAGCTCTTAGACGGATGGCAGGCGAGTTTCAGCAGCATATTGATGATATGGTGCGAGAGGCTGATCTTTCAGAAGCGCGAGATCAACTCAAGGAACTGCGTCAATTTAATATTAAAGACCAGGTAACGCGCGCGATTGATCCTGATAAAAAAATGAGGCAATCGCTTGATTTAAATGAGTCCGAGCTAGATTATCATCACGTAGAGGCTTCGCCTCCTTTACCTAAAGTGCCAGAACCAGATAGCCATAAGCCTGGGGGAGAGCTTCCTTATAATGCCAGGCTTCAGGCTCAGGCGGAGGCTTTGGAAAAAGCACCTGCCATTATCCCCCAACCACGGCTGTCCGTTTGATCGAAGAAGCAGATTACTGGCAGACACCTGCTATCATTCCGCCTGAAATAGCTTTACATCATGGCAAACGTATTCGGATTTTATCCGACCCATCATTTGACCTTAAAGAGTCTAATGGCGCGCTTGAGGGTGAGAAACGAAATGACTGACGATCAAAACCCGATTCATGATAAATCTATGCCGCTCATAGATCATATTATTGAACTAAGACGTCGGTTAATCTGGTCACTGGCAACATTTATTATTGCCTTTGGTATTTGCTATCATTTTTCTGGCGATATTTATCGTTTTTTAGCGGCACCTTTGGCTGAAATAATGCGCCAAAAGGGCGAGCAGCCTCATCTTATTTATACAGCTTTATATGAAGCCTTTTTTACCTATGTTCGCGTAGGTGTTTTTGGCGCTTTATTTTTATCTTTTCCCATGATTGCTATCCAGATCTGGATTTTTATTGCTCCAGGTCTTTATCGCAATGAGAAAAAAGCTTTTGCACCTTTTTTAGTGGCAACACCTGTCTTATTTTTACTGGGAGCAGCCTTAGCTTATTATTTAGTATTTCCCTTTGCATGGAAGTTTTTTCTCTCCTTCCAGCAATCAGGGGGGACAGATCAAATGGGCATTGAGTTACAGGCTCGCGTTTCAGAATATTTAAATCTGGTGACAAAAATGATTCTGGCTTTTGGTGTCTGCTTCGAATTGCCAGTTGCCCTAACATTAATTGTCAAAGCTGGGTTGGTAAAAACGGCTTCATTAAAAAAGGTGCGCCGATATGCTTATGTTGCAGCCTTTGCTGTAGCGGCCGTTGTGGCTCCACCCGATGCAATTACAATGTTGAGCCTCGCAATCCCGTTAGTCTGTTTATATGAATTTTCAATCCTTGCGGCCAAATTAGTTGAGCCGCGTCGTCTGGAGGACGAAGAAGAAACGTCCTCAGAAAGTAATATAAGTGGGGGAGTTCCTTAATTTATGCATGACCTCAAAATCCTGCGGGCTGATCCAGACGCTTTTGATGCCGCTCTTAGTCGCCGAGGCATTGCTCCGGTTGCTCAAAGTTTGGTACAGGAAGATGAAATGCGCAGAGCGGCTTTGGCAGAGCTGCAAAAAGCGCAGTCTGAACGTAAAATTATTGCTCGTGATATCGGTCAGGCAAAAAGACAGGGCCAGGATAGCGCAGAGTTAGAAGCAAAGGCCATTGCCTTGCGCGACCATATTGCCACTCTTGAAGCACGCGCTAATACGCTTCAGGAAGCTATAGATAATGTTTTAAAAACTCTACCTAATCGTTTAGATGACTCTGTTCCCGATGGGCGCGATGAAAGTGAAAATCTTGTCATTCATCAAAAGGGGGAAGTGCCCAAATTTACATTTACGCCTAAGCAGCATTTTGAATTAGGCGAAGCTCTGGGGATGATGGATTTTCCCACAGCAACCAAGATCTCGGGTGCGCGCTTTGTCATGTTGCGCGGTGCATTGGCAAGGCTTGAGCGTGCGCTAGGCCAGTTTATGCTTGATACACACACGCAAGATTTTGGGTATGAAGAAACAACAGTGCCACTGCTCGTAAATGACGCGGCCATGTATGGCACTGATAAATTACCTAAATTTGCTGAGGATTCTTTCCATACAGAAGATGGAAGGTGGCTTATTCCAACGGGTGAGGTGCCTTTAACGGCAACCGTTATGGGAGAGATGCTTTCTGCTAATATGCTGCCCAAAAGGCTCACAACCTTATCGTCTTGTTTTCGGTCTGAGGCTGGTTCGGCAGGAAGAGATGTGCGCGGTATGTTGCGTCAGCATCAATTTACAAAATGTGAGTTAGTTTCAATAGTAAAGCCCGAAGAGAGCGAGGCAGAACATGAACGCATGACGCGTGCTGCCGAAACAGTGCTTGAGCGGCTCGGCCTACCTTTCAGACGTGTGTTATTATGCGCTGGAGATACAGGCTTTGGTGCTGCTAAAACATATGACCTTGAAGCATGGCTCCCTGGTCAAAATGCCTGGCGTGAAGTGTCTTCCTGTTCCAATACAAAAGACTTTCAAGCACGCCGGATGAATGCGCGTTATAGAGCTGAAACGGGTCCTGCTTTTGTTCATACACTTAATGGATCTGGATTAGCAGTAGGCAGGGTCATGATCGCCCTGATGGAAGTTTATCAAAATGAGGCAGGTCAAGTTACGATCCCTGAACCTTTGCGTCCTTATATGGGCGGATTAGAAATTATCGGTTGAGGTTTATATGCTCAGTACGCTCCCATGAAGCGGCTGAGCATATCTAACATGCCAGACAATTTTTGTAAGTTATGGCGTTCATTACGATAAAAGAACGTTAACTTAATAAAATACTAACAGAAAAATATTTCATAATTTTGTGTTTATTATTGACCATATTATGAAACAATTAAGAAAAAATCAGCACAATAAATCAGATTAATATTATTAATCCTCTTAATTACGGCGCTTTTTCTACAAAAAGAGAGACGTGCTTCAAATTGAAATGAATTTTACCAGACTCATGAAGGAGGGTTCATGAAAAACGCTGTATCGCTGGGTATTTTTCTTGTTTTTGCTGTGGCTATTTTAGGGTTAGTGCAGCTTTATCTAACTTTTGTGGGTATTTGGCATGTATGGGGGCTTATAGCGGCTATCATCGCCATTGTCGTTACATTTGTCTTTAGAACGTCAGTTCTGCTTCTTATAGGTACTTACATGGGAGCGGTACATGTTTGGGGTTGGCCCTGGTGGGGTGCGGTCCTTATCGCTATCCCTGCGGTTTTCTTCCTCATTCCTGGAGCAATTTTAATTTTCTTCAAAAAATTCGGAATGAAAAATTAACATCTTCCATATTTAAGATGCATTTTAAAAAGAGGGTCCAAGTTTTTCTTGGCCCTCTTTGCGCATTTTACGAGCGAGATTTACCAAATGGCTTCTTTTTCTTTTCAGCGCCTTTTTTATTTTTTGAAGTAGGACCACTATCCTTAGATTGGTCTTTAACTTTACGGCTCTTAAAAGATTTTGGTGCTCCATGCCTCTTTAAACGCCGTGAGCTTTCTTTCATTCGACTTTGTGTGCGCAGAACGCTTTCAATCCAGTCATTAAGCTTGGTGGCATTATATTCTGCATCTTCCAATGCTGGATAATAGTCAGGAAAACGCATAGCCAGCCAGCGCCAGCTAACAAGCCTTTTATGGCGTTTTTCAGCGCGTTCAAGCTCAGTGTTATCGGCTTTTGTTGGAACTGGTAGGCGGCCAGTTCCAGGGGATGAACTATTTTTCCACTCGCATGGTTGGCAGCCCAGTCAATCAGGCGTTGAATGCCATTATCACGCATATCTACCGGGCACATCGCATAGGTCCATCGAGTGATAAGATCGAGATTTTCAACACCTTCTAATGAAGCTGCAATTTCAAGGGCCTGTTCCATATCTGCCAGACGATAATTTGGGTCATCAGGACGAAGAACGGCGCGCTTAATGCGGGTGAGTACACCATAAAGACTATCTGAGCCGATTTCCTGTGCAACAGCTTGTACAATGTCAGCATCAGGTTGCACAAAAGGCCGCAAATCTTTCATTGTTTCAGGTGGGGCTTCTAGCATATGACGAATAAAAGAAGGACTACCACCTCCTTCTAAAACACAAACTAACCCATCTTCATGTTTGCCAAAGCGTCCGGCGCGACCACCAATTTGCTTCACTTCCTGAGAGGTAAGATTGCGTGTATTACGGCCATCATATTTGCGTAACGTACTAAAAATTACGCGTTTTATAGAAAGATTTAATCCCATACCGATAGCATCTGTTGCAATCAGAATATCGGCCTCTCCATTATTAAAACGCGCTGCCTCTGCACGTCTCACCTCTGGACTAAGAGCGCCATAAATAACGGCAACGCGTTTATTGCGCTCAAGTAACTGGGCCCGGTAATCCAATACTTCACGGCGAGAAAATGCAATTAGAGCATCGCCCTGACGCAAATTATCTAATGATAAAGTGCCACCAGTTCTTAAAGGACTTTTACGTTCAAGGTGAATTTCATCTACCGGATCGTTACATAAAGCAGCAATACGTTTGACGAGCGGGATACAGTCAGCAGCGCCTAGAATGAAAATATGGCGCGCTGGTACTCCCATGATAGCAGCCGTCCATGCGGCACCCCGATCGGTATCTGTGAGCATTTGCGCTTCGTCAATAATGGCGACATCGACGGGATTATGAAAAGGGCACATTTCAACCGTCGCGGCGAGATGGCGTGCTGTAGGGTCTATAATACGCTCTTCACCAGTGGTGAGAGATATTGGGACATTGCGACTTAACATAGCCTCGCGAAATTCATGTGCCAAAAGCCGCAAGGGTGCTAATGCAATACCAGATTTAGCTTCTGCCAGAGCGGCCAGGGCAGTGTAAGATTTTCCCGAATTTGTGGGGCCTGTTACCAGCGTAATCCGTCGTTTAAGGGCGCGCGCTGTTCGGAAATGACCGGCAAAACGATCTAAGGCAGCAACGCGGGCAATAGCTTCGTTTCCGGTGCCGGTCTCATTTAAAATAATTTTATTAGATTTGTCTTTTTTAGACAGACCTTTGCGCCATAAAGATACTTCAGGCCGTAACTTTTTGATTTCTGTAGGGTCAAAAAAGAAAATTTCTAGACCATCAGGCTGTGTCTCGCGTTTGGCGATAGGAAGGCGATTTTCGGCAATCCATTTTAGAACTTCACGTCTTGAGCAATGAAGAAGAGAGGGTATCTCTTCATAGCCAATAAGTGTTTCTTCCCATTTCTGAAGATGAATAAGCTCTTGTTGGCGCCGTTTTTCAGCACGTAAACGGATGGCCTCCTGTTCCTGCTGGCGCTTTTCTTCTGAAAGTATAAGTTCATCTTCAAAGCCCAAATCCACAGCCCCAAAAGCACGTGCGATGGATTGGGATAGTCGTTCAAGCTGTTTTGCAGAAGGAAATGCACCCGAATCAATTAGATCAGCTCTGACTTCTTCCAAAACTTGTTTGGGGTTGTCCCCAATATCACGCCACCTCTCTTCTAATACAGACTCGAGAAGTTCCGAGAGAGTCTCTCCGGTGATAAGGGGATCATTGACGCGTTCAGCAGCACTTAAGACATCGCTCTTACTGACCCATATATCGCCAGCTCTTTGGGCGCTATTCATAAGATTATTGGCCCATTGCCTCCGCCTTACCTGACATAGAGCCTGTATAAGTTCTGGGACACTGATTGTGTCTTTGTCAGTGCCTAAGCGTCTTGCAACCTGGCGGAGCAGGGCCGGTCTTTCTTTTGGTGTTATTTTAAGATCAGTCCCTAACCCTTTTTCAGCAAGTGAAAGAGCGTGTTCTGCGGGTGAGGGGTATAATCATGCATATGCTAGGAGACCTGTTTTGGCGAAATACCAGCAAAAATTAACATCAGTAAAAAATTCTAAAAAACCAGAAAATGAGTATTATCAAGCTTTTTTATAACAATTCTTTGTTGATGATGGGTTTGGGTGGCTTTCCGTGAGCTGTGACAATGCGATAGAAACATGTCACACTTAAAGTAATAGGCCTCTGCCTTAATTCCTTTTCTTCTTATTGTCCAACGGAGACTAAGACGGATATGACAACTCCATTTCCAGCTGATGCAGCCCCAACCCCAACTATGGATGCTCCATTAAGCGGGCTTGTTCCACATGAAGGGCATGAGCGCCAATATCGTTTGGAAAAGCCGAGCAAAGAATACGGCCATCTTTATCCAGCTGAAGTAAAGCAGGTTCATCATTGGACCAATCGTCTTTTTAGTTTTACGACGACTCGTGATCCAGGTCTGCGCTTTGAAAATGGCCAATTTACAATGATTGGCATTGAAGTTGAGGGTAAACCCCTTTTGCGTGCTTATTCCATTGCTTCTGCCAATTATGAAGATGAAATGGAATTTCTTTCTATTGCCGTAGAAAATGGTCCTCTCACATCACGCTTGCGCCACGTTAAGGTTGGAGACACTGTTCTCATTGGTCGTAAACCTGTCGGGACGCTGCTTTTAGATAATTTAAAGCCTGGTCGTAACCTATATTTTCTTTCTACCGGCACGGGCCTGGCTCCTTTTATGAGCCTCATTAAAGATCCCGAAGCTTACGATCGTTATGATAATATCATCCTCACTCACACAGTGCGTGAAAGAGGAGAGCTTGCTTATAAAGATTTTATTGAAACGATTTTACCTGAGCATGAATTTCTGGGAGATGACATCAAGGCTAAGTTGAAATATTATCCTGCTGTCACGCGTGAAGATTTTCCCGTGCAGGAACGTATTACCAGCTTGATCCAGAATGGACGTATTTTTCGTGATCTAAACATTCCTGGGCTTGACCCAGAACATGACAGAGTCATGATTTGTGGTTCACCTGAAATGCTTGCTGACACAGAAAAATTGCTTGAAGAACGTGGTTTTGTAGAAGGCAACATGAATAACCAAGGTTCTTATGTTGTCGAAAAGGCATTTGCTGAACGCTAACTCTTAGCCAGTAAGGAACGAAAAGTGATGCAGGAATTTGACCTCTTTGTCATTGGTGCAGGCTCTGGTGGTGTGCGGTGCGCACGCATTGCGGCACAGAATGGCGCTAATGTTGCTATAGTTGAAAGACAACATTGGGGAGGGACCTGTGTTAATCTTGGATGTGTCCCTAAAAAGCTAATGGTTTATGCCTCCGAAATGGGGCAATCTTTAAAAGATGCGCCCTCTTATGGCTGGGATGTCCATATAAACGGCCATGACTGGGCGCACTTTATTGAGGCTAAGGATAAAGAAATAGCGCGCTTAAATGGGGTATATGTTTCTTTGCTTAAGCGTGCAGGCGTTACTTCCTTTACAGGTAATGCACGCCTGAAAGCGGGTAATATTATCGAAATTACCCCATCCCCTTTAGAGCCTGATGCACCTACCCTTATAGTTAAAGCCAAAAAAATTGTTTTGGCGACTGGTTCGACCCCGGTGCGCTTAGATATTCCTGGTGCTGAGCACGCTCTTGTTTCAGATGATGTTTTTTCTTTAAAAGAGCGTCCACAACATATAGCAATTATTGGTAGTGGCTATATTGGACTGGAATTTGCCAGTATTTTCAATAATCTTGGGTCCGATGTTGAGTTAGTTTATCGCCAAAATCTACCCTTAAGAGGGTTTGACACAGATTTGCGCGAACATATGCATGCCCTGATTGATATGAAGGGCATAGTGCAACATGTTGAAACGACACCCAAAAAAATTGAAAAAACTGACGCGGGCTTAGAGCTTACTCTCTCTACGGGTAAAGTGCTTAAAGTCGATGCTGTATTAATGGCAACAGGCAGGCGTCCTGCGATTGATGAGTTAGGGCTTGAGGAAGCGGGTATAGAAACTGATAAAGGTGCTGTTAAAACAGACTCTTCTTTTGCTACATCAGTGCCCTCAATTTATGCTATTGGCGATATTACAAACCAGTATAATTTGACGCCAACGGCTATTGCAGAGGGTCATTTATTAGCTGAGGCTTTATTTAATCCTCAGGGAAGAGACTGGTCTTTTGAGACAACGCCTAAAGCTGTATTTTTCTCCCCACCTATGGCGAGTGTTGGTTTGACAGAGCAAGAAGCTGTTAAGCAACATGATCTTGAAATTTACAGTTCACAATTTACGCCTATGGCGCAAACACTTCCCGGCCGTCCTGGCAAAACATTTATGAAATTAATTGTTGATGCCCGCAGTGGTGTGTTGCTTGGAGCACATATGATTGGCCCTGATGCGCCAGAAATCATACAGATGTTAGCCATAGCCGTAACAGCGAGCTTAACTAAAGCTGAGCTTGATCGCACTCTGTCACTTCATCCAACCTCAGCCGAAGAATTTGTGACCATGCGTACACCAGACCGAAAAGTGCCGAGAGCAAAAGCTAGTACTTCGTCAGGTGAGGCTCCTTGAAAAATAAAAAGAATTAAAAGGATGATGAAGCAATCGTTGTTGAAGCCTAATAATTACAACGCTGTTTTTTTTGCATTACGCACAACGATTGTTTCACTTATTGCTCTTGGCATAGCTTTTTGGATGGAGCTAGGAGAGCCACAATGGGCGGCTATGACCGTTTGGATTGTAGCACAGAGCTCTCGTGGCATGAGTCATTCCAAAGGGAAATGGAGGATTATCGGGACATTAGGGGGGTGATCGCAGCAATCATTCTCATTGCATCATTTCCGCAATATCCTTGGCTTTTCTTTATTGCTCTCGCTTTATTATCAGCCCTTTGTACGGGGCTTTCTTCTGTTACGCATAACTTTCGAAGTTATGCCCTTGTACTAATTGCCTATACATGCGCCATCATCTCATTAAGTGCCCTTGAAAGACCTGATCAGGTCTTTAATGTTGCTGTAGCACGGGGAACCTACATTATATTGGGTGTTGTGTGCGAAATGGTAGGAGGCATGATCTGTGTGCCAAACTCGGCGCGTAATGCCTTAGAGGATTTGCATAAGCGTTTATCAAACTTGATGGGTGATTCTGCCAAAGCAATAGCTGGTGTACTTCGTGGAAAAGAAGGGTCGGTAGATAAACTCAGTACTCTGTTAAGTTCCCTGCAAGGTTTTAATGACGGGCTTGAATTTATCCGTAGTGCGACGCAGCGGGCAGGGGGTGATACTGATCGTGCTCATATTGTCCTAACCCTGGTTGCGGTTGTCTTATCGCGGGGCCTAGGTTTGCACTCACGCATTATGTCAGTGGGTGATTTGCCCGAAAATATTAAAAATGATCTTGATTTTTTGGCAGATAAATTGGAGGAGCTACCTGATATTCTTGCCATTCGAGGGCAGGGCGCTATTGCAATTGATAAGTTAGAGGAATTAAAAAGTTATAGTAACAAAAAGCTAAAGCAATATTTAATGAAAGATGATGATGCCTCCTTAAAGGGGGCATAATTTTTTCGGGTGTTGAGTTTTTTGTGAAGGATTTTATTGTTGCCTTATCCGGGCATCATTTCGATAAAAAACAATATCCTCTTACCCAATATCATAAATTAAAACGCCAACCTGACTGGCGACTTGCTATTGCAAATGGGTTAAGGACAATAGTTGCCATATTATTAGGGGCTTTGATATGGGAGGTTACGGCATGGAACGAAGGAGCAGCTTATCTTAGTCTGATTGCCGTTGTCTGTACTCGCTTTGCCACTTTTGATAATACTGTTTTAATTAGTCGTTTATTTTTTTACGGGGCGTTATTGGCTGTAATAGCCAGTATTATACCTGTATTTTTTATCATACCCCTTACATCAAGTTTTGTTCTTTTTGGTACGTTTGTTGGGTTTATGATGTTTTTGGGCGGGCTTGCCCTGCGTTATCCTCCTACCTCCGTAATTGCAGCGTCTTTTTCAAATTTCTTCCCCTGGGTTTTAGGGCTTGATAATCAAACACGACTGAATGAGCTAAACTGGTTTAATACGTCTGCGGTTTTGCTATTAGCTCTATGGAGCGGTGTGGTGGTTTTCCAGATAATTTTGCCGTTTTCGGCCCCTCAGGCATGGCGCACTTTAAGGCGTCATTTGGTTGGAGGGTTGAAACAGCTTATTGTCCGGTCAACGCATGTTCCTAAAATGGCCCAGATAGATTGGGTTGCAGATACGGCATCACGTATGGAGCAAGTCTTTCGCTATGCTGGGCAGCTCCCAGAACACCACTTAAATGCCATGGTGAAAGGAACCCTCTCTATTATGACCGTAGGTCGTAATCTTTTGGTGCTAGAGAATTTTGCCCAAATGGGCCGTCTGCCCCAGGAAGTTGCTCAAGAAGGTGAAAAGCTCGTACGTGAGCTTATTAAGCCTGTCTCTGATGAAAGCATAGCAGGCCCACCTTCAGCGTTGGATCTTCATTCTAGTCTTTCATATTTGCGAAAAATTCTTATAAATTCACAAAGTTTTTCAGAAAGGCGGGATATTGTTTTGGCGTTAGGGGCGCTTATTATTGTGCGTTTTGAATTTTCTGCCAGTCGCATTTTTCTGACAGAAACAGTCATATTTACCGGAAAATCAGAAGGGCTAGGCTAATATTTGGATCTCGTTAAGAAGCGAGAGCTCTGTGAGATGCTCTCGCTTTAAATAAACTTAATATTGAAATCCATTACCACGCGGGGCGACCCACCCATTTCCAGTTGCATCACCTAGTTCGCCACTTTGGGTAGGGTTACTGTCCTGGTAGGCAGTGCCAAACTTGCTAAGATCAGCTCCTGTGGTTTTGTCGCGTTGCACTTTTGCCTGGTGGTCAGGGTCTGGGCCGTTTTGAAATTCCATCGAAGGAGCTTCCTGATAACCTGGCGGTGGTGGACGGTTGCCACGGGCGCGGTAGTGCTCACCACCATGAACAGTTTGTTTTTTAATGGTTGGGCTTGCTTTTGATGACGTTCTATCCTGTTGATAGGGGGCGCTGAACTGAACTTCCTGCGCTACAGCATTAGAGCTGAGGGGAGCAGTCTGAGCGAGTCCGAGGATCAACCCAGTGGCGCTGAGTAGAGAAAGTTTATTACGGCCAATAATTAGTTTCATGATTCTTCCTGAGTGAAGAGAAAGCATAATTTGTTTTATAATTGCCTTCTAAATTAAAAGGTTCAACCCCTTTAACTTCAGGAAAAAATCTTATCTTTAGAAACTCGTAAAGAAATGTTAGCGCGTACATAATGTTTTAGGGCATAAAGGTTATGCCATTTTTTAAAATACGGGGTGGGCCCCCTGACTACATTTGGAGGAAATAATGTCCCAGGCAGATGAGTCCCTTCATCTTATACAGAAGGGATGGGCATTAAATAGCTGGCGTAATAAGCCAATTCGTCAGGCGCCTGTTTATGCAGATCAGGCTGCATTAGAGGCTGTAGAGGCGCGCCTACACCGTTATCCACCACTCGTTTTTGCAGGGGAAGCACGGCGCCTTAAAGCAAGATTAGCGCAAGCTGGACGGGGAGAGGCCTTCGTCCTGCAAGGTGGAGCCTGCGCTGAAAGTTTTAATGAATACACAGCCGATGTAGTGCGTGATACATTCCGTGTATTACTGCAAATGGCTGTTGTATTGACTTTTGGGGCCAAGGTACCAGTCATCAAAATTGGGCGTATGGCAGGGCAGTACGCCAAGCCGCGTTCTTCTGATGTTGAAAAGAAAAATGGCCTGGAGCTTCCTGCTTATCGTGGGGACATTATCAATGGGCCAGAATTTACGGCCCAGGCTCGTGAACCCGACCCAGCCCGTATGGAAACAGCTTATTTCCAGTCAGCTGGGGTAATGAATTTACTCCGGGCCTTTTCGCATGGTGGCTATGCTAATTTACACCGCGTTCATGGGTGGAACCTGGATTTTGTAGCGCGTTCACCAATGGCGGAACTTTACCAAGATTTGTCAAATCGGATTGATGAGACATTATCATTTGTTAAAGCATGCGGTCTAAATAGTGAATCAGCTCATATTGATGAAACCGAGTTTTACACATCTCATGAGGCGCTTTTACTCCCCTACGAGCAGGCACTAACGCGAATTGATAGCACATCTGGGCATTATTATGACTGCTCGGCGCATTTCCTATGGATTGGGGATCGTACACGCCAACCAGACGGGGCTCATGTTGAGTTTTTACGCGGGGTCGAAAATCCAATTGGGATCAAAGTTGGGCCTACAACCACAATTGAAGATCTTGAACTTTTATTAGAGCGCCTTAACCCTCAGGATGAAGAGGGCCGCATTACGCTCATTTCTCGTATGGGGCAGAGCAAAGTGCGGGAGTTCTTACCTCCTTTATTAGAAGCTGTTCAGCGCACAGGTCGTCATGTCACCTGGCTCTGTGACCCTATGCACGGAAATACAACGACAACTTCAACCAATGTTAAAACACGTTCTTTTGAAGATGTTTTAGCGGAGGTTATTGGATTTTTTGATGTATTTAATAAGGCTGGCTTGCGGCCCGGTGGTGTTCATTTCGAAATGACAGGCCAAAATGTTACGGAATGTATCGGAGGAGCTCATTGTCTATCAGAAAATGATCTTGGCCAGCGATATGAAACATTTTGCGACCCTCGTTTAAATGCAGAGCAGTCATTAGAAATGGCGTTTTTACTCTCTAAGGCGCTCACAGAGGCAGTTGCTACGAAATAATGACTCCATAAGGGTTTTCCAGCCTAAACGTGCGCAAAGGAACGTGTATATGACATCTCCCATACAGGAATTAGTTCAGGCAAGCGGTCCTTTGCAATCGCTGCAAGAAAAAGAAATTTACGACAGAACTGATGCTTATTTTGTAAGAACGCGAGAAATTGTTAAGCATTTTGGTGACGTTCGCGTAACTTATGCAGTCTTTATTCGGCGCCCTGTTCTTGCAGCCTATGGGTTGGCATTAAGCTGGTTGCGTAATGTTGCTAAAGCGCAGGGTTTTTCTTTTGACTGTCAGGAAAATTACGCCGAAGGAGAGTGGGTCGGAGCAGGCGAAGCTTTATTTTATCTCACTGGCCAGTTTTCTGAGCTTGTGATGTTAGAAACCCTGCTTTTACAAAAAGTCGGCTCAGCATGTGTTGCGGCATATAATGCTTATCAAATGGCAATAGCTTTACCCGAAGTTCCTTTTCTTGCCATGGAAGCACGCCATTGTGCCGGGGCAGAAATGCAGGAACTCATGGCTTATGCGGCTGCCGTAGGTTCACGCTCTGCTCAAAAAGAGGGGGCAAAAGGCTTTATAGGCAATGCTAATCACGGCACAGCTGGTTTCTTTGGCCGTGAAAAAGGGCTTGGCACTATGCCGCATGCTCTTATAGGTTATGCAGGTTCTACGCTAAGAGCGGCCGAAATGTATGTTAAAGTTTATCCAGATGAGCCTCTTGTCGTGCTTGTCGATTATTTTGGCCGTGAAATTTCAGATGCGATAGAAGTATGCCGTCATTTTCCTGAATATGCCGCCCGCGGTGATTTAAGCGTGAGAATAGACACTCACGGTGGGCGCTTTATGGAGGGTTTGACAATGGCCTCATCTTACGAAGTGCTAGAGCGTCACAATCCGGGAATCATTCGCCATTATTGCTCGGATAAAGAGCGGCAATACTTGGTAGGTATGGGAGTTTCTGCTGCCGCTATCTGGCGCATGAGAGAAGCACTGGATGAGGCAGGTTTTCCTAAAGTTAAAATCATTGTTTCATCGGGTTTTAGTATTACAAAATGCATTACGATGAAGCAGGCAAAAGCTCCAATAGATGTTGTAGGCACTGGCTCTTTTTTGCCTAAAAGCTGGTCAGAAACTTACGCTACGGCTGATATTATCGCTTATAATGATAAGCTACGTGTAAAAGTAGGCCGCGAATTTTTACATCATAAATTTTGTCAGAAGCAGGACATATGAGTACATCAGAGACAGCGCCAGCAGCTCAGGAATGGGTTGTAAAAATCATTGATCAATCCGGTGCCACAGAAGATAATATTATTGAGCAGGTTAAGGGATTTCTTGACCTCGCCCATGCCAATGCTTTTGCACGTGCTTATGTGCGCGATAGCATCGAAAGATGCCGCGTTCCGGGCGCTTCTAGTAGAGAGGTGCTGGAAAGTTGGTTCTCTTTTGGTGAAAATGCCGAAGTTATCGATGCGGGAGATGATGGCTGGAAGGCTAACTCCGAACTTGATGATTTTGTCTCATCACCTGCAACGCCGATGGAACGCGATTGGCGCAGTCTTGATCCACGTCGTTTAGTTGAGGAAGACGGGGTATTTTTTGACGATAAGACCATAAATGATCACAATGATGAGGATGATTCTGAAGTGTCAGAAATTATCCGTCATTAAAAGCTATTACAATGTCTATAAGGGTCTATAAGAAATACTCTTTTTCAAAATGTCCCTTTTGAACTTTCTTTGAATATACTGAGACCATCCTGATATGAAACTTCGTTTTGCACCTTCTCCTACAGGTTCTCTCCATGTTGGTAATGCCCGCCTGGCCGTTGCAAATTACCTTTTTGCTCGCAAGCATAAGGGAACATTCCTGCTGCGCATGGATGATACTGATACACAACGTGGTAGAAAAGAATATGAAGAGGGGATTAGACGCGACCTAAAATGGCTTGGTCTGGAATGGGACGAAAATGAGTGGCAGTCTAAAAGATTAGAGCGTTATGCCGAGGTTGTTGAAGAGCTTAAAGCATCAGGCCGCCTTTATCCCTGTTTTGAAAGTGAGCTAGAGCTTAAAATCAAGCGTGAGCAGCGTTTAAGAGCAGGTAAACCACCTATTTATGACCGTGCCATGCTCAAAATGACCCAGGAACAAAAAGAAAGGGCAGAGGCTAACGGTAAAGTCCCTTACTGGCGCTTTAAACTTACAGATAATATTCGCCACTGGCATGACCTTGTCATGGGTGATACGAGCGTTAAATTAACAGCAGTTTCGGATCCTGTTCTGATACGGGCAGATGGAAGTATTCTTTACACTTTAGCCTCTGTTATTGATGATCTTGATATGGGTGTTACTCATATTGTTCGTGGTGAAGATCATATTACCAACACGGGCGTACAATTAGATATTGCCGAAGCTCTGGGAGCTAAGCCAGATCACTTTACCTTTGCCCATTTGCCACTTTTGCTTGGTAGTGCAGGGGAAAAACTTTCAAAGCGTATTGGAGCTTTGGCTCTTTCTACATTGCGTCATGATGGTATTGAGCCGCAGGCTATTGTCGCTTATCTCGCTCGTTTAGGCACTTCTGATGACCCGGAAGTAGCTCCTATGGATGTTTTGATACGCGATTATGATCTTGGGCATGTTTCAAAATCTGCTGCACGTTTTGATATGTCTCAGCTATTAGCTCTAAATCGGCGCACTTTGCATAGCCTTCCTTTTGATGAAGTGCGTGATCGTCTTCCTCAGGGAGCAGACGAAGCCTTTTGGCTAGCTATTAGAGGCAATATTGATCTTATCTCCGAAGTTTCTCACTGGTGGGATGTTTTTCATGGTTCAATCGTCCCTCCTTCTTTGACTGAAGAGCACGAATTTCTTTCCAAAGCTAAAGATCTTCTTCCTCCAGAACCATGGGATGAAACTTTCTGGAAAACATGGATTGGTAGCCTCAAGGCCGAAACAGGTCGTAAGGGTAAAACCCTGTTTATGCCTTTACGCTTGGCCTTAACGGGTGAAGATGCTGGCCCTGAATTAGCTCATATCATGCAGGTAATGGGGCGCGCTAAAGTTATTCAGCGCCTTGAAGATGCTCTTAATAGCTAGGACGATTGTCAGACAAGTTACTCAGTAAAAATAAAAAAAGCGCCTTTGTGAAAAGGCGCTTTTTTTATTAAGAAGTTTTTCGCAGACTACCAGACTACCAGACTACCAGACTACCAGACTACCAGACTACCAGACTACCAGACTACCAGACTACCAGACTACCAGACTACCAGACTACCAGACTACCAGACTACCAGACTACCAGACTACCAGACTACCAGACTACCAGACTACCAGACTACCAGACTACCAGACTACCAGACTACCAGACTACCAAATTTATTGATCCTGCCGCCCATGGGCCAAGGCCCTTACGACTCCATGAAGGGTACGGAGCTCCTGCTCAGTCACTTCTCCACGGGCAAAAAGATGTCTGATATTACGTACCATGCCCGGCTTCTTTTGTTCATTACGTAAAAAACCTGTTTTTTCCAAATCATGAACAAGGTGATTCACAAAGTTTGTGACTTCCCCTTTTGTCGCAACATGAGTCTCATTTGTCATAAGTGAGCGCTCAGGGGTTTGGTCGTGGGTTAAATACCATTCATAAGCCATGACGAGCACAGCTTGGGCAAGGTTGAGCGACATAAAATCGGGGTTAAGAGGGTAGCGAATGAGCGTGTCAGCACGCGCCATGTCCTCATTATCCAAACCTGCTCTTTCAGGACCAAATAAAATACCTGCTTTTAAGCGACGCTGGCTTACGGCACGTAGCTCTGTAGCGGCTCCACGGGCTGTCAAAAGTGGTTTTATGATATGACGAGGGCGTGGGCAGGTCGCAAAAACACGATGAAGATCGGCAACAGCCTCATCAACCGTATCAAAAACCTTTGCTTCTTCTAAAATACGGTCAGCCCCAGAAGAAGCAAACCAGGCTCGCTCTTGTGGCCAGCCATCACGGGGCGCTACCAACCTAAGGTGAAACAGCCCCCCATTAGCCATCGCACGGGCAGTCGTGCCGATATTAACAGCTAATTGAGGGCGCACGAGGATGATAACGGGGTCAAAAGGACCTAAAGGAGCAATGTCAGCTCCACCATCGCGTCCGGTCATGCTTTATCCTTTACGCCACGTTGTGCCATGGGGGCCATCTTCTAATAAAATACCTTGCTCTGCCAGAGCATTGCGAATGGCGTCAGCTTTGGCAAAATTCTTGTTTTTCTTTGCGTCTAAACGTTCGGCAATGTGGTTTTCAATAATTTCTGGGGAGAGAGACACATCACCTTGAAACCATTCACTAGGTGTTTGGTTGAAAAGCCCAAGAAGTTTGCCGCTATTATAAAGCTCATTTGCAGCATTCTGGTCACCTCCAATAGCGAGATCAGCAAGCCTATGGAGGTCAGATAAAGCGAGAGATGTGTTAAGGTCGTCGCACAGGGCTTTAAGTAATGGAGCTGAAAGAGCGTTACTATTTTTAATAGGGGGTGTTTTCTCTAGGGCTCGGTAAAAGCGATCAAGAGTTTTCTTGGCCTCTTCAAGTTTTTCCCAGGAAAAATCAAGTGTCGAGCGGTAGTGGGATCCAAGATATAGAAGGCGTAATGCTTCTGCTGGTGAATGCTCGAGGGCTTCTCTAATTGTATGGAAATTGCCTAGTGATTTAGACATTTTCTCTCCATTAGAGAGTAACATTCCCACATGCACCCAGTAGCGTGCAAAATCACCATGAGGGTGAGAGCATAAAGATTGTGCTCTTTCATTTTCATGGTGAGGAAAGAGCAGATCATTACCCCCCCCATGAATATCAAAGCTCTCACCCAAATAATGATAGGCCATTGCTGAACATTCTATATGCCAGCCCGGTCTGCCACGTCCATAGGGGCTTTCCCATCCTGGTTCTGATGGGGCAGATGGTTTCCAAAGAACAAAATCACCAGGATCACGTTTATAAGGGGCAACCTCAACACGAGCACCAGCACGCATGTCATCTAATGAGCGCCCTGATAAATTGCCATAACTCTCAAAAGAATGGACATCAAAAAGAACATGTCCTTCAGCCTCGTAAGCATGGCCTTTTTCGAGAAGTTCGCCAATCATGACGAGCATATCATCAATATGGGCTGTGGCGCGGGGTTCTATATCAGGAGGCAGAATGGAAAGTTCCTGCAAATCCTTGTGAAAATCTGTAGTTGTTCTATTTGTAAGGCAGGCAATATCCTCACCTAATGTTTCAGCCCTTTTTATGATTTTATCATCAATATCAGTTATATTACGGACATAGGTAACATTTTTGTAAAGCGTTCTAAGAACACGGACTAATATATCCGCACAGAGCATGGCTCTAAGATTTCCAAGATGAACCCGGTCATAGACAGTAGGGCCACAGAAATAAAGACGAACATTTTCCCGATCCAGAGGAACGAATTCTTCTAGAGTGCGGCTGTGGCTATTATAAAGATAGAGCGTAGGGATTGGGTTTTGTTGATTCATAAGCTGTTCAATGCGCCAGAGATGCGTTTAGTGCAACAGACTTCATACATCAAAACATTTGTTTTGTATAAGAAGCGCGTTATGAGAGAATAATGAACTTGCAGACCTCATCAAATCCGAATCAAATTCCTTATAGCAAACATGCATCATCTCTGATTCGTGTAGGATTGCCGCTAGCTCTTTCTCAACTTTCAGAAATGGCTATGGGAGTCACCGACACAATTCTTTTAGGTGGCTTAAGTGTCAGTGCCGTAGCCATAGGCGGTATTGCTAATAATTTCTTTTTTTCAACAATGGTGATTTTTCAGTCTCTTTTGGGAGGGGTGGGCGTTATGCTCGCTCATTCACGAGGGGCACAGGATCACGGCCACGAAATCTCTCATGATGGGCGTAGCGTCATGAGTGCAGGGTTTATTCTATCGCTCTTTGCTTTTGTGCCGTGTTTGCTTATTTTATTATGTTCGTCATGGCTGTTTAGCATCATTGATGAGCCTACTGAAGTGATGACGAACAGCACACATTTTATCAATATTTTACTTTATTCCCTCTTCCCACAAATAGCTATTGTAGGCTTGTTTCGTGTTGCCCTTCCTTCTTTGGGGGCCGAATCATTGCTTTTATGGATCATGCCAGCTATGGCCCTGTGCAATGGCATAATGAATGCAGCGCTCATTCATGGGTGGTTTGGCTTTCCAGCTTATGGGCTTTTTGGTTCTGCTCATGCAACAAGCCTGACAGGGTGGGCAATTGCCTTAGCAATGGTCTTTTTATGTTGGCGCCGCCCCGAAGTGCGCTATGTGATGCACCCTGTAGCGGTAAAATTATCGGTTTTTAAAGAGTTGCTGCGTCTGGGGATACCCATGATGGCTGCCACAGCAGCTGAGCTGCTTATGTTTCAAATAACAACTTTAAGGGCAGGGACTTTAGGCACGCAGAGCTTGGCTGCCCACCAAGTGGCCCTGAATACAGCTTCGCTCTTATTTATGGTGAGTTTAGCAATTGGGCAGGCGGTCAATGTTCGGGTGGCTTACTGGCGTGGGGCCGGAAAAATGCCTCAGTCACGACGGTCAGCTGTTACAGCTATGGGGTTAGTGTTTATTTGGACAGCTCTCTCAGGCGCAGTTCTTATTTTCTTTCCTCAATATATTGTGGATCTGTTCTTCTCAGGAGCTCCAGCATCGCCTGAGACTGTGACTATGACCATTACCCTGCTTAAAATCGCCGGTATTTTCCAAATGGTTGATGGTTTTCAGACTGTTTTTGGTGGAGCTTTGCGTGGCTGCGGAGATGTTTATGGCCCTATGCTCATTACAGTTTGCAGCTATGGTGTTGTTGGAATTGGGTTAGGGGAATGGTTGGCCTTTCATCATCATGATGGTGTGGCCGGTTTATGGATTGGTCTTGCTGTAGGGCTAGGTGTGGCAGCCCTTGCTTTAGGGGCAAGGACTTACCGTATTATGCACCGTCCTATTTAATGAGCGGCAGAGCGTTTCATCAGATACATTGCGACCAGGTAAATCAGGAGACCACCGGCTGAAAGTAGGGCTCCACCCCAACCTACTGAGCCAAGGCCAAAGCCAGATTCAATAAGCTGAGCAGCAATCCAGGGACCTAAGGCATTAGCCATGTTAAAGGCTGAGTGATTGAGGGCAGCAGCTAACGTCTGGGCCTCACCAGCCACGTCCATAAGACGTGTTTGCAAAGCGGGGCTCAACATGATGCAGGCAGCAGGAAGCAAAAAGCAGAATATAAGGGCCAACCAGGCGTAAGGTAGGGTAAGCCAAAAGCCGATCATAAAAATGATGCTCGCTATAAGGGCTATTAGAACTGTTTTATTAAGGTTGCGGTCCACCATAATGCTGCCAAAGGCATTACCAGCAACCAGACCCAGCCCATAAATCACCTGATAAATGGAAATGATCCAATGGTTGAGGTGGGTTACTTCAGCCAAGGCTGAAGTAAGGAAGGTATAAACGCCGAATAATCCCCCAAAACCAATAGCCCCTGTTAAAAGAGTAAGCCAAACCTGCCCGCTTTTAAGAGCATTAAGTTCAGAAAGAGGGTTAATATCAGGGTGTGGTTTGTCTTTGGGAATGTAATAAAGCACGCTGAGAATGCAAATAAATCCCAGAAAGGCGATAAATCCGTAAATGATACGCCATGAAACATATTGCGAAGCTACACCAAAAGCAGGCGCTCCAATAAGGGTAGAAAGCATTATGCCAGAGAAAACAAACCCAATGGCCCGACCGCGATGTGCATGATCAACAAGTGATGCGCCAATGAGGGCGGCAATGCCAAAAAAAGCGCCGTGAGGTAGCCCCGTAATAAAGCGCATTGCTTCAATATAAGGAAGTTGGGTGCATAATATAGTTGCAATATTGCCAATGATAAAAAGACATAATAGGGCCAGTACCATAGAGCGACGGGATAATTTTGCCCCTGCAACGGCAAGTACAGGGGCGCCAATAACCACTCCCAAAGCATAGCTTGATATAACAGGTGTAGCCTGCTCAATGGTTAGATTGAGAGAATGAGCAAAGGCAGGCAAAATGCTCATAATACCAAATTCGCCAGCTCCGACAGCAAATGTGCCTATAGCCAGCGCAGTTAAAGCTGGCTTGACGCCATGAAGAGGACGTACGCGCTCTACCGCATCATGTGTAATTGCAGCGTCCATAATTAAAATAGTCCAGTATGGAAAAAATGAAAAAGATAGATAATCGACGCTTACAAGAGAGGATCTTATCTGCCAAGAGTAAAGATAAAAATGAAGATAACTTGACAAAATAACCTTACTGCTGTAACCGCCCATCTATTGCTGGGAAAGTGGGTGTCTCGGCGGTTTTAGCGTAGATAGACTGTGTATCTGCACTTTAACTGTAGCGTGATATTCCGTTCTCCTCCGATGAGGGAGGAGAAACTACCAGCGCAACAAAATGATGTGCCTCTGCACAGTTTAGGGCATATCTGATCGAGAATTAGGGATAACCTATGTCTAAACGTCTCGCCAGTAAGTATAAAATTAACCGTCGCCTTGGTGTTAACCTTTGGGGTCGTGCAAAATCTCCAGTTAACCGTCGTGAATATGGCCCAGGTCAGCACGGTCAGCGCCGCCGCTCAAAACCATCTGACTATTCTGTTCAGTTAATGGGTAAGCAAAAGCTTAAAGGCTATTACGGTAATATCAGCGAGAAGCAATTCCGTCGTTATTATGATGAAGCTGTTCGTCGTAAAGGTGATACATCTGAGAACATGATCGGCCTTCTTGAGCGCCGTCTTGATGCTGTTGTTTATCGCCTGAAATTTGCAATTACGCCATTTGCTGCACGTCAGTTCATCAATCATGGTCATATTCTTGTTAATGGCAAACGCGTTAACATTCCTTCCTACCTTCTAAAAGAAGGTGACGTTGTTGAAGTGCGCGAAAAATCCAAGCAACTGGCCATCGTGCTTGATGCTGTTCAAAGCGCAGAACGTGATACACCAGACTATCTGGAAGTTGATCATCGTCAGATGAAAGGTACATTCATTCGCGTACCTCAGCTTTCTGACGTTCCTTATCCTGTTCAGATGGAACCAAACCTGGTCGTCGAGTATTACTCCCGTTAATATCGGTTTTTATCGATTACCGGTTTATTTGGCTACGGGACGCCGGACGGGATTTATCCGTCCGGCGTTTTTCGTTTTAAGTTTTTTTCATTGTAGGCCTTCATGTCTGACCAATCTCATCCAACTGATATAACGCGTGAAATTTCAAGACGGCGGACATTTGCAATCATCTCCCACCCTGATGCTGGTAAAACAACACTGACAGAGCGCATTTTGCGTGCTGGTGGGGCTATTCAAATGGCAGGTAATGTGCGCGCCAAAGGCGAGCGCCGTCGTACACGTTCTGACTGGATGGGTATTGAACGTGACCGTGGTATTTCAGTTGTGACATCGGTCATGACCTTTAATTATGGCGGTTGCGTATTTAATTTGCTTGATACCCCAGGCCATGAAGACTTCTCGGAAGATACATACCGCACTCTTACGGCTGTTGATTGTGCCGTGATGGTTATTGATGCCGCTAAAGGTATTGAGGCACGCACCCGGAAGCTTTTTGAAATTTGCCGCCTGCGTGACATTCCTATTGTGACATTTATCAATAAAATGGACCGTGAAGCGCAGGATTGTTTTGCTCTTCTCGACGAAATTTCGAGCACGCTGGCTTTGGATGTTTCACCAGCAACATGGCCAGTTGGTCGTGCCGCCAAATTTATTGGCACATATGACATTCGCACAAAAAAACTTCACACAAAGGAGCCTTTGCCTGAAGGTGATCCACGCCGTGTAGAATTAGAAGAAGAATGTGCTTTAGCAGAGGGGGTTTTACCAGCCTTTGACAAAGACTCATTTGATGAGGGGCATTTAACGCCTGTTTTCTTTGGTTCTGCCATGAAAGAAATTGGCGTTACCGATCTTCTTGATGCCCTTGTTGCTTATGGTCCACCACCTCGTGCACAGCAAACTGAAACGAGAGAAGTGCGGGCAGATGAGGAAAAAGTCACGGCCTTAATTTTTAAAATTCAAGCCAATATGGATCCTAATCACCGTGATCGTATGGCGTTTGCACGGGTGTGTTCTGGGCGCCTGACACGCGGTATGAAGCTTAAACATGTGCGTATCAACAAACAATTTGCACTTCACACACCTCAATTTTTCTTTGCTCAAGACCGGCAATTAGTGGAAGAGGCTTTCGGTGGTGATGTTGTTGGTATCCCAAACCACGGCACTCTACGTATTGGTGACACGCTCACAGAAGGTGAGGATTTACGTTTTACAGGTGTGCCTTATTTTGCTCCTGAAATATTAAGGCGTGTGCGTTTGGATGATGCTATGAAAGCTAAAAAGTTACGTCAGGCTCTTGTGGAGTTGGCCGAGGAAGGTGTTGTTCAGCTTTTCCGGCCCCAGGATGGGGCTCCACCAATTGTGGGTGTTGTAGGGACATTGCAGCTTGATGTGCTTCAGTCTCGTCTGGGTGCTGAATATAACGTGCCTGTAGGGTTCGATAGTACGCCCTTTAATTTGGCTCGCTGGGTGACTGGGGATAAAACTGCACTTGAAGACTTTGCGTCTCTTAACCGCACAGCCATGGCTGATGATGTGGATGGCGACCCGGTCTTTTTAGCCAGCTCTTCTTTTATGATGAGCCGCGCTGCCGAGCAAAACCCTAAACTTAATTTTCATGACATTAAGCAAATAGGGTTGGCAGGAGAATAAGACCTATAATGGGTCTAACTTGATAGAGACAGGGCAGTGGTCACTTAAACGCTTTGTGTCTCTATCAAGTTGATAGGTCATTACGCGTAAACTATCAGGCACGAGCCATTTTTGTGCTTTGCCACCAAGAATAATATGATCAATAAAGCGTGACCCGCCCTGACAGGGACTAGCTAGGCCGGCTGTGACAAGTGTTAGGGGTGCGTCCTCTCTCAAAGAGATAAAGGCCGGATCTTGCAGAGTAAAACGGCGGTTGAAATCACCTAAAATAGCGTAAGGAACAGCTTCATCTTCACGCTCTAAAATCCAGTTTTCCAAAATAGAAAATTGCTGTGCAAGGATAGGGCAGGAATGTTTTTTCTCTGTTAAGCGGCGCGCCCAACATCCTGTTTTTAAATGCACAATCAGCAAGCGTAAACTTTGATTATCCCAATGGAGGGTAATGTCCAGGCCTGTTCTTAGGGCGTGTTTCGCACCTGGAGGCGCAACGTTAAGGGCCGTTACTTCAGGATTTACGGTAAATGAAATTGGCTTTTTAATAACCAAACCGACACGCTGCACTATAGGTTCTGATGAAAGAACAATATTATATTGTGCAGGATCAAATATTTTTTCTAATGCCTCTTTCGTCTCTACTTCTTCTACAGCGATGACATCGCTATCGAGATGAGTGGCATAAAATTTTAAGCGTGAAAAATCTTGTTCGGAACGAAATGGAATATCGTCAGGAACATTTAAGTCACCGCGATGGCGTAAAGTGAGCCACTCTAAATTCCATGTTGTTAATTTCAAAGGGTGGGCAAAAGAGGGATATGCCCACCCCAATATGCTTAAAACAAGAAAGCAAAATCGGAAAATAAGCACTATTCTTTAGAATTTTTCCGCGTTTTAAGGATTTTAAGCATTTCTTTTGATGGAATGAATTTACCAGTATCTTCATCAATAACGGAAATTTTTCCGTTTTTAATATCGTAATACCAACCTTCAATGCTCACTTCATTGCGTGACAAAGCTTTGGCAACGGCTGGATGAGTTTTAAGATGGGTCAATTGAAGCAAAATATTCGCTTCAGTCAGAGACTGCACATCTTTGGGGCCAGCATCTTCGGCACGTAAATCACTAAATTGCGCCCGTGCCGCTTCGGCACTCATAAGCCAGCGTCGCACTGTGGGCATCGTATTTAGTTTTTCGCTATTAAGGTCTAATAGCGCATGCATGGCGCCGCAGTTCGAATGCCCACAAATAATAATGTTCTTAACTTTAAGAATGCCAAGAGCATATTCTATGGCAGAAGAAACACCACCTACCATTTCGCCATAAGCAGGCACGATATTGCCGACATTACGAATAATAAAAAGTTCACCAGGTTCAGTCTGGGTAATCATCCCTGGGCTGATACGACTGTCTGCACATGTGATAAAAAGGACAGGAGGAGACTGATCGTAAGCAAGGCTCTGAAAAAGATCTTTATTCTGAGGATAAACTTCATCCTCAAACTTACAAACTCCTTCAAGAACTTCTATGAGAGAATTTTTATTAAAAGCCATGTATAGTTCCTCTATCAGAGTGTTTTCACTTGCTTAAAGGATGCAATCCTTCACAGGCTTTTAAAACTATGCGCGGAAACAGATAAATAAACACCTTAAATTTTTGTAAGGCATTGTTATTTAAGGCGCTTTACAGAACTTTTTTGCCTCTAAAGCGCCCCTAATATCTAGGCCTGTTTCAATTTTTCGCGGATCATATCAAAGACAGCATTTTCTGCTGTTTCTGTGCCGCCAGCCTGTGCCATGTTGGGGCGACCGCCGCCACCTTTTCCGCCCATTAGAGGCGATGCTTCCCTGACTAAATCGACGGCATTAATACGATCAGTCAGGTCAGGTGATATGGCAATAATTAGACTGCCGCGATCATTAGCATTTGAAAGAAGCGCAATAACACCACTTTTAACTTGTTTGAGAAGTGTTTCAGCTAACCCTTTGAGATCACGAGGATTAATGTCGCCTAATAAACGACCCATAAATTTTATATTATTGATTTCTTCCAAAGCTTCTGACGCATTAGCCATTACGAGCTTTTGTTGTAATGAAGAAATCTGATTATTAAGAAGCTTGCGCTCTTCTAACAGGGACTCAAGCTTTTGGGGCAATTTTGCTGGCGTTACTTTTAGAAGATCAGAAACTTGCTGCAATAAAGCTTCATTTGAATGAGCAACATCCTCAGCAGCCTTACCACATACAGCCTCAATGCGTCTTACACCCGATGAAATTCCCGTTTCTGAAAGAATACGAAAAAGTCCGATTTCACCCAAACGCTTTACGTGCGTGCCACCACAAAGTTCAATAGAGTAAGCAGAACGTTTCTCATCTCCATCTCCCATTGTAACAACGCGTACTTCGTCGCCGTACTTTTCTCCAAATAGTGCCATAGCTCCTTCAGCAACAGCCTGCTCTTTGGTTAAAAGCCGGGTTTTGACTTCACTATTAGCACGTATCAGGGCATTGACTTCCTGCTCAACAGTGTGAATTTCTTCAGCTGTTAAAGGACGTGGTTGGCTAATATCAAAACGCAAACGGTCAGGTGAATTTAAACTTCCCTTTTGCGTAACATGCTCACCAATTTGGCGCCTAAGGGCTTCATGTAATAAGTGCGTAGCTGAGTGATGAGCGCGCGTTTGTGAACGACGGTCATGGTCAATATCTGCATGTACGGTCATGCCGGGTTTAAGTATGCCCTGGACAACCTTACCGTAATGTACAATGAGATCACCGTTTTTCTTTTGAGTATCGGTAATCTCCACTAACAAATTATCAGCTTTTAATGTGCCATGATCCCCAACCTGACCGCCACTTTCACCATAAAAAGGTGTTTGGTTAAGGACTATGGCAACATCTGTGCCTTCAGGGGCTTCAGCAAGTTCATTTTGGCCGTTAAAAACCGCCTGTACCTCGGCTTCAGCACTTTCAGAGACGTACCCTAAAAATTCGCTGGCACCGAAACGATCACGGGCATCAAACCATATGGTTTCAACATCTGTATCTCCAGAGCCAACCCAGGCAGCGCGAGCACGCTTGCGCTGCTCAGCCATAGCGGCTTCAAACCCTTTTTCATCAACACCGTGGCCACGTTCGCGGAGCACATCCTGTGTCAAATCTAGGGGGAAACCATAGGTATCATACAGTTTAAAGGCGACATCGCCAGCCAGAATTCCCTTATCAGAAAGACGTGAAGCTTCGTCATCAAGCAGGGCAAGGCCTCGTGTTAGAAGAGCAGCAAAGCGTTCTTCTTCACCGCGGATAGTTTCTGTAATAAGGGCTTTATGTTGAGCAAGCTCGGGATAGGCATTACCCATCTGCCCAATCAGGGCGGGTAATAGGCGATAAAATACCGGTTCTCTTGCGCCCATTATATGAAGATGTCGCATGGCTCGGCGCATTATGCGGCGCAACACATAACCACGACCTTCTCTTGAGGGGAGAACGCCATCAGCAATCAGGAATGCTGTAGAGCGTAAATGGTCAGCAACCACGCGGTGGCTTGTTTTAAAACTCCCATCAGCATCTTGGTTTAAGATGTCGGCTGATGCTTCTATTAAAGCGCGCAGCGTATCAGTGTCGTAATTGTCACGCTTGCCTTGCATCACAGCGGCGAAGCGTTCTAATCCCATTCCTGTATCAATTGAAGGACGAGGAAGATTTGTGCGTTCGCCAGAACTTTGCTCGAAATATTGCATGAAAACCAAGTTCCAGATTTCAACAAATCTGTCACCATCTTCATCCGGGCTTCCAGGAGGGCCACCTGCTACTTCTGGGCCGTGGTCATAAAATATTTCGGAGCAGGGGCCGCAGGGGCCAGTATCTCCCATACGCCAGAAATTATCTGATGTAGAAATACGTATGATTTTATCGTCGGAAAAGCCTGCAATTTTTTTCCAAAGCGTAGCGGCTTCTTCGTCTTCTGCATAAACTGTAGCAAGGAGCTTGTCTTTAGAAAGACCAAAATTTTTCGTAAGCAGGTTCCAGGCAAACTCAATAGCCTCAGCCTTAAAATAATCACCAAAGCTGAAATTGCCCATCATCTCAAAAAAAGTATGATGTCGGGCTGTATAACCTACATTATCAAGGTCATTATGCTTACCACCGGCACGCACAACCTTTTGAGCTGTTGTAGCTCTTTTATAAGGGCGCGTTTCCTGGCCCGTAAATATGTTTTTAAAGGGCACCATACCTGCATTCGTAAAAAGCAGAGTAGGGTCATTTTGCGGAACTAATGAGGCTGAAGGCAGAATCTGGTGCCCTTCAGCGGCAAAATGATCAAGGAAAGCGGAGCGAATGTCGTTCGTGCTGGTCATGGGCTTGTATTTCTGGTTCCAGACATAGAGGTGAAATTTCCTATGTTCCTAACTGATTGTTACGGTCTTGGAAATGGAAACGGCACTGAGTTGGAAAATGAGGTTTATATTTAATAGAGAAAAGCTGGTATTTTCAAAGATTTTACAAAAATTTATGGTTTATTTGTAGCAAAAAATACACAACGTCGCGTTAGTAAAAAATTAGCTATCATCCCACCTAATGCCCCGCAAAAGAGAATTAACAAAGTCTCGTTTCTCATATGGGGTACATAATGGTGCAAGATAAGTGTAATACCCCGGTTTATAAAAAAACCTGGTATATTTGCTAAAATAAAGCGTACCCACTGAAAAGCTGGTTTTTGGCTGTCTCGTGAGCTTTTTCGGAAGGTCCAAATTCGGTTTAAGCACCAATTCCATGAGGCAGACGTAAAATAGGCGCACAAAACTGCAATATGAAAGGGGCTAAATTCTAGGCATAAATTTAGTGTTAACCAGTCAATTAAAAGACCGGTTGTTCCTACAAGACCAAAGCGAAAAAATTCTGTCAAAAAAGCCCAGTTCATGGGCGTTTATGTCATTCATTTCCTTGGTGATCAACACATAAAAAAGGGTATCTCTATCTCTAGAGACACCCTTTTTTGTGAACTAGAAGTCTGAGGAGATTATTTTAGAATGATCTCGACGCGACGGTTCTGAGGCTCACGAGTGTTAGGAGCTGTAGCTACGAGCGGATGAGCTTCACCATAACCGTGAATATTGATCGCTGTAGCAGGGACGCCATCACGTACGAGCTCAGCTTTTACGCTGTTAGCACGACGGAGGGATAGACCCATGTTGTATTTCTGACCACGTGGACCAGGATGAGCAGCGGAGTTATCGGTGTAGCCGTTAACTTCGATGCGTGTTGTCTGGACGTGAGTAGAAGCCTGAGCTGCCTGAGCTACGATCTCACGAGCGCGTGGTGTGAGGTTAGCTTTATCCCAGTCGAAGAAGACGAGATATGTGCGAGCAGGCGTTCTCTGAGGAGGAACGACAACATGTGCTGGTGGAGGAGGTGGTGGTGGTGCATTATCAAAGGCATAACGCAGACCGAGGATGAACTGGTGCTGGTAACGCGTGCCAGTTTTGACCTTGTTGCCTTTAATGTCTTTGTATGTGCCGATATTAACACCGGACTCGCTGCCTGTTTGTGTCAGGAAGCGGTATTGTGTTGTAACAGCAAGACCTGGAACACCTGGGATGTCATATGCTGCACCGACGATTGCCTGTGCTGCAAAGCCACCGCCTGTGCGTGACATTGAGTTTTGTCCGCCTGGAACGTCATGATGCAGACGGTATTTTTCCCACATATAACCAGCACCGATACCAACGAACGGTGTGACAGGGACATCAATGCCGAACTGAGCAAGATCAATGTCATAAAGAACATTGATTAATCCGCCATAGCCCTGGTTTGAGCCTCTTGTATAACCTCTTGGTGAGCCGTTTTTGCCACCAAAGATTTTGTTATATGACTGAGCATAAACACCTTCGACTTCAAGACGAAGGCCGTTGCCAAAGCCCCAACCAGCAGACAGGAAGCCTGTGTAGCCATCAAGCTGATGCTGACGCCCTGTGTTGCCTGTCGCAGGGGTTGTCATGCGCTGATGCTGAGTAAGGTTGTAACCAGCCCCTAAGTCGATGTATGGGCCTGTGATTGTGCTAGCCAAAGCAAGCGATGGTGCCGCAACCATCGACGTCACGGCGAGAAGTGCAGTGCGTATACGCATTTCTTACTCGTCCTTATTATGAATTATTCATAATTTGTTCACCACATATAACCAGCATATCATAATGCCTTAAAGGGTGACCAACTAGCCTCTTTCTTAAAGTAAACAGTTTATTAGTCAAAGGATATTTTTGAAGTCCCTGCCTATCTACCAAGATGTTGTTGCATAAAAGGCACGCATCGATTTTCATGCTTATAAGTATTACAAACCTTGCTTATTACAGCTGTGGCCTTACTCGTGCAGGTCAATAAGTTTTGGAAGTAAATTGATTTATCACACATAAAAAAGGGTATCTCTATCTCTAGAGACACCCTTTTTTGTGAACTAGAAGTCTGAGGAGATTATTTTAGAATGATCTCGACGCGACGGTTCTGAGGCTCACGAGTGTTAGGAGCTGTAGCTACGAGCGGATGAGCTTCACCATAACCGTGAATATTGATCGCTGTAGCAGGGACGCCATCACGTACGAGCTCAGCTTTTACGCTGTTAGCACGACGGAGGGATAGACCCATGTTGTATTTCTGACCACGTGGACCAGGATGAGCAGCGGAGTTATCGGTGTAGCCGTTAACTTCGATGCGTGTTGTCTGGACGTGAGTAGAAGCCTGAGCTGCCTGAGCTACGATCTCACGAGCGCGTGGTGTGAGGTTAGCTTTATCCCAGTCGAAGAAGACGAGATATGTGCGAGCAGGCGTTCTCTGAGGAGGAACGACAACATGTGCTGGTGGAGGAGGTGGTGGTGGTGCATTATCAAAGGCATAACGCAGACCGAGGATGAACTGGTGCTGGTAACGCGTGCCAGTTTTGACCTTGTTGCCTTTAATGTCTTTGTATGTGCCGATATTAACACCGGACTCGCTGCCTGTTTGTGTCAGGAAGCGGTATTGTGTTGTAACAGCAAGACCTGGAACACCTGGGATGTCATATGCTGCACCGACGATTGCCTGTGCTGCAAAGCCACCGCCTGTGCGTGACATTGAGTTTTGTCCGCCTGGAACGTCATGATGCAGACGGTATTTTTCCCACATATAACCAGCACCGATACCAACGAACGGTGTGACAGGGACATCAATGCCGAACTGAGCAAGATCAATGTCATAAAGAACATTGATTAATCCGCCATAGCCCTGGTTTGAGCCTCTTGTATAACCTCTTGGTGAGCCGTTTTTGCCACCAAAGATTTTGTTATATGACTGAGCATAAACACCTTCGACTTCAAGACGAAGGCCGTTGCCAAAGCCCCAACCAGCAGACAGGAAGCCTGTGTAGCCATCAAGCTGATGCTGACGCCCTGTGTTGCCTGTCGCAGGGGTTGTCATGCGCTGATGCTGAGTAAGGTTGTAACCAGCCCCTAAGTCGATGTATGGGCCTGTGATTGTGCTAGCCAAAGCAAGCGATGGTGCCGCAACCATCGACGTCACGGCGAGAAGTGCAGTGCGTATACGCATTTCTTACTCGTCCTTATTGATAAAAGACTAAAACTTAAGTCAAAGGTTCCGGGCTTTATTGCAAATTCACGACCCGGCACGCATCACCAGCAATAGCGGGTAAAAAGTAAATATTTTCTAGCTAAACAAATATTTCTTTGGATTTAAAACTTAGAAGACAGCCACATGTTACATAAAAGACACAGTTTGTAACATGTGATCATGCATTTTCTGACCCTATTATTACCTTAGTCGACGCAGCCTTCTTCCAGGTAAAGCTCCCTGACCAGGGTCTGATCAACATCTCTACACGTAAAGGCCTGACCAATACCATGTAGTAATATGAAACTTAGCTTTCCGTCGCGCATTTTTTTGTCATGTGCCATGTGATTAAGAAGAGTTTTTGCACTTAATGTTGCGGGAAGTTCGCTGATTTTTGAGGACATAGCTAGAGTTTTTAGATGGCTATCTAGGCGTTTTAGATCATCTTTTTGTGCCAGACCCATTTTGACAGAAAGAGAGAGGGCCAGGTGAAGGCCAATGGAAACAGCCTCTCCGTGCAAAAGGCGACCGTCATAATGAAACTCTGCTTCAAGAGCATGGGCAAAACTATGACCAAGATTGAGTAAGGCTCTTCCTCCCTGATGAGCCTGTTCACGCTCATCAGCGCAAACTATCTGTGCTTTAAAGCTACAGGCTCTTTTTACGGCTTCTGTCAAAATGGCTGTATTTCCGTCTAGCAGATCGGCGCCATTAATTTCACACCAGGAAAAAAGTTCAGGATCCGATATTAGGCCAGCTTTAAGAATTTCAGCATATCCGGCAATGAGCTGGCGTCTAGGAAGCGTTTTGAGAGTTGAGATATCAGCAAGAACAATTTGAGGTTGCCAAAAAGCACCGACCAAATTCTTGCCGGCTTTTGTGTTAATGCCTGTTTTGCCGCCTACAGAGCTATCAACTTGAGATAATAAAGTTGTTGGAATTTGGATAAAATTAATTCCTCGCATGGCTGTTGCTGCCACAAAGCCAGCCAAATCACCAACGACACCACCACCCAAGGCAATAATGGTTGTACCGCGTTCAATCCCCAGAGCCAGAACATCTTCCATAACGCGTTGATAGGTTGAAAAAGATTTACTCTCTTCTCCAGGTGAGACGCAAATGACATCAAGCCTTATCTCGCTTTCAGCAAAAGAGTCTCTGGCCGTTGCGAGATGAAGTTCAGCTACGTTGGAATCGGTAATGATGATGGCATGCTTATTTTTTAAATGAGGACGGATGTAAAAAGCTGCTTTTTTTAATAAGTTAGGCCCAATGATAACTTCATAGTGATGAGAGGGAAGAGTGACGGCAACCTTTTGGACGGGGTTAACGGACTCAAGAGCGGTGGTTAATTTCTTCACAGCTTCATCCACGGTTTCATCTCCAAAAGTAATAACAATATCAGCTTGTGCATAAAGCGGATGGCGTTTGGTTGCGAGGCGTTTGAGCGTATCATGTAAATTTCCCTCACGAAGTAAGGGTCGTTTTGCTCTGCTGTGGGTAAGGCGTGCATGTAAGGTTGTTAGCGGAACATGAAGCCATATTGTGCAGGCGTGAGGTGTTTTTCTTATAAGATCGCGTGTGCGTTTATCCATCCATGCACCGCCACCTGTTGCCAGGACACATGCTTCTTCTTTCATAAGGCGTGAAATAACCTTATGCTCACCTTCACGAAAATGGGCCTCTCCATGCTTTGAAAATATTTCTGCTATGGAACATCCTGCCGCCTTCTCGATTTCAGCATCAAGATCAATAAATTTTGTCCCTAAAACCTGAGCTAATTTGCGACCCAGAGTCGTTTTGCCAGCGCCCATATGGCCAATTAAGACGATGATACATGGCGATACTGGCATGAAGGCAGTCCCTGATATAAAAGAAAAACTTAATATAAAACTTATCTATCATGAAGCATCAAAGAAGCCATAATTTTGTTATCAGGGTTTTATTAATGTTCTAACGGCCATAAACGAGGCTGAATTAATATGATTCAGTCGGTGTTGTAATGGTTAAAAATAATATGAGGGCGTTTAAATGCAGCGGTCATCAAAATTGGTTTTTACGTTTTTGGGTCTTATCATTATAGCAGGCTTGGGCGGTGCAGCTGCTTACTTGGGTACAGCAAGACCACCTGCACCAACCATGACTCATCATGTTTTAGCAAAACCTCATCAATCAAGCACACCGTCAGGACTGCCTGATTTGCCTTTTCCCAAACCGTAAGACTCGTTCATGAAGAAAGATTTGCCGCCTTCTTCAGAAGCACTCATTGAAGCTTTTCTTGAAATGTTTGCTTCAGAAAGGGGGCGGCTCTGAAAACGCGCCTTGCTTACAAAGCTGATTTGGAAAATTTTGCCTGTTGGCTGTCACCGCGCTCAGTATCAGATGGGCGACGCAAAGATATTCGTGATTATTTAACGCAGCAGGGCAGTGAAGGATTAACCGTGCGGTCATTAGCGCGGCGTTTATCGAGTTTGAGGCAGTTTTATCGCTTTTTACTTCAGGAAGAGGTTATAAAAGATGATCCAACTTCTGATCACCCTGGGTTTCGGTATAAAAGCGGTTTACCTCATCCATTGACTGAAGAAGAAGTAAAACGTCTTATTGAAGTTGGTACGTGTCATCATGATGATCCAAGGCGCGATAAAGTTTCAAAAGCTGCTTTGGAGCTTCTCTATACCACTGGGTTACGTATTTCAGAGCTTTTAGGTTTGTCAGCAAAGGCTGTGCAGCGTGATGGCCCTATGTTGCTTGTTAGGGGAAAAGGGGGGAGAGAAAGACTAGTTCCTTTCTCCGAAGCTGCACGGGATGCAGCAATAGAGCTTGTAAATTATGACGCTGTTTTAGATAGTCCTTGGCTTTTCCCTGGAAGAGATCCGAGGCGACCTTTAACACGTCAGGGGTTTGACCGTATTTTATATGCTTGTGCTTTAAAGGCAGATATAGATCCCAAAAGGGTAAGCCCTCATGTTTTGCGGCATTCTTTTGCAACACATCTGCTCAATCGCGGCGCTGATTTACGAGCTTTGCAAGTGCTTTTGGGTCATGTGGATATTGCCACGACACAAATTTATACTCAGGTCATGAGCGAACGGCTTAAGGAAATTGTGAATAATTACCATCCTTTGGCGGTGTCGTAATTTGTGGCGTTTAAGAGTCACAAGTCACAAATTTTATGTCTCTTTAAAAATTAGGACTGTTTCTTGAGCGATGGCCATGCTATCGCGCAATCTATGCGCCAGTTTCTAGATTTTGAGAAATCAGTCGCCGAGCTTGAAACAAAGATCGACGAATTACGTCAAATGGGTCGTCGCGATGATGGCTTCGGCTTAGATGGTTTGAATATTGATGAGGAGATTGCTCGTCTGTCAGACAAGGCAGATAAGCAGCTCCGTAATTTATATGGCAAACTAACACCGCTGCAAAAAGTGCAGGTGGCACGCCACGCCCAGCGTCCGCATGCACTTGACTATATTTCAGCCTTGACCACTGATTTTACGCCATTGGCTGGGGATCGTGTTTTTGGAGACGATCAAGCCATGGTTGGTGGCCTTGCCCGTTTTCGGGGGCAGTCAGTTGTCGTGATCGGGACTGAAAGAGGGTCTGATACCGAAAGTCGGCTAAAACATAATTTTGGTATGGCCCGGCCAGAAGGTTACCGTAAGGCACAGCGCCTGATGGAGCTTGCAGCTCGCTTTGGTTTGCCTGTTTTAACCTTTGTGGATACAGCAGGGGCCTGGCCTGGGATTGATGCCGAAGCCCGCGGACAGGCTGAGGCTATAGCACGCTCTATTGACGTTTCATTGCAATTGCGTGTGCCGGTTATTGCAACAGTGATTGGAGAAGGTGGCTCTGGCGGGGCCATTGCTATTGCTTCGGCCGATCGTGTTTTTATGCTTGAGCATGCAATATATTCGGTTATCTCCCCTGAGGCAGCCGCGTCAATTTTATGGCGTGATCCTAAATTAGCACCCGCAGCGGCAGAAGCGTTAAAATTAACGGCCCAGGATCTTAAAAAGTTAGATCTGGTTGATAATATCGTTGCTGAACCAGCAGGAGGAGCACAGCGCCAGCCTGAGCTCGTTATGGAACGGGTTGGGGATTTGATCGAAGCAGAATTGCCCACTCTTTTGGCACTAACTCCTGAAGCGTTATTGGAAAAAAGACGTCAGCGTTATCTCGCTATGACGAGGCCGAAATAACGCTTTTCAAAAAGATAAAACTTATTACGGGTCACCCTCAAAAGGGGTGGCCTTTATATTTTGTAAAATCAGTTTAATTCTTTTTCCTGCTTCCTGAACAGATTGAGCATCATATCCTTTAGCGACTAATGCGACTCCTTTTTTCTCTCCTTTTTCGAAGGGATAAGAGCCAAGATCGAGCGTAGGATATTCTTCCTGTAATTTTGTTAGAGGCTCAGCGATGGAGCTTTCATAAACATTAAATCCATACCAGGATAGGGATTGTAGGGGTTTCCCTTTAGGGAGGCGCGGTACAAGCCAATTAACCATGGAATGAAAAATACTCGGCACGCCAGCCATGACGTAAATATTTTTGATAGAAAAGCCTGGAGCTACAGAAATATCGCTTTTAATTGGTTCTGCCCCCTGGGGAAACCAGGCCATACGTTGTCGCGCTTTATTAAAACTTCCCGGCTCAAAACATTTTTCAAGAAGAGTGAAGGTTTCTTCGTGGCATGTAAGAGGCAAGCCTAAAGCATCAGCGATAGAGCTACTTGTAATATCGTCGTGAGTGGGGCCGATACCGCCGCTCGTAAATATGAAGTCAAAGCGTGTACGGCACTCATTCAGCGTGCTGATAATACGCTCTCTTATGTCTGGGATAGTACGGGTTTCCTCAAGTTTAATGCCCTGGCAATTTAAGGCATGTGCGAGCACCACTGTATTGGCATCCTGTGTACGCCCAGAAAGTATCTCGTTGCCAATGACAATAAAACAGGCAGTTTGCGGAGCCATGAGCTTATCCCACTATCATTATTTTTAAACAATCAATCTAGTGTAAGCTTAGTTTATGTAAGATGAAACTCCATACCAGTTTTGAAGAGTGAGATTTTGATGAAAACATCAGAGAAAAATAAGCCAGCCTGTGTCCTGGATCTCAAAGCTCAGCTGGGTGAAGGGCCTATATGGATAGCTAAGGAAAAAGCTTTATATTTTGTTGATATAATTGGGGAAACACTTCATCGTTTTAACCCGACAACTCAAGATCTGACATCCTGGAAGGCACCATCTCGCATTGCGTTTATATTGCCTGTGAGTAATGGTTCTTTTCTGGTTGGAATGCCCGATGGATTGCATCATTTTGATGCTCAAAAGGGCGCATTTTCTCAAGCCTGTTTTATAGAGCCAGATAAGCCGGGTAATCGCCTTAATGATGGTTGTGTTGACCAGCAAGGTCGGATTTGGTTTGGCACAATGGATGATGATGAGGAAAAAAAGACCGGCTCAATTTACCGTGTAGAGCACAAAGAAAATTCTTTGCAGCTTAGTCATTGGGATGAGGGTTATATTGTATCAAATGGCCCTGCTGTCTCACCTTGTGGGACAGTGCTTTATGTTTCTGATAGTCCCCAGCAGCGCATTTATGCTTTTGATCTGGATAAGAGCGGAGCACTCAAGGGTAAACGGTTATTTGCTACATTAGATCACGGTTACCCTGACGGATTAGTAACGGATTCACAAGGTAATTTATGGTGTGGAACATTTGGTGGAGGGCGTATTGTGCGTTTTAAACCAGATGGAACAGAACTTCCTTTCATTCCAATGCCAGTTTCAAATGTAACTAAAATTGCGTTTGGGGGCGATGATTACCGCACGGTTTTTGTCACCACCGCCCGAAAAGGTTTGTCTAGTGAAGAGCTGGCCAAAGAACCACTAGCGGGCGGTCTTTTTGCCTTTAGAACTGATATTGCAGGGACTCCGCAAAAGTCTTTTTTGCTTAATCAAACTGCAAAAGAGCTTTGAGCTTAGGAATTAAGGGAAGGTCAGGTTTGGGCATAGGATAAGAGTCAAGTTCAGAAGCTCTTATCCATCGAAATTCCTGCCCTTCTTTTCCTTCAATCGTGCCTTTCCATTTTTTAATGATGTAAAGAGGCATAAGCAGATGAAATCTTTCGCAATCTTCACTGATAAATGTGAAAGGTGATAAATCCTTTTCTTGCGCAATGATGTTTAATTCTTCAAATAATTCACGCGTAAGTGCTTTTTCCGGGCTTTCTCCTGGCTCAATTTTTCCTCCGGGAAACTCCCATAATCCTTCTTGTGGTTTTCCTTTAGGTCTTTGAGCCAAAAGAATATTTTGTTGTTCGTCAATTAATATAGCGGCCGATACTAAAACCAGTTTTTTAGAAGATGTCATCGGGGCTAAGCCTTTAATTCTGAGGAAAGAGCCGTAATAAATTGAGCGGCAACCCGTCCAGACCGGCTTCCCCGTGCTAAAGACCATTGAAGGGCTTTTTTAGTCAGTGTTTCTTCATCAATAGGAAGAGACTGGGCGCTTGCATAAGTTTTGACAATTGCAAGATAATCATCTTGCGAGGCACTATAAAGCCCAATCCACAAGCCAAACCGGTCAGAAAGAGAGACTTTTTCTTCAATGGCCTCCCCTGGATTAATAGAAGAACCTGTCTCATTTTCTATCATATCGCGGGGCATAAGATGCTTACGATTTGAGGTGGCATAAACCACAACATTGTCTGGTCGACCCGCAATGCCTCCATCTAAAACAGATTTGAGTGATTTATAGTCTGCATCCTGAGATTCGAATGAAAGATCATCACAAAATAAAATAACGCGGCGTGATGATTGGCGTAATATAGCAAGTAATTTTGGCAGGGTAGATAATTCGTCACGGGGAATTTCTATTAAGGCCAAAGGGGGCAAATTTTTTGAACGTTGGGTTTTATTGACCTCTAAGGTGCATGCTTTGACGAGCGACGATTTACCCATACCGCGCGCGCCCCAAAGCATGACATTATTTGCCTCTAGCCCTTGTGCAAATTGTTGCGTATTTCTGAGTACGATGTCCCTTTGTCTTTGGATGCCACATAAATGTGATAATGGTACAGACTGCACTTTGGGAACAGGAAGGAGAGTACTTATAGCCCCCTGCCATAAGAAAGCATCAATATCATAGCTTTCAAGTAAGTTTGCATCTTGTTGGGGCGGGGCCAGGCGCTCAAGACTGTCAGCTATACGGTTTAAAATAGGTAACAAATCGGATTGTGACATAAGAGACCTTTTTATGAGCGCTTGACGTTAATTCTCCTGACGATATGGTTCGTTACATTAATTTTCAAGATGGAAGCAAGAATCCCATGAATACAATATTTTTCTCAACGGCTTATGCAGCTGACACAGCAGGAGGGGCTTTTTCTGTTGCAACCCTTATGCAATATGGTCCCCTAATTCTAATTTTTGTCGTCTTTTATTTCTTGCTTATCAGGCCACAGCAAGTGCGTCAGCGTCAGCTGCGTGAGAAACAGAACTCTCTTCGTCGTGGAGATAAAATTGTTACAGCAGGCGGAATTGTTGGTGTTGTGCAGGCAACACGCGAAGATTCACCAGAGGTAGAAGTGGAAATTGCTTCAAATGTGCGTGTAAAAATTGTTCGTACGACCATAACAACAGTTATTCCACGCGATAAACCTGCCAATGATGCCTAAGGTTTAAAACTGTTAAAAAAGCCCTGCATTCGTTAAGAATGCAGGGCTTTTTTGTTTAATGCCAAGCTTAAAAAGTTACTTGCTCATTAAGCTGTTTGGAGCAAATGCTCAGCTAATTCATAATTAGCCAGGCGGTCGAGGAAGTTTGTTGTGTAATCAGGACGGCGGTTGCGGAAATCAATGTAGTAAGCATGTTCCCAAACATCAAAGGTCAGAAGGGGACGGTCCTGTTTTTCAGCAATTGGTGTGCCCGCATTGCCTGTTTTCGTGATTTTTAATTTGCCTTCTGGGCTAAGAACCAGCCATGCCCAACCTGAACCAAATTGTGTGGTAGCGGCCTGTTTGAAAGCAGCTTTAAATTCATCGACAGATCCAAAATCTTCAATGATCTTTTTTTCTAATTTAGCAGGAATCTTGCCACCTTTAGGGTTTAGACATTCCCAGAAGAAGCTGTGATTCCAGTGCTGCCCGGCATTATTAAAGACAGGTGTCAAATCAGCATTATTGTGAGAGAGCTGGACGAGCTCTTCGAGAGACTTACCCTGCAGGGAGGCATTACCTTCTACAAGGGTGTTAAGCGTATTGATATAAGCCAGGTGATGTTTGCCATGATGAAATTCAAGAGTTTCTTGGCACATGCCTGCTTCTGCCAAAGCGTCTGCTGCATAAGGTAAGGACGGCAGTGAAAATGACATAATCAGCTCCTAATATGGGTGAGAAATATAAGGTTCGTATCAGACTAGCTATGGAGCCTAAGCCACGGCGTCAAGCACTACGTGGCTATAAGATCGTTGTAAATTATGAAAGTTCTGCTTCTATCTGGCCAATTAGTGCAGAATAATCCTCATCTTTATGAATCTCATTTAAGTGCTCAAAGGCTTGAGTGGCAATGGCCATACCTAAAAGGCTCGCACTGTGATTGCGCCCAGAATCTAACAATAACAACATGTCTTTAACCATTAAACGTGTTGGAAATTGTGATGAAAAAGATTTTTCCTGCGCCATTTTTAATTTGCGCTTGTGGTGAGGACTTATAACGGCAACTTCTTGCAGGGTATTAAATAGAGTATCGCGTTTAATGCCGGCTGCCAGCCCGTAAGATACAGCTTCACCAATAATGCTCATAGTTGCGCCCATAATGCCATTAATGACTAATTTGAGCCGTGCCGCGCTGCCTCTACCGCCAGTGTGAATAGTAACACGGCCAATAATGTCCAAAATAGGTTTTGCCCTTTTAAGGTCAGCTTCATGACCACCTGCTAATAAAATAAGGTCACCTTTTTCAGCTTCAGGCGTGCTGCCAGACATTGGGCAATCAAGGCTCTGAACCTCATAACCACTTAATATAGAAGCCAGATTATCAGCCTGTGCCGGCGATACTGTTGATGTATCCAAAAGGAGCTGACCAGCTTTTAGCCCTGCCAAAAGACCATATCGCCCCTCTAAAACATGTTTTTCTGCTTTGTCATCAGGTACGCAAAGGATGATAACGTCTGATTGCTCAGCCACTTCGCGGGGGGATGTGAGCATTGATACGGCTTTATCGTCACTTGGGACTTCACCTGAAGGTGTGTAAGCGAGAATCTCGTAACCAGCCTTAGCAAGATTTCTGCCCATAAGTGACGCCATTGCGCCATATCCTATAAAGCCAATGACTCGATCATGCATCTTTTGCGCTCCTGACTAAATCTCTCAAAGAGTTATTTTTTATTTAGACTGCTAAGCCAAAGATAAGATTGGTCTAGCTATCTCATTTTATAACTCTTTTTTGCGAGGGATTTCTTTATATTAAATGCCATTAAAAGCGTTGTTAGCGTGATTGTGATCTTAACCAGTGCGGATAAAATGATGAGCAATATCATTTAACTCAATAAATTGGTCAGCTTGACGGCGCAGATCATTGCTAATCATGGGTTGGGGCGTTTTAATTGTAGAAATGAGCGTGACTCGTATGCCTTTATCTTGCAAGGCACTAACAGCGCGGCGCAAATCAGAATCGCCACTCATAATTACGACATGGTCTAACCTCTTGGATTGCTGGAGCAAATCTACCGCCAAATCAACACTGACACCGCCTTTAATGCGTTTCTTGCCACAGTGATCAGTATATTCTCGCGCCTTTTTAATAATTAAGTGATATCCATTATAAACGAGCCAGTCTGCCAGGGGACGTAACGGCGAGTGCTCGTCTGATTCGATCATGCTGGCATAATAATTAGCTCTTATAAAATGAGTATTTTCGACAAAGAACTGTCTTAACCCTTTGAAGTCAATTTCAAATCCCAAAGCACGACTCGCGTGATAAAGATTTAATCCGTCTATAAAAAGCGATGTCTTGTCATTACGGCTAAAAAGCACATGTTTCATATTTCTTAATTTTCTCAGTGTATGTGATATAGTGGGTTATTGTTTTTATATTTTATGAACGCTAAGTATTTAAGCACTAATATGAGTCTATTTCATCCTCAAAAATGCATGAGCATAATTTATTTGATCATAGTTTAGGTTTGATGAGATAGTTTGAGAAAGCTGGCTTTTGACAAGATTGCGTTAGATAGCTGAGTCGTGATATCTATGATACTCAAGCTATGGGATTTTTTCAGATATATGATAATCCCGCCATTATTCGAATGCGATAAAAGGATTTTAGCCCTATGGCGCGCGTAACCGTTGAGGACTGCATTGAAAAAGTTTCTAACCGTTTCGAGTTGGTTCTCCTTGCTGCCCAGCGTGCAAGAGGTTTAAGTCGGGGCGAAGAACTGACTATTCATCGTGAAAACGATAAAAACACGGTTCTAGCTTTGCGTGAGATTGCTGATGAAAGTGTCTCTCTCGAAGGACTTCGTAACGGTATTGTTCGTTCAATGGGGCATCAGCCAGAAGTTGAGCCTGCTGATGAAGAAGTTATGGATCTTATTCCAACAGATCAAAATATCTTCGGTCTTCAGGACGTGACCGCTGAGGAAGAAGCAAGCTACATGGCTTCTGACGATGCTTCTAGAGGGTCTAGAAGACGTTAAGCAGGTTTTCACACAACCTGGCTTAAGTCTTTCTCCTTTCTGATGAGTGAGGTGAGTTATGACTGCGCATTCCTCATCTTTACCTCATGGAAAAAGTGAAACAGGAAAAATGAGGGCAGATGGCCCTCAGCCTGACGGCCCCCACGCTGCTGAAAAAGATTTTCATCCTCCGATCACGGGGCTAATGAGGCGGCTGGAGGGTTATCTTTCTCAAACTGAAATAAACGAGATTAAAGCCGCTTATGATTTAGCGGCAGAGGCACATGACGGCCAGTGCCGCGATAATGGTGAGCCATATATCTCTCATCCTATTGCTGTTGCTCATATTCTTGCCGGCTTCAGGATGGATAAGACCTCTATCATAGTCGGTTTGCTCCATGACACGATAGAAGACACTAATGTAACTTATGAACGTCTTGAAAAGCAGTTCGGACGTGATGTTGCTGTTATTGTTGATGGTGTCACAAAGCTAACACGTTTAGAGCTGCAATCAGACCGTACAAAGCAAGCGGAAAATTTTCGTAAGCTTGTTTTAGCAATGTCGCGAGATATACGCGTCCTCATCGTTAAGTTGGCTGACCGTCTGCATAATATGCGCACTCTGCATTATGTGCAGCGTGTCGATCGCCGGCAGCGCATTGCTCGCGAAACCCTGGATATATATGCACCTCTTGCCGAGCGTATCGGTATGGATCGTGTTAAGACCGAGTTACAAAATATTGCTTTTGTTAATCTTGAGCCAGAAGCTGATGCTTCTATCAGGGCAAGATTAAATTATCTGCGTGGGCAGGGCGCAGATATGATTGAAGAAATTTCTAAAGAACTCAAAAATTTATGCATTGAAGCTGGGATAAAAGAGGTTGAAGTTACAGGGCGAGAAAAATCGGCCTATTCAATTTGGGAGAAAATGAAACGCCGTAATGTCGCTTTCGAGCAGCTTTCTGACATTATGGCTTTCAGAATTTTTGTACCGACAAGAGAAAGCTGTTATCTCGCACTAGGGGCGGTCCATGCTGCCTATCCTATGATTGCGGGCCGCTTTAAAGATTATATTTCTACTCCCAAGGCCAATGGCTATCAGTCGCTTCATACAGGCGTAACGCTTTATAGGCCGCATAGTCAGAAAATCGAAGTTCAGATTCGAACTCCAGCAATGCATGATTTGGCAGAAAATGGTGTTGCAGCGCATTGGGCCTATAAAGAGAATCCTCAAGATGGCGATGAAACGGCCATGCTTTCAGAGGGCTTTAGCAGTTACACAAGAAAGCTTCGTTGGGTTCAGGATCTTCTCGATATTTTAGAAGATAGTCAGGAACCTGATGAATTTTTAGAAAATACAAAGCTTGAACTTTATCAGGATCAAGTTTTTTGTTTTACGCCTAAGGGTGAGCTTATTTCTCTCCCTCGTGGTGCGACACCCGTTGATTTTGCCTATGCTGTTCATAGCCAGGTAGGGGATCGATGTGTAGGTGCAAAAGTTAATGGCCGTTTAGTCCCTTTGCGTCATATTCTGGAAAATGGCGATCAAATTGAGATTATGACGGCCAGGGGAGGGGTGCCTTCTCCCTCTTGGGAACGTTTTGTTGTTACAGGTAAAGCAAGAGCCCGTATTCGCCGCTTTGTGGCGGCGCAGCAGAAGCAGATAAATTTAGATAATGGGAAAGCAGCCATTGCCCGTGCCTTTAGGCAGGAAGGTGTCAAAGGCACTGAGAAAGTATTAGAGGGACTGTTAAGCTCTTTAAAACAAAATTCTCTGGCTGATCTTTATATTGCTGTTGGTAGTGGGCAACTTAATCCGAGAGATATTGTTGGTGCTGCCTATCCAGAATTAGGGCGTCGCGGGCGGGCACCGCGTATGGTGCCTGGTTTGTCGGGTAAGCAGTCTTCTTTAAAAGAAACTCGTTCCGAGCGGCGCGATGATCATTTTGAAGCAGAAATATTAAGTGGTATTGGTCGAGGCATAGAGATCAATTTTGCTGGCTGTTGCCGGCCACTCCCTGGAGATAATATTATAGGGATTATTTCGCAGGGGAAGGGTATCTCGGTCCATCAAAAAACCTGTCATAATTTAAGCGCTTTTGCTGATACGCCTGAGCGATTAATGGAAGTCGAGTGGAGTGCTGATGTTCTCAATGCCAAGGGTAAAGAAGGGCGAAAATTTATAGCGCGGCTAACTGTTGTCGCTGGTAATGATCCGGTAGTGTTAGCCTCCCTGACAAATATAGCATCTCGTCACGAAAGCAGTGTTGTTAATTTAAGAATAACGCAGCGTCAGCTTGACTTTATGGAGATAGTTGTAGATGTGCAGGTATGTAATTTGAGGCATTTGATGAATATTCGAACGGCTTTTAATACAGCCGAAGGCGTTATTCACGTTGAACGAGCTAAAGGATAATCGGGGATGATCCTCGGAATAGGTGCCGATATTTGTCTTATATCGCGTATAGAAAAAGTGATAAAAAGGCATGGGGATCTATTTTTGAAAAAGATTTTTCTTCCTGAAGAGCGTTTATATGTTGATCAGTTAAACCCTAAAATGCGTTTAGGGGGTTATGCCAAACGCTGGGCAGCAAAGGAAGCCTGCACAAAAGCGCTAGGAACGGGCTTTACGAATGGAGTGCATTTTCACGATATTTTGGTAACAAGACAGGAAAATGGTGCCCCAGGTTTAGTCTTGCAGGGAGCAGCAGCAAAGGTACTTGAGCAGCTCGTTCCAAAAGGACATGAAGCTCATCTTTTGCTCACATTGAGCGATGATCCACCTTTTGCAATGGCCAATGTCCTTATTCAGGCTTTGCCAATAAAGACAGTCTAAACAGCATTATATTACAAAGAAATTTGTTTTAACGACGATTTTAACTATGACCGTGTAAGGATAAAAAAGCACAATGAGTAAGGCCAAAAATTCAGCTTCTGGAAAAAAAGAGGAAAGCTTAGGCGATTTTATACGTCAATGTCTTATTATCATTGTCGGTGTGTTCTTTATTCGTTCGTTACTGATAGAGCCATTTAACATTCCGTCTGGTTCTATGATTCCAACGTTACAAATAGGTGATTTTGTCGCTGTCTCTAAATATAGTTATGGTTATTCACGATACTCTTTTCCATTCTCATTGCCGCTATTTGAAGGGCGAATTTTTGGATCCACGCCTCATCGTGGCGATGTTGCCGTGTTTCGCTATACGCAGGATACATCTATTGATTATATAAAAAGAGTTATAGGCCTTCCTGGCGATCATATCCGTTTGGAAGACGGTAAACTTTACATTAATGACAGAGAAGTGCCACGCGATAATCTTGGCCATTATGCTGTTAATGATGAAAATGACCGTTTATTAAGCGGCACGCGCTATCTCGAAAATCTACCTCGTGAAGATGGCAAGAAAATAGTCAAACACGAAATATTAAAAATGCGCGAAGATGATGAGGCAAATAATACAAAGGAATATGTTGTTCCTGCAGGATGCCTCTTCATGATGGGTGATGATCGCGATGATAGTGCCGATAGCCGCTTTCAGGGTGGTCGCGAGACAGGAAAATGTGCAGCCCCGGCGGGTAATGATTTTTTAAAAGCAACAGATAAAGATTTAGGTTTTGTGCCGACAGAAAATCTTATTGGGCGTGCACAAAGAGTCATGTTTTCTATAGATTTAAAACACCCTTCCTGGGCTTTTTGGTATTGGCCAACTGAGATCCGCTGGGGGCGTACATTTCACGGTATCAATTAATTATGGATTATAACGAGAAAATTATAGCGCTCCAAAAAAGACTAGGGCATGTTTTTATCCATTCCTCATTATTGCAGGAAGCCTTAACTCATCGATCTGCTTTAGTGCGCCGAACATCTCGTCGCGCTAAAAGAGTTGTGCAAGAGCAGCATTTTGGAAGAGCCTCCCAAAATTCCAATGAGAGGCTCGAATTTATCGGTGACAGGGTCTTAGGACTTGTTGTTGCAGAATGGTTATTTGAGCGTTTTCCCAAAGAGCAGGAAGGGGCATTAGGCGCGCGTCACGCTCATTTGGTGTCACGACCAGTTCTTGCTGCAATTGCTGAAAAAATAGGTCTTTCAGAGGCTCTTTTAATCGCACAGCATGAAGAAAATGCCGGTATCAGAGAGCTTGCAAGTGTGAAAGCTGATGCGATGGAAGCTATTTTGGGGGCCCTTTACCTAGATGCGGGTCTTGAAAAAGTTAAAAAGCTCATTCATCGGTTTTGGAAAAATGAAATTGACCGTGAAAAAACACCGCATAAGGAACCTAAAACACTCCTTCAGGAATATGTGCTAGGTAAAGGAAATGATCTTCCACGTTATGAGCTTCTTTCTTCTGAAGGACCCTCTCATGCACCTATTTTCCGGGTAGAAGTAACAGCCTTGAATCATGTTGGAAAAGGCGAAGCTAAGAGTAAACGACTAGCTGAAAGTGCAGCAGCAGTCGATCTTCTCAAAAAATTAGGGCAGGAAACAAAAAGTGTCTGATCATAACCAAACCCATTGTGGTTTTGTAGCGTTAGTTGGTGCACCAAATGCTGGAAAATCAACACTTCTCAACCGTATGGCCGGTGCTAAACTCTCTATTGTAAGCCCAAAAGCGCAAACAACGCGCTTTCGTACATTAGGCATTGTTATGAGAGAGCAAAGCCAGATTATTTTTGTGGATTTACCAGGAATTTTCAAACCAAGGCGCCGGTTAGATCGGGCGATGGTTAATGCTGCGTGGAACGGGGCTCAAGATGCAGATATCACTCTTTTCTTAATTGATGCACGTAAAGGCCTGCAAGACGATGTGCTTGAAATTGCCGAAAAGCTAAAAAAGAGTGAGAAACGTGTTTGGGTGGCAATTAATAAAACAGATTTAGTATCACCAGATCAGTTATTGCCTTTAACTAAAGAAATATCTCAGCTTTTAAACGCAGAGCATATTTTTATGATCAGTGCTCAAAAAGGAAGTGGTGTCGATGATTTGCTGAATTCATTGGCAAAAACTTTACCACTAAGTCCTTATTTATATCCTGAGGATGATCTTACAGATTTACCCGATCGCCTGCTTGCTGCCGAAATTGTTCGTGAACAAGTGTTTTTTCAGACGCAGGAAGAGATACCTTATCAAACAACAGTTGAAACTGAATCATATAAAGACCGTCCCGATGGTTCAGTGCGGATAGATATTACTATTTATGTTTCACGTCCCGGGCATAAAGCCATTTTAATTGGAGAAAAAGGGCATCGTATCCGTGAGATTGGTATGAAGGCCCGTCAGCAGTTGGAATCCCTTTTAGGGCACCCTTGCCATCTTTTTCTTAATGTCAAAGAAAGAGCAAAATGGGATGAGGAAACAGCCCGCTTAAAAGCTCTTGGCCTTGCAGATTTTGCGTAAGTAAAAAAGAGAATAGTGGCTTTCTCTTGTTGAGTCTAAATGAGGGCTGTAAGAGGAAGCGAAGAACAAAACTTTATGGGGGAGTGGAAAATTATGAATGACATTAACACAAAAGAGAGCCTCCCATATAAGAGAGTCTTGTTAAAGGTTTCGGGTGAAGCCCTCATGGGCAAGGGCAGTTTTGGTGTTGACCCAGAAATGGTAGAAATGGTTGCGGCTGATATCGCACATGTTGCCGAAAATGGCGTGCAAGTATGTCTTGTTGTGGGTGGAGGAAATATCTTTCGTGGCGTAGCCGCTGCCACAAAAGGGATGGACCGCGCTCAGGGTGATTATGCTGGCATGCTGGCAACGGTTATTAATGCTCTGATGCTGCAAAATGCTCTCGAACGCCGCGATGTTGGAACGCGCGTTATGTCAGCCATTCATATGGCCTCTATTGCCGAGCCTTATATACGTCGTCGTGCCGTGCGTCATATGGAAAAAGGGCGCGTTGTAATTTTTGCTGCGGGGACGGGTAATCCATTTTTTACAACAGATACAGCGGCAGCCCTAAGAGCAAGCGAAATGGAGTGTGATGCTCTTTTCAAAGGCACACAAGTTGATGGTGTGTATTCTGCCGACCCACGTACCAACCCAGATGCCAAACGTTATAACGAACTGAGCTATACAGAAGTTTTAACACGGGATTTGCGTGTCATGGATGCAACAGCCATTAGCCTATCGCGAGAAAATGCATTGCCGATTATCGTGTTTAATATGCATGCCCCAGGCGCTTTTTCTGCTGTTATCCGTGGTGAAGGGGCTTTTACAAAAATCGTGGAATCTTAAGAGATTACCTTAATTATTTTTATGAATGCGGTTAATCAAGCTAACCCAGAAAGGGATATATCATGACTGTGGAGCTTAACGATCTTGTAGCTGACCTAAAAAGGCGAATGGAGGGTGCACTTGAAAGCTTAAAGCGCGATTTTTCTGGTTTGCGCTCTGGTCGTGCAAGCCCCAATTTATTAGAGCCAGTGCGTGTAGAGGTTTATGGTTCTGTCGTTCCGTTATCTCAGGTGGGATCTATTGCTGTACCTGAAGCGCGTATGCTGACAGTCTCAGTATGGGATCGTAGTGCCGTAGGTGCCGTTGAAAAAGCAATTCGTGATAGTGGTTTAGGCCTTAATCCAGCTGCTGATGGACAAACTGTTCGCGTTCCTATTCCTCAATTAACTGAGGAAAGGCGCGTCGAACTTGCCAAAGCTGCAGCTCGTTATGCCGAAAATGCCCGCATAGCTGTGCGGGGTGTCCGTCGGGATGGTATGGATAAAGCCAAATCATTCGAAAAAAAGAGTGAAATCAGTCAGGATGACCTAAAAGGGTGGAGTGACTCGATCCAAAAATTGACTGACGACTATATCAGTAAAGTCGATACACTTTTATCTGAGAAAGAACGCGACATTAAACAGGTTTAATGGCTTAGTTTTGTCAGCTTCCCTTCCCGATAGCCTTAAATTTACATCTGATTTTACCCCTCGTCATGTTGCCATCATTATGGATGGTAATGGGCGATGGGCGCGTTCGCGTGGTGCTTCAGTGGCTTATGGCCACCGGGAGGGGGTTGAAGCTGTACAACGTTGTGTGCGGGCTGCTATCAAACAGGGTGTGCAGTTTCTAACGCTTTATGCCTTTTCTTCAGAAAACTGGAAGCGCTCGGAAGAAGAAATTGGAAATCTGACAGCTTTATTGCGCTTTTATTTACGCCATAAACTTTCAGAGCTTCATGAGCAGAATGTTAAGCTCCAAATTATAGGTGAGCCGGAACGTTTCGGTAAGACTCTGAATAAAGAACTACAAGAGGCCCAGGATAAAACTGCAAATAATAAAGTTTTAACCTTAACACTGGCTTTGTCTTATGGCGGTAGAGCTGAGTTGGTGAAAGCCACCAAACTTTTGATAGAAGAGGTGGTTAAAGGGCAGTTATCTCTTGATGATATCAATGAGCAGCATTTATCAAATTGCCTGCAAACTGCCTCTATTCCTGACCCCGATATTTTGGTGCGCACGAGTGGGGAACATAGATTATCGAATTTTCTTTTATGGCAGTCTGCCTATTCAGAACTCTTATTTCTAGATGTTTTGTGGCCTGATTTTCAGGAAAACCATTTTTCTGAAATTATTGATCATTATGGTCGTCGTAATCGTCGTTTTGGAGGCCGTCCACGATGAAGCCATTTTCACAATGGTCCGAATTTCATAAGCGTGTAGCCTCAAGCATCGTGCTTATTCCTGTTGCTATTTTGTGCCTGTATTATGGGCAATGGTTATATAATACTCTTATTCTTCTCGTTATGGTTGGTCTGGTATGGGAAGGAGAGACCCTGTTAGGTCAGAAAATGACCGGTTTAAGGGCTGTTCTTTTTCTTTTATGGCCATTGGCGGGAGGATTAATTGCCCTTAAAGGTGATTATTTATCATTACTTTATTTATGTGGCGGCGCCCTGCTTTTTGGATTTCAAGCTTGGCTTCCGGTGATTATTTCTATTGTGGGGGGCACTTCACTTTTATTACTGAGAATGCGCCCAGACGGATTGTTAGAAGTTTTTTTCGTTTTAGGAACAGTTATTGCCAGTGATAGCGGTGCCTATATGGTAGGGCGCTTAATAGGCGGTCCTAAACTAGCCCCTAAAATATCCCCTGGTAAAACGATCTCAGGCTCTATTGGTGGTATTTGCACCGCTATTCTGCTCTCGGCAGTTATTGTGAGGTTAGGGCTAGGAAGTTGGTCGATAGAGGCGCTTATTTGCGGTGCAATATTAAGCATAGCCGCTCAGGGCGGTGACCTTTTGGAAAGCGCTTTTAAAAGGCGGCTCGGGGTAAAAGATTCAGGAAAACTTATTCCAGGGCATGGCGGATTATTGGACCGGTTTGATGGGTTGTTAGCAGCTGCCCCTTTGGCAGCTATATTTGCATATTTATCTGGCCCACATCCTTTTTGGCAGTTTTGGCATTATTTTGAACAGGTCTTTGGAAGATAAGAGGAACATTTAAATGGCGGTTGGTTCTGGCACACAGAGACGGCGTATCAGTGTTTTGGGTAGTACGGGCAGTATTGGAGTCTCAACGGTTGATCTTCTCAAAGATTTAGGCGAGAGCATCGAAGTCCGTGCGTTAGTAGGGGGACGAATGCGTCTCTTTTGGCGCAACAGGCGCGCGCCCTTAAAGCCGAGCTGGCGGTCATTCACGATGAATCGCGCTTTAATGAACTTAAAGAGCTTCTTAAAGGCACTTCAACAAAAGTAGCAGCTGGTCGTCAGGCTGTTATTGATGCTGGTGCGTTAGAAGCAGATTGGACAATGGCTGCCATTACCGGCGCTGCCGGATTGGAGCCTACATTAGCAGCAGCCCGCAATGGAAAAGCTGTCGCTTTGGCCAATAAAGAGGCGCTCGTTTGCGCAGGCAACATAATGCTCAAACTGGTTGCAGAAGCCGGGGCGCAGCTTCTCCCTGTTGATTCTGAGCATAATGCCATTGCTCAGTCTTTGGCTGGTTGTGATATTGAGCTTGTTGATAAAATCATTCTCACAGCATCAGGTGGGCCTTTTAGAAGAGCTTCCTTAGAAGAAATGGCTCAGGCTACTCCCGAAAAAGCGTTAAAACATCCGACCTGGTCTATGGGCGCTAAAATTACCATTGATTCTGCGTCTATGGCTAATAAAGGTCTTGAGGTTATAGAAGCGGCACGCATTTTTGGGCTGACTGATGATAAAATAGATGTCATCGTCCACCCTCAATCCGTTGTGCATGGTATGGTTGCTTTTAAAGATGGGAGCTTTGTCGCACAGCTAGGAAGTGCAGATATGCGTATTCCTATTGCTCATTGCTTAGCGTGGCCTACACGTATGAGAACGCAATGCGAGCGTCTTGATCTTGCCAAATTATCGAAACTTGATTTCGAACCAGTTGATGAAACACGCTTTAGACCACTGGCCTTAGCACGTCAGGTTCTTAGAGAAGGAGGAGTAGCACCAACTGTTTTTTCTGCTGCAAATGAAATAGCAGTTGATGCTTTCCTTAGTGGAAAAATCCGCTTTCTGGGAATTGGTGAATTAATTGATGCGTCTTTGCAAGCAATGCCGGAAAATCCTGAGCCAAAAAATTTAGAAGACGTTTTATATTGGGATAAGAAAGGCCGTGAATTAGCAAAAGAGCAAATTGCGAGGATTAATGCTCATGCATAGTCTCTATAGCATTATCGTCGGATTGTTGGTTTTTGGCGTGATCGTTTTCATTCACGAGTTAGGTCACTATCTAGCGGCGCGCTGGTGCAAAATTCGTGTAGATGTCTTTTCAATCGGTTTCGGGCCAGCTTTATGTAAGTGGCGTGATCGGGTTGGAACGCAGTGGCAACTTAGCGCTTTTCCACTAGGGGGATATGTAAAGCTTCATGGCTTTGAAGCTGATGCCACTCAAGAAAACCCTGAAGGCGATGAGCAAGCCTTTCATCGTAAACCCGTCTGGGCACGCGCATTAGTAACTGTTATGGGGCCTGTTTTTAATATTGTCCTGACAATATTATTATTTATCGTTATTTTTAGCCTTTATGGCCGCCCTGAAGTTAAGCCCGAAATCAGCATGATTGCCCCGCAAAGCCCGGCCGAACAGGCTGGACTGCAAAAGGGAGACAATTTTGTAAAATTTGATGGAAAAAAGATTTTGGGTGCTGCTGATTTGCAGTCATTGATTTTTTCTCATCCTGGTCAAAAGGTTACTTTATCAGTTAAGCGACAAGAGAGCACGATAGATATCCCTGTTACTTTGGGAACACAGATGCAGGGTGATAAAAAACACGGCCAACTTGGTGTTGGATTCGCTGTTACACAGGCGCACCCCATGCCGTTTTATAAGGCAATTCCGGCTTCATTTATCAGCACTGGAAAGCTTTTTTCACAGATTTTTGAAAGTTTGTGGCAGATTATTAGTGGCCAGCGAAGCCCCCGCCAATTGGCTGGAACAATTGGTATTATCGCCATGTCTGGTCAGGCAGCAGATAGCGGGACAGCAAGTTTGCTTTTCTTTGTGGCTATGCTTTCAGCCAATCTAGGTCTCATTAATCTGTTTCCTATTCCGATGCTGGATGGCGGACATTTGGTATTTTATGCAGCAGAAGCCATTAGAGGTAAGCCTGTGTCTCTGAAAGTAAGGGAAATAGCTTTACAGGTAGGTTTTTTCCTGGTTATGGCGCTGTTTCTTTATACGGCCTTCAATGATGTAACGGGACTAGGATGGATAAAATGGTTAACAACACATTTATAACTAAAAACTAGTTGTACACTTTTGAATTAGAGAGGTTGGAAAGATCACATCTTTTGTCTAAAAGAGACAAGCCCTTATAAGGGCAGCTCTTGCATAAGAAGGAGATTTTTGGGTATTTCTCCGTAACATGTGAATGTTATGAAATATCTGCAAGAATCTGGGAACGAGGGATACCGATTTTGTCAGGATTGCGCTCTAAAGGTTTCCGACCCGTAGCTGTTCGGTTGGTTTTACTGGCTTCGGTCTGTTTGTTTCCGGCAGCCACGAATGTGGCGGAAGCACAAACATCTCAGCAGCATAAGACTGTTCATCGCAAGGCGACCCGTAAAAAGGCGTCTCATGGACATGTGCAGTCAGCAAAGAAAGTTGCTGCAAGGCATAGTGCTTCCAGAGCCAAAAAAACCCATACTGCGCAGTATCTGCCTGGCGGTATTATCCAGTCTATTCTGGTTAAAGGGAACTCCCGTATCGAGACAGGTACGGTTCTTTCTTACATGGTTGTGCAGCCTGGAGATTCGTTTAACAAAAACGGCCTTAACCGTTCTCTCAAAACACTTTATGCAACGGGATTATTCCGCGACATAACGATAGAGCGACAAGGTTCAACTCTGGTGGTTAACCTTGTTGAAAATCCTGTCGTGGATAAGATCGTCTTTGAGGGGAATCATTCACTCAAAGATAATGATATTTTAAAAGAAGTTGACCTCAAGCCGCGTGCGGTTTTCTCCTCTCAGACAGTTGCCTCTGATCGCCAAAAAATTCTTAATCTTTATGCGAAACATGCACGCTATGGTGCAACGGTTACGCCACAGATCATTCGTCTTTCAAATAACCGTGTTGATGTCGTTTTCCGCATAAATGAAGCGCGTCAGACTTTGGTGAAAAAAATTGCCTTTGTCGGCAATAAGTCCTTTAGTGAATCCGCTCTATCTAGTGTCATTTCTTCTAAAGAAACAGCCTGGTATCGCTTCTTCTCATCGGCTGATGAATATAATCCAGAACGTATGCGTTATGACGCTGAGCTGCTAAGACGATATTATCTGCATAATGGATTTGTTGACTTCAAATTAATTGATGCAACAGGTGAGTTATCGCCTGATCACAAGACGTTTTATATTACCTTTACGATTAAAGAAGGTCCACGTTATAGGCTCGGTAAGATTGATGTGCGTTCAGATGTGCATGGTGTTACTAAAAAGATGCTGAAAAAGCATATAGAGCTGTTTAAGAATCAGTATTATGACGGCACTGCAATTCAGAATAATGCCAATGATATGCAAGAATGGTTGCAGGAATCGGGCCATCCTTTTGCGTTAGTGCGCACAGAAATTGCACGTAACCCTGAAAAGAAGATTGTTAATCTCTTATATGATGTAGTGCAGGGTCCACGTGTATATGTCGAACGTATAGATATTAATGGCAATACTGTTACACGAGATCCCGTTATTCGTCGTAATTTGCCAATGGCAGAAGGTGATGCTTACACACCTTATGACCGGAAATATGCTAAACTTGGTTTAAAAGATTTAGGTTACTTTAAAACCGTTACGATTGACCAGACGCAGGGCTCAGCCCCAGATAAAGCTAATCTTGCTGTTAATGTGACTGAAAAGCCAACTGGTGAGTTCTCTCTAGGGGGTGGTTACTCAACAGACGTCGGTGTTCTGGGTAATTTAGGGCTAAAGCAGCATAACTTACTGGGCACAGGCCTCGATGCAGGTTTCTCTGGAACAGTTGCTTATTACGAGAAACAGGCTGATCTTTCGATTACTGATCCAAATTTCTTGGGTCGCAACTTTGTTGCCGGCGCTGATATTTATTACATGCAAAATAATTATCAGACTTACCAAAGCTATAACGAAGATCAGTACGGTCTTTCATTACGTTTGGGATATGCATTTAACCGCTATCTCTCGCAGTCATGGACCTACTCTTTGGTTAATCGTAAAGTCGGTAATGCAATGCCAGGGCGTAGATATTGTTCTTATGACCCTCAGGGCTGTCTTGATGATACCCCATCTATTTATGTGCAAGACGCAGCTGGATGGTCATTATTATCGCAGTTAAGCACGACAGTGACTTATGATCGCCGCGATAATCGTGTTAACCCCCGTTCTGGTTATGTTTTGCGTGCGACGGGTGATTTTGCAGGCTTAGGTGGAAACACAAAATATCTGCGTGGTAAATTTAGTGCTGCTTACTATATCCCTCTTGATTCCATAACAGCCAGCCACGACTGGACCATTCAGTTAAAAAGTGGTGTCGGTTATATGGGAGACTGGAGTTCTAGCGGTCATCGTAGCATTATCGATAACTTCTATCTTGGTGGCGACAGTTTGCGTGGCTTCTTACAGGGTGGTGTTGGACCTCGCTCAGGACATTATAGAGGCAGTGGTGCAAACTGTTCTAATGGATGGTGTCCTGGAGCAGGGCAGGAAGATCTGCTTGGTGGCCGCTTTATGTACACAGCCTCAGCCCAGCTAAATTTCCCCTTCCCGTTTGGAGATAAGCTGGGTATGTCAGGGCGTGGCTTTATTGATGCCGGTAGCTTAACGGGTGTCCGTGTAAAACGCCTTCATACGAGTGCAAGCCAAGATGGCAAGGATTACACACCAATTACGGGTAATACATACACGCCTCGCGTTGCTGGCGGTCTAGGTCTTTCCTGGAGGAGCCCATTTGGACTGGTTAATATTGATGGTGCTGTACCTATTCATAAAGAACGTGGTGACAGACTTTACCCAATCCGTTTCGGTTTTGGTCAGCAGTTCTAATACTAAGCTTCCTTATCGTCTCCAGCTTAAAGGCTAAAGAGGTTTTTATGTCTATGCGTTTTAAGTCTTATTTATCTGTCGCATACTCCATGGTTGCTCTGGGGAGTGTGTTAGTCGCTTCTTCAGCACAGGCAGATTCTGGATCAGATAAGGCAAAATCAAGCGGTGCGGGCTGGTTTATGCCCAAATCTGAGCAGCCTGCCGCATCACATGCTCCTGTGTCTCATCGCAAGGCTGCGCCTGTCGTATCAAGAAGTGAGAATCAGGCTACAGATCCAGCTCTTAAGGCCCCACCAGTTCTGCCCTTGCCGCCTGTTCCTGCGACGCCGGCAATTGCGAAAAAATCGCCTCCGCCAGCAGCTGTGATTGGCGTTATAAGTGTTCCAGGCGTTATGCAGCTTTCAACAGCCGCTCAGGAAATGCAGCAGGTTTTGGGCGCGCGTCGTGATCATTTAGCAAGAGAAGTTCAAAAAGAAGAAGCGTCTTGGCGTGCAGAGCAGCAGAAGTTACAGGTCCAAGCGCGCAAGCTGACATCTGACCAAATCCAAATCCGTGAGCGCCATCTGCAAGAGCGTCGTGCCAAAGATCAGAGAGATTTTGGCAATAAGGCACGCATCATTCAAGAAGCCTACCAGGTTGCTTTTCATCAGCTCGAGCGTGAACTTGAGCAAAGAGAAGGAATTATCGCTCGCGTGGCTGCAGCCCATGGCATGAACCTTATTTTACATGCCGAGCAAACTGTTCTGCATGTAGGTGAGCAGGACATTACCGAGGAAGTTGCCGAACAGCTTAATAAAATTCTGCCTCATGTTTTTATTCCAGGAGATGGTGTTGACCCTGAGGTGTTAGCTAAATCTGGAAAAATGCCAACAACAGCAGATGAAGAAAAGCAAATGCAGCAGGCATCAGCTCCGCAGGTGGTTAACTCACCAGCTAAATCTGTCGTGCGTCAGAAGCAATAAGTTTGGTTGTTCCTAATCTTATGAACCAGACCGAATCGCATACGGGGGATCCACGTTTTTTTCAAAGACGTGGTCCTTTTGCCTTATGTAAAGTTGTTAAACAGCTCGGTTTGGAAATTGACCTTGATACAGAGCACGCTCAGAAAAATTTTATAGGTGTTGCGCCTTTACATAGTGCAGGGCCCAATGAGATCAGCTTTTTAGATAATCGACGTTATATTGATTTATTGAAAGAGACGCGTGCAGGTGCGGTTATTGTAGCAAAAGCCTTTGCAGATAAGGTTCCTGAACATTCTGTGGCGCTTATAAGCAAAGATCCCTATCAGAGCTGGGCCTGTGTTGCGCAATTTTTCCACCCTGCAGCTCCTTCAACCGGAAAAATTCACCCAAGTGCGGTTATTTCTGAGAATGCTATTATTGGAAATAACGTTGAGATCAGTGCACTTGCCGTTATTGGTGATAAAGTCAAAATTGGTGATGGGTGTATCATAGCTAGCCATGCTGTAATTGAGACAGGTGTGGAGATAGGGGCTAATTGTCGTATTGGTGCGCATGTAACAATCTCACATGCATTACTGGGTGAGAGGGTAGTTTTATATCCCGGTGTCCGAATCGGACAAGATGGTTTTGGTTTTGCTGTTACGCCTGAAGGTTTTGAAACTGTTCCGCAATTAGGTCGTGTAATTTTGGAAGATGGTGTAGAAATCGGCTCTAATACGACAATTGATCGGGGTTCAATGAAAGACACAATTATCGGTGCGGGCAGCAGGATCGATAATCTCGTGCAAATTGGGCATAATGTCCAAATGGGGCGTTGTTGTATTGTCGTTTCTCAGGCGGGTATTTCAGGTTCAACGACCCTGGAAGATTTTGTTACCATAGCTGCTCAAGCGGGTTTAATTGGTCACATACATATTGGCAAAAAAGCACGTGTCGGCGCGCAATGTGGTGTGATGTCTGATGTAGAGGCTGGCTCAGATGTGATTGGTAGCCCCGCAATGCCATTTAAAGAATTTTTCAGAAATGTGGCGACGCTGCGTAAACTATCTCGCAAGTCTTAATCATAATGGTATTTTAGTAAGAGTTTTGATAGAGAGTGATGCTACTCCTTACAAAATGCTCTTTGAGCATGATGTGTAAGAGGGCTTGGGAGTTAAGCAAGGGAAGGTTGTAATAAGTGAACTTAAAAGCTGAGCAAGAACATACTGTTCCCGAGAGTGTCGATATATTGCAGATAATGCAGGCAATACCGCATCGTTATCCTTTTCTTCTTCTCGATCGGATGGAAGAGATTAAGGCCGGCGAGTCTGCTGTCGGGATCAAAAATGTAACAGCCACAGAACCTTTTTTTCAAGGGCATTTTCCTGCCAGACCTGTCATGCCAGGGGTGTTAATAGTCGAGTCCATGGCTCAGACTGCTGCAACATTGGTTGTTTTAACACTTGGTAAAGAATTTGAGGGAAAACTTGTTTACTTTATGACCATTGAAGGTGCAAAATTTCGTCGTCCGGTAGGACCTGGCGACCAATTGCGCATTCATGTTCAAAAAGAAAGGGCTCGGGCAAATGTCTGGCGCTTTCATGGTGTAGCCAAAGTAAATGATGTTACAGTGGCTGAAGCAACATTCAGCGCCATGATTATGGGCTAAGCTTAATGGAAAACATGACGGCGGATTTAACAGGCCTTTTTATACATCCTACGGCACTTGTTGATCCAAAGGCATCATTGGGGGCTAATGTATATATTGGTCCCTGGTGTTCGATAGGGCCTAACGTCGTGTTACATTCAGGTGTCAAGCTCCATGCATCTGTCATTATTGATGGGCATACGACGCTTGCTGAAGGGGTAGAAATTTATCCCTTCACAACAGTGGGTTTGGCGCCACAAGATCTTAAATATAATGGTGAGCCTACAAAGTGCGTTATTGGGGCTCACACTATTATACGTGAGAATGTTACTATCCATCGTGGAACGATACAGGGATTAGGCATTACACGTATAGGTAGCCATAGTTTGATTATGGCTAATGCACATATTGCTCATGACTGCACATTAGGTAATGACGTCATTATCGTAAATAACGTTGTTATGGGCGGGCATGTATCGATTGGTGATAATGCGCGTGTTATGGGGTCAGCTGCCATTCATCAATTTGTAAGGATTGGCCAGGGGCTGTCATAGGCGGCCTTTGTGGTGTGGAAATGGATGTTTTACCCTATGGAAGTGTTTTGGGTAATCGAGCACGGCTTGTTGGTTTAAACTGGGTAGGTTTAAAGCGTTCTGGTGTTAATACCGAGGAAATGCAAATTCTTCGTCGCGCTTTTCGTCATTTATATCCGCGATTGGGTAATAACAAAGAGGTTTTGAGCCAAAGAATACGGGAAGTAAGGGAGCATTACGGTCATATGTCTCGCATTCGTGAAATGCTTGATTTTATGGAAGCCCCTAGTCAGCGTGGTTTGACCCGAGCAGCACAAAAGGACTCTGACGATTATGCTGAAGGTTTATGTTAGCGCATAATATCGGTATTTTGGCTGGTGGTGGCCCACTACCTGCGGAGTTGGCCCTTAAACTTACTCAGCAGGGTTATCAGGTTTTTATTATAGGGTTTCAGGGATTTGCTGAAGCTGAGCTTATTAAAAAATACCCTCATCGATTAATTCGTTTAGCTGCCGCAGGTGAAATATTGCGCGCCCTGAGAGCGCATAATTGCAAGGATATTATTTTATTAGGTCCTGTAAAAAGGCCATCATGGAGAGATTTACGACCAGATGCTGAGGGAACCAGAATCCTGGCACGCCTGGGTAAAGCAATCTTTAGAGGAGATGACGGCCTATTAAGCTCTATCATCTCAATATTAGAAGAAGAGGGTTTTCGTGTAAGGGGAGCTCATGAGTTTCTTAACACTGAGTTAAGTCAAGAAGGCGCTCTTGGCTTATTGGAGCCTTCTTTATCGGCCTGGGAAGATATTAAGCGTGCTGCACATATTTTGACGGTTATGGCACCTTTGGATGTTGGCCAAGCTTGTGTTGTGCGCAACGGCCTTGCCTTAGCGATAGAAGCTCTTGAAGGCACCGATAAAATGCTGGAACGCTGTCGGTTTTTAGACCAGGAAAATTGCGGGGGTATCTTGCTAAAGATGCCGAAATTAGGGCAAGATTTAAGGGCTGATATGCCTACCATAGGCCCAATGACTATAAAAAATGCAGCTCTTGCGAAATTAGACGGTATTGCTTTTATCGCTGGAAAAACTCTTTTTTCGCATAAAGAAAGCTGCATAAAGGCAGCTGATGAAGAACGTTTATTTCTTTACGGGCTCTCTGATAGCCTGATTAAAGAGTGTTAGAAAAAGGAATATATAAAGTGAGTAGTTTTTTACACACAATGGTGCGCGTTCGTGATTTAGACCGTAGCCTATCATTTTATAATTTACTGGGTATGCGTGAATTACGGCGCACAGAAGTGAGAGAAGGGCGCTATACACTCGTTTTTATTGGATTTGCCGATAACAAAAATGGCCAGGCTGAAATTGAACTTACTTATAATTGGGACCAGAAAAATGATTATGAGGTAGGAACCGGCTTTGGCCATTTTGCTATTGGAGTGCCAAACGTTGCTGATGCAGTTGAAAAAGTACGTTTAGGCGGTGGAAAAGTGACGAGGGAAGCGGGTCCAGTAAAATTCGGAACCACGGTTATTGCTTTTGTCGAAGATCCAGATGGTTATAAAATGGAGCTTATTGAGAAACCCGAAGCTTCTGAAGCTCATTCAGAGTAGCTTCAAGAGAGTCGATGATAATCTGAGCTTTTTGTTTAACATCTGCCTGCTGATGGTTGCTGAGTGAGTCAGCGATCATCATGGCTGGTGTTAGTTTATTTCGTAAGTCATGACGAAATTTGGACAATAAATTTTCAATATCTGTTTGATTGAGTAGAACATCAGTCATAAGTGTTTCCTTAAGTTAGGATTGACAGTTTACACTGAGCTGCTTAAAAGCACCATCAAATGGGTGAAGAGCGCGTTAAATGCGCTCTGTTCTTATATGCTTTTTTTAGAAAAGCGTATCAGTTTTTAGAGGAATGAGATCATGAAGCGCACGTATCAACCCTCACGTTTAGTCCGTAAACGCCGTCACGGGTTCCGTACGCGTTCTGCTACTGTAGGCGGACGCCGCGTTTTGGCTAATCGCCGCACAAAAGGACGTAAAAAACTTTCTGCTTAACCTATGATACAGCCGACGCGCCTTAAAAAAAGGTCACAATTTTTGAATGTGGCCAAAAGGGGAGCCAAGGTTGTGACCTCTGGTCTTATTGGTCAGGTTCTGCCTCATAATAATGAGGGTGAATTACGGGTTGGGTTTACGGTTACAAAAAAAATCGGCAATGCCGTGATTCGTAATCGTGCAAGACGACGATTAAAAGAAGCTGCTCGTCATGTGATGCAAGAGAGTGTCCTTGTTCCTGGAGATATGGTTCTTATTGGTCGAAGCCAGACCCTGGCACGGCCATTTGAACAGTTAAAAGGGGATGTAAGGCGCACTTTAAAAAAGATGCATGAGGGTAATGGAGAAAAAAAGTGAGATCTGTTCTCACTTTTTTCTTTTTATTTTTGATAAAACTTTATCAAATAACAATTAGCCCGTTTATAGGGCGTAATTGCCGCTTTTATCCTACATGTAGTGCCTATGCAGTGAGTGTTATTTCCCGCTATGGTCCATTTTATGGTGGGTGGCTAACATTAAAGCGCCTGCTCAAATGTCATCCATTTCACAAAGGTGGCTTTGATCCTCCACCTTAAAATTAAAAATTAGGGTTTAATACACCCTCAATCCGTTTTAAGTGTTGAGGGAAATTGTACTTTGTGAAAAAAACCCTTTTAGTCGTTTAGAGGGTAATTTTTCCGCCGCCAAGGGGAAAATAACCCCTCAGCATGATGAAAGAGTGGCTTCAGCTCGATGGAAAATAACAAGCGTATTATTCTGGCCGTAGTGATATCTGCTGCGATTCTCTTAGGCTTCAACTTCCTTGCTCCCAAGCAGGCCCATCATGATGTCCCTGCTGCTGAGCATAATACCTCTCATGAGATTGTGACCTCAAAAGACTCTGTAGCCCAGCCTGCTCGTGTAGCTGGTGAGGAAAAATTGGAGTCAGGTCAGTCAGATCAAATTGAGCATCGCCTTGCTATAGTGGGGCGGGATGTCAGAGGTTCTATTAATCTCAGGGGAGCACGTTTAGATGATTTAGTGCTCACTGGTTATAAAGAGACACTCGCTAAAGATAGTCCTCAAGTGCGTCTGCTAGAAAAAGCAGGAGCTGCAAAACCAAGCTATGTTTATGTGGGCTGGGAAAATGACGCAGGTTCTGCTGTTAAACTGCCAACACTTAATACAGTTTGGTCAACGCAAAGTGAGCAATTAACGCCAGAACATCCCGTTACCTTATCCTGGGATAATGGTGAGGGGGTAGAGTTTTTAATTCATTTAAAGCTTGATGAACATTTTCTCTTTACAGTTCAGCAAGAAGTTAAAAACCACTCTCAAAAAGCCATTTCTCTCCGGCCTTTCCAACGTGTGCAGCGCGACTATTTACCAGAAGAAACAGGGTCTTTCACAGCATATGAAGGACCTATCTCGGTAATGAATGGCCGTTTGGCTGATAAAGGTTACAAAAGCTTACGTGAAGGCGTGGGAGAGCCGGGTCATATTTCGTGGTCAGCTACTGGCAAAGGTGGCTGGGGTGGTATTACTGACAAATACTGGCTGACATCAATTGGGGCCGACCCATCATCGTTAGTAACGGCACAATATTCATATTTGCCTGAAAATAGAGGCATTTATCAGGTTACATTTAAAACACGCGATGCCCTAACCATCGAGCCTAATGCTTCTTTAGGGCTAGGAAGCTATATTTTTGCAGGAGCGAAAGTTCCTAGCCTGCTTCAGAGTTATAGCAAGCAGCTCTCTTTACCTGATTTTGATAAGGCGATTGATTTTGGCTGGTTTAGCGTCTTAACCCGGCCCATCCTTTATCTTCTGCACTGGTTATATGTGCATATAGGTAATTTTGGTCTTGCTCTGATGGCTTTGACCTTAATCGTAAAGATTGTGCTTTATCCTCTCGCATCTAAAGCCGCCGTTTCGTCTGCTCGTATGCGTCTTTTGGCGCCTAAAATTACTGAAATCAGAGAAAAATTTAAAGACGACCCTATGGTCATGAATCAAAAAGTCATGGCTCTTTATCGGGAAGAAAAAGTTAATCCGGCTGGTGGCTGTCTGCCTATTCTCATTCAGGCTCCAATCTTTTTCTGTCTTTATAAAATGCTGAATCTAAGTATCGACGAACGTCATGCACCATTTTTTGGCTGGATCCGTGATCTGTCTGTGCCTGATCCGACCAATTTGCTCAATCTTTTTGGATTGATTCCTTATGATCCAACACATATTGCCTCTTTCCTGCATTTAAGCATTTGGGGTGCGGCGCTAGGTATTACATTCTGGATTTTACAGCGTCAGAGCATGGTCAGCATGGACCCTATGCAGGCCCGTATTATGCAGTTCATGCCGTTGGTTTATGTGTTCGTAATGTCTAGCTTTCCAGCGGGACTTTTAGTCTATTATACTTGGAACAACGTGCTGACATTTATTCAGCAAGCCATTATCGGACGTAAAACAAAACTTCCGGTACCCATAAACAAAATTAAAAAGTAGAGTGTGATGGTAAAAGAAATTCCAGGTCCTCCATCACCTGAGCAAATGGAAGAAGGACGCAAACTTTTTGCAGGAGACTGTGCTTTCTTCTTTGGGGCTCAGAAACTTGAGCAGTTATTTGAAGGAAACAGGCCGGAACTTGCTTTTGCCGGACGCTCTAATGTAGGAAAATCGAGTCTTATTAATGCTCTGACAGGACGTAAAGCGCTTGCCAGAGCCTCATCCGAACCAGGACGGACGAAACAGCTTAATTTCTTTAATTTAGCTGATAGACTGACGTTGGTTGATATGCCTGGTTATGGTTTCGCCAAAGCTTCCAAATCTGTGAAGGAAGACTGGCAAGGTATGATGTTTGATTATCTGCGTGGACGTCCTAATCTAGTAAGGGTGGTTCTTCTTATTGATAGTCGGGTAGGGCTCAAAGCTTCCGATCGCGAAATATGTGATCTGCTTGATAAGGCAGCAGTTGTTTATCAGGTAGTTTTAACAAAGTGCGATGCGATTAAGGAAAATGAGCTTAAAAAGAGACTCGAGGAAATACAGAGTTTTTTAAAAACGCATCCTGCTGCGTTCCCGTTTATTTTGCCTACCAGTAGTGAAAAATCGCTAGGTATTGCAGAATTAAGGGGCATTTTGTCGCAATTTTCTGAACCTGTATAACGGCTTTAAGGGGAGCTTTTGTGCTCATGTCTGAAAAATCTCTGCCAGAGGAACTGTTAGCGGCTGAATGTTTAACAGAGCAGCAAAAAGCTGCTGTGTTGGCTGGAGCTCTCCCTTATTTACGTCGTTATGCGGGAGATACGATCGTCGTTAAATATGGCGGTCATGCGATGGTCAGGGATAATCTTGCTGCAACATTTGGGCGTGATATCTCCTTGCTTAAGCTTGTTGGTGTAAATCCCATTGTTGTGCATGGTGGGGGCCCCCAGATAAGCGCCGTTTTGCAAAAGCTAAATATCCAATCGCAATTTATTGACGGCTTACGTGTCACTGATCAATCAATGATCGAAGTGATTGAAATGGTCTTATCAGGAACGGTTAATAAGCAAGTTGCTGACCTAATTAATCGAGCTGGGGCTTTGGCTGTTGGAATATCTGGCCGTGACGGTAAACTTATCCAGGCCCGAAAATTAGAACATGTCAGTCAATCAGAAGATGAAAGTAAAACCGTTGACTTAGGTTTTGTGGGCACCCCGAAACCGTTGATCCTCGAGTTTTATATGCTTTGCTAGGTGCCGGGCTTATCCCTGTTGTTGCGCCAGTCGGAGCAGGGGATAATGGCGAAATTTATAATATAAATGCAGACACAGCAGCTGGCGCCATAGCGGGAGCTGTTAGAGCGTCTCGTTTATTAATGCTGACTGATGTTCCAGGTGTTTTGGACGAAAATGGTAAGAGAATCGAGGAACTTACGGCTGATGAGGTGAGGTGGCGTATTAAAAAAGGCCTGATTACCGGAGGCATGATTCCCAAAGTTGAAACATGTTTAAAGGCTGTTCAGGCTGGCGCCAAAGCTGCAGTTATTCTTGATGGCCGAGTCCCGCATACATGTTTGCTAGAGCTTTTTACTCACGCAGGACCAGGAACTCTTATTAAGGGATAAATTCTTCTACCTAGAATTATCCCTGTTAGAAAATCAGGCATTTTGGTGAGCAAAATACCAGGGTCTACCTTTTTTGTCAGAAGTGGTCTTTCTAAGCGCTAAGGTTGCCTGCTCAAGCAGATCCTCAATAGTGTCTGGGCTGTCTGCCTCACGGCAGGCTAGTCCCATCTGGAGCGATAGGGTCGTGTGTTTAAGGAATGGCAGCATAATGCCATGACGCGTCATTACTTCTGCACGTTCTGCCGAGGCAAAGCGATCTGCTCCGTCTAACCATAAAGCAAAGAGTGAGCCACCAATTCTTCCGATAGAATCGGTGGGTCTTACAGCATGTTTTATGACAGAAATACTATGGCCTAAGGCACGGTCTTCAATGTCAGGACCATGTGCTTTGGAAAGAGAAGATAAACCATTAATTTGTATGAGAATAAGTGTGCCTGCCAGGCCGTCACGATCAAGGCGAGGAAAAGAGCGGGAAATCCTTTCTTTTAAACCTTCCCATGTGAGGGCACCTGTAGCAGGGTCATGCAAAGTGCGTTTAATGGCTGTGAGATAGATATTTTCCATTTCCAGTATCAACGCGACGGTTTTCCAGAAATAGGAAACGATCTTTTTTTCGCTATTGTGCCATGCTTTTTCGCGCCAAAGTAACAAAATAACCCACTCATTTTGGCGTAGAGCCTGGTAAGTGACCAGAGCCTCTAATTCTTCAACATTAAAGGTAAAAATATCTTCTTTGGGTACGCCTGGGGCAGTCAGATGTTTCATAATCGTTTGATCTATGAAACCTGATAAGGAAGAGGCCATTCCAAAAGGATCATGGAAAGGCGTTACATTTTCTTCAAATGTAAGCTCAGCTTCCTCTGAAATATTATAGCTTCTTAAAATAGCACCCTGACTATTAAATGATCTGAAAAGCAAATCAGAGGCGGTGCGAATGCCTTGTTGAGGTGTTACGCTCGTGCGCAAGGCTTCTAATAAGGCAGAAAATATGTCTTTCTTTCCTGAAGGAGAATAAGAGGTGGTGAGAGGCTGTTGAATCATAGACTCTATATTCTTCCTTTAACCTTAAAAAGAATGTTAACGCCTGACAGACGTTGACTTCCTGAGCTAGGGCCCTCATGGTCCAGACGTTTGTTCTATTATTAGATAATTTGGGTTAATACGTCATGCAATATGATGAACTTCGACAATTGATTGAAAAATTATGGGAAGAGCGCGAAACGCTTACTCCTTCAACATCTGGCAAATCTCGTGAAGCTATCGAAGCGGCTTTACAGGGGCTTGATTGTGGAGAGCTACGTGTAGCAGAAAGTAACGAGAATGGCACGATAGTTAATGAATGGCTTAAAAAAGCTGTTTTAATGTCATTCCGGCTTTATGATTCAGAGCCTATGGCGCAAGCCTGTGGTGGTGCCCCCGGTTTTGATAAAGTGCCCTTAAAATTTCAGGGTTGGACAAAAGAACAATTCGCTCAGGCAGGCTTTAGAGCTGTGCCAGGTGCTATTGTTCGCCGCTCTGCTTATATTGCCCCAGGTGTTGTTTTAATGCCTAGCTTTGTAAATTTAGGGGCTAGAGTTGATAGTGGCACGATGATCGACACATGGGCTACTGTTGGATCTTGTGCTCAGATTGGTAAAAACTGTCACATTAGCGGCGGTGCCGGTATTGGTGGCGTTTTGGAGCCACTTCAGGCGTCACCTGTAATTATTGAAGATAATTGTTTTATCGGTGCCCGCTCTGAAGTAGCAGAAGGCGTGATTGTTGAGCGTGGTTCGGTGCTTTCAATGGGGGTCTTTTTAGGGGCCTCAACAAAAATTATTGATCGCGCTACTGGTGACGTTCATATGGGTAGAGTGCCAGCTTACTCAGTTGTAGTGCCTGGTAGTTTACCACCTAAAACACCAGGTGGACCTTCTTTGGCATGCGCTGTCATTGTTAAAAAGGTTGATGAACGTACACGTTCAAAAACATCAATTAACGACCTCTTACGTGATTAAAAGTGATTATGCCCATATCTTCCTCAACTGATCCTATTTTACTGCTCCAGTCACTATTGAAGTGCCGCTCTGTCACACCGGCTGACGATGGTGCTCTAGGCATTGTGGCATCTATTTTGGAAGAAATGGGTTTTATAGTCACTTTACTTCACTTTGGCCCTGCCGAATCGCCGACACCTAATCTTTATGCACGTTTGGGTGCCGGCAAGCCGCATTTATGCTTTGCAGGGCACACTGACGTAGTGCCTCCTGGAGGTAACTGGTCTCACGATCCATTCTCAGGGGAAATTGACGGCAGCTATATTTACGGTCGCGGTGCTGCCGATATGAAAGGGGGTATTGCCTGTTTCTTGGCAGCAATAGCGCGTTACCTCAAAGAAAACCCTCTTAAAGGAAGTCTCTCGCTTCTCATAACAGGTGATGAAGAAGGCCCAGCTCATTTCGGGACAAAAAAGGTGCTTCAATGGATGGAGACGCAGGGAGAAATACCTGATTTTTGCCTTTTAGGTGAACCAACAAACCCTCAGGAAATGGGTGAGGTTATTAAAATAGGCCGGCGCGGAAGTTTAAATGCCACTATAACCATAAAAGGCATGCAAGGTCATGTTGCATACCCTCATCTCGCTGATAATCCTGTTCATAAGTTGATTCCTTTGCTTCAGGCCTTAACACAGGATCCACTAGACCAAGGCAGTGAATGGTTTGCACCGTCCTCATTACAAATAACGTCTATTGACGTAGGAAATAAGGCAACTAACGTCATACCTGCTCAGGCGGAAATAAAGCTTAATATACGTTTTAATGACCTACATTCAGGCTCAAGCCTCTCAGCATGGTTAAAAGAGCTTGTTGAACGTCATGCAGCGGGTTCTGAAATTGATATTTCAGTCAGTGGAGAGGCTTTTCTCACTAAGCCGGGTATGTTTGTTGAACATATAAGCAAGGCCGTTGAAGACGTAACTGGTCGTAAGCCACGTCTTGATACAGGGGGGGGCACATCAGATGCCCGCTTTATCACGCATTATTGCCCTGTAGCAGAATTTGGACTGGTGGGCGCAACCATGCATAAGAGTGATGAATGCGTATCACTATCTTCTTTGGAGAGCTTAACGCGGATCTATCAAAATATTCTACAGCGCTTAGGGCTGTAGAGCTCTGTCAGGGGCTTTTAAAAGGATTTTCGGGGTAGCCTACCCCTATAAAGCATAACCCACTTGCAGGAGCTGTAGGTCCTGCAACGCAGCGGTCACGGGCCAGAAGAACATCTTTCATTTTTTCTGGTTGCCATTGGCCGCGCCCAACCAAAGATAGACTTCCGACCATATTTCTTACCTGATGGTGCAAAAAAGAGCGTGCTTGTGTTTCAATAAATATAAGCTCACCCTGTTTTATGATCGTTAACTCATCGAGAGTCCGTAAAGCATTTTTTGCCTGGCAGGCTGCGGCCCGAAAAGAAGAAAAATCATGCTTACCCAATAAATAATTGGCGGCTTTCTGCATAGCCTCACAATCAAGAGGGGGTTTAACGTGCCAGACAGTTCCTTCATTGAAAGTAGGGCGAGAAGGGCGGTTTAAAATAGTATAACGATAACGCCGCCATAAAGCAGAAAAACGTGCATTCCAGTCTAATGACACAGGGGCTGCGTCTAATATGACAATTGGATGCGGTTTGAGATGAAAATTTATGCCGTCTCTCATAGACCGTGCATTGATATTTGCATCCGCCGGAATATCCATATGGGCGACCAGACCCGCACTATGTACTCCAGCATCTGTTCTTCCTGCTGTAATGGTAGAAACAGAACGCCCCCCAAATAGTTTTGACGCAGCCTCTTCTAGCAGCTGCTGCACAGAAAGGTGATGGTCTTGTTTTTGCCAGCCAACATAATTTTGACCATCAAACTCAATGCGAAGGGCCCATCGTTTTATATTTAGGGAAGCTGCATCATTATTCAAAACAGGCTCCTTTAGCGACCATGAAGCCGCGTAAAAACGCATCAGCATCCATCATGGCGCGACCAGGCTTTTGAAGAGTTGTTAAGCGCAACAGACCCTGGCCGCAGGCAATTGTAAGAGCGTCATCCAAGATAGTGCCTGGAGGCGCTATTTTTTGGTTTGGTTCAATTATTTCAACAGAGCCAATGCGTATAGTTTGTCCATTGAGAGTGGTGAAATTACCAGGCCAGGGTGTAAAAGCACGTATCTGGCAATCAATTTCCTGCGCTGTGCAGCTCCAATCGATGCGGCCATCCTCACGATATAACCGGGGAGCATAAGTGGCGCCATTTTCAGCTTGTGCAATAGGGTGAGGCTGCTCAATAAGGCTTTTTACAATAAGTTCAGCACCGAGAGCTGATAGGCGATCATGGAGTGTGGAGGCGGTATCAGCAGTTGTTATATCTGTTTCAGCCTTTAAGAGAATATCTCCTGTATCGAGCCCTTCATCCATTTGCATAATGCAAATACCGGTTTTTTTATCACCAGCACGGATGGAGGATTGTATTGGAGAGGCGCCACGCCACCTGGGCAATAAGCTGGCATGAATATTGAGACATCCTTTTTGAGGAAGGGAAAGGATGTCCTTAGGTAAAATAAGCCCATATGCAGCAACGATAATCGCATCAAGCTTACTGTCTTTTAGAAATTCAATTTCCTCTTTATTACCCTTGAGTTTCAGAGGGGTTCTTACGTCGATATTGTAACTTTCAGCCGCGAGATGCACCGGTTGGTAATGTAATGCTTTCCCTCGTCCTGCCGGGCGCGGGGGTTGGCTATAAACCGCAATAATTTCATGCCCTGCATCTATCAGTGCTTTAAGAGCAGGAACGGCAAAATCGGGTGAACCCATGAAAACAAGGCGCATAAATTTTAGCGCTTTCTTTTTTGTTCTTTGGCAAGCTTACGCAAAACCATATTTCGTTTTAGGCTCGATAGATGATCAACAAATAAAATGCCATCAAGGTGGTCAAGCTCATGCTGAATACAGGTTGCTAATAAACCAGATGCTTTGAGATTAACTGGCTTACCATCCTGATCAATGTAATTGACTACTATTGATTCTGGGCGTTCTACTTCTGCAAATTGATTGGGGAGAGAGAGGCAACCTTCCTCATGAACAGAAAATTCTTCGCTCTCTTTCACAATCTCAGGATTAATAAGTACCATGGGTTCTGGTGGAGCATCTTTTTCAGAAATATCCATTATAAAAAAACGCTGACTTATGCCCACCTGGGGAGCTGCCAGACCAATGCCTGGTGCTTTATACATGGCAGAAAACATACCTGGTAAAAGCGAACGTATCTTTTCTAAATCCTCTTTAGGGACTTCGCTAGCAACTTGCTTTAACACAGGATGGGGCGCCACCAGAATGGGCATAGGGGCGATTTGATCGATGTCTTCGAGAAATTTAAATGTGCTCATATAGCGCTATTTACCGGGAGATTAAGGTTAGTTCCAGCCTTATAAGTAAGTAATCTTTTAAAAAATGAAAGAGAAAAGAGATAACCCCGCTCTTGCATGTTGGTGGTAAAGCTCACTATTTAAGTAAGGTCTGAAATGCCTTTGGTGAAAGGATTTCATACTTGTGTCTCGCTCCTGGAGGAGGCTTTTTGCTAAGTGTCTAATCGTCTTTTTACGTCGCCTATGTTTTTAGGCTTTGATCATCTTGAGCAAATGCTCGAGAGGGTATCGAAATCAACTTCGGATGGGTATCCCCCCTATAATATTGAGCAACTCAGCCATACAGCCCTGCGCATAACACTTGCTGTGGCGGGGTTTGTTATGGATGATCTTCAGATCACGCAAGAAGATAATCAGCTTGTCATTCGTGGCCGCCAGGCTGATGATAGTCAGGGGCGTGTATTTTTGCACAGAGGGATCGCTGCACGCCAGTTTCATAAGGCATTTGTTTTAGCCGAGGGTATAGAAATTAGCGGTGCGTGGCTTGATAATGGCTTATTACACATTGATTTAATGCGCCCTAAGCCCGAAGTGCGCGTTAAGCATATTGCAATCTCACAAGGTCAGCAAAAGTCGCATATTGCGGCTAAACCTCCAGTCTCAAAACCGGTTGAACGGAATCAGACTGTGCGTAAGCTGGATATTTACGATAGAAAAAATGAAAGTGACGAACGTGGATAAAATTTCTCGGAAAGTTCCTGGTTCTGTCGATCGTAAATCTCAAAATAAAATTATGACAGGACAGGAATTTAAAGGGTTAGGCATGGCTCAAACGGCTTATCTCAGGCCAGCATGCCATGATGGGGTTAATGTTGTGGCTATTCATGCGGCTGATGGCACACCTATTGCGGTTGCTGAAGATGAGGCTAGTGCCGTAGAGGTTATTTTGCAGTCAAAGCTTATACCCAGCTTTTTGCAATAAAAATATTATGCCCTTGAAAAAGGGCATAATAATTACATCGTGAAATGTTCGCCTAAATAAACCCGCCTTACATCTTCATTAGCGACAATCTCTTCAGGTGTTCCTTCCATTAAAACCTGGCCGCTATGAAGAATATAGGCCCTATCTATAACCTCTAATGTTTCTCTCACATTATGGTCTGTGATGAGTACGCCAATGCCCCGATCCTTAAGATGAGAAACAAGACTACGAATTTCGCTCACAGCAATAGGATCAATACCTGCCAAAGGCTCATCAAGTAAAATATAATTAGGTTGGCTTGCCAAAGCGCGTGCAATTTCCAGGCGCCGGCGCTCGCCACCAGACAGGGCCAGGGCAGGGGCGTGGCGTAAATGAGTTATGCCAAATTCTGCCAATAGCCCATTTAACATATCATGGCGCTTTTCAGTTTCAGGCTCTACGACCTCAAGGGCTACCATAATATTTTGCTCTACATTTAAACCACGAAAAATACTGGCTTCTTGTGGCAGGTAACCAACACCCAAACGTGCACGGCGATACATGGGGAGTTGCGTTATATCTGTTCCATCTAACATAATCGCGCCGGTATCAACCTGTACAAGCCCTACAATCATATAAAAGCTTGTCGTTTTTCCAGCTCCATTTGGCCCAAGCAAACCGACAGCCTCACCACGCTGAACGTGTAGAGACACGTTTTTAACGACGGGCCTTTTTTTATAAGTTTTACCAATGCCGTGAGCTACAAGGCCTGGCCCGTTATACAAGCTTTGTGAGTCCATTATTGGCTGGCCTCGTTGGGAACAATCAGCCCTTGAATGGGAGAATCATGGCCCGGTAGCATAGTCGCGATTCCTGTTTTCATATTAACAACCGCCTGAGACCCGTTATTTTGGTTCTGACCTTGTGTGATATGGACATGACCAATCAAACGTGCAAGCTCTGGACCAAAGAGATAGACACCACGATCTCCAGTTGCAACCTGTTTGTCAGTTTTAATAATGACATGACCCCAGCCATAAGCCCGGTCTAATTTTGAAGCATTGCTGTTTGTATTATTCTGTTTTTGCGCTTTTTGATTGTTAGATAAACCAACCGATTTTAAAATATCTGCTGTAACGCGTCTGCCATCATCATTTGTGACTGTTGCATCGCCTCGGCCAATAGTGACATGGTCTTTTGGGTAATATTCAACGAGGTCGCGTGCTGTTAAAACTTGATGAGGGGTCGTGAATTTCATGTTTTTGCCCGTCATGAGCATGACATTTTTATCAATGTCATAGATCCCGTGATCCCCCCAGCCCTGATTGGCTTTATTATAGACATGCACATGTCCTATAGCCTCAACACGGTATAGTTCCATATTACCGCCCATGACATCATTAGTCTTTTTTGAAGACTGACTTTGATCAGCTGACGAAGCTTTGTGTCTTAAATATCCAATAAGGACATCAGCATCCAAAGTAATATCGCCTCTTACAGCGCGTGCCCCTCCCGTTAAGGTAACCGTTTGTTTATTGCGGTCATAAATTTCTTCTTTTTTCCAATAAAGATGAATCGGTTCCCCATGTGATTGATCTGGCGGAGAGTCAGCTTTCGTTTGATAATCTGACTGAGGGGCAGTTGTCTGCTGTGCATAGCCCGAAACAGGCAGCAAAAGTGAAGCAGTGACGAGCAGTGCGCTTAAATGCTGAGACATTTACTTATTATGTCCCTTTCTTTGAAGAAGCAGAAGTTGCTTTAGGGGCTATATCGTTAAAATGCGTCGTTAATCCTGGACCAATAAATTGGATTGTACCAGCATTTTGGTCAAGAAAAGCCCCTGTGCATCCTGAACACCAAAAGGTCCCTCAGCATGTACCCAGTCAGAAGTAGCAATGACATTCTGTTTAAGGTCAAGATCAGCTGACGGACCATTAATGATGATCCCATCATTACGATAAAGCACAACATGGCCAGTAAGATTCAGCGTTTGCTCCTGTCTCATATAGACTCCTTTATCAGCCCGTATGAACAGCCAAACATTATTATTCATTAATATATCGGCTTTGGGTTTGGTGAGATTAATGCGATCTTCACCAATTTGCTGCGCATTTTCTGAAGTTAGCATATAAGGGCGGCTTTTAGCATCAATATCGCGATAAATAGCCTGCTCAATCGTGCCTTTTTGCTGCCTGAAACGTTTCATATTTTTCATGACCTCACTATTTTGATGAATTAAGTGAGTAATTTCAGGCCATGCAGCTAAAGAGATTAGAATAAAGGCAGCAATAGAAGGAAGCGCCCATCGTGCCAATTTTAAATTTGCCTGTCGGCGAGCCATTTCCTCTGCATTGGGGTGGCGACGAACTCTCTGAAAGGCTTCATCACGCAATTTGTTTAATTTAGAGAGTTCCTCAGAGCTTTTCTTGGCAAAATCGTCCCTTTGCGGTGGAGGGGGGGGCTTTATTTCGCTCATAAAACACCAGTACGCAAAAGATCATGTAAATGCACAATACCTAAAGGACGGTGGTTTTCATCAACAATAAATAAACTGCTGATAGGTGTGTCTCGGTGCGTCATAAAATGCAAAACATCCTGAACACGCATATCAGTTCTGGCTGTTGCCGGATGTCTATTCATGACATCTTTTGCAAGCGTCTTTTCCAGATCTTTTGATAAAGCAGGCCTTAAATCGCCATCTGCGATGAGTCCGATTAAAATACCATCTTCATCTATCACGCCCATGCAGCCAAAAGCCTTTCGTGTCATTTCCATGACAACTTGTTTCAAAGGCATAATAGCACTTCCTAAAGGCATTTCTTTAGATTTGTGCATAATATCGCTAATAGGTCTTAAGCGGGCGCCAAGCTGGCCTGCGGGATGAAACTTGCTAAAATCTTCATAAGAAAACCCTCTTTGGGCCAGTAAACTCGACATAAGGGCATCGCCTAAAGCAAGTTGCATAAGGCTTGATGTCGTGGGAGCAAGTCCTATTGGGCACGCTTCAGAGGATTGAGGAAGACATAGGCAAAATTGTGAGGCACGAGCGAGAGTCGATTCTGAATTGCTCGTGACAGCAATAAGAGGAATGTTCTGAACTTTTGCATATTGGAGCAAAAGAGCAAGTTCAGCTGTTTCACCAGAGGTTGAAAAGGCAAGGAGATTATCGTCTTTTTGTATCATCCCTAAATCCCCGTGGGCGGCTTCGGTGGGATAGATAAAAAAAGACGGTGTTCCAGTTGATGCTAAACTAGTTTGGATTTTTCTGGCTATATGCCCAGATTTGCCAACACCCGTCACTGCCACGCGCCCTTTAGACGCTATAAGGTGGTCAACAACTTGGCAAAAAACCTTGCCAAGCGGCCCTTTAAAGGCAGTTTCAAGTCGCTCTAGCCCTACACGCTCTTTGGCAAGAGTAGTTTGAGCCGTAGTAAGAGACGAGTGTGACATAGATATTCTAATCAGCCTTTATGCGAAAAAATATCCGGGTCAGTATAACCTAAAAGATCCAAGTTGGCACGAGCTGGTAAAAAATCATAGCAAGCTTGCGCTAAATCGCGGCGTTTTTCGCGAATAAGCAAAGCTTCAAGTTTTTCCCATAAGGCATGAAGATGAAGTACGTCTGAAGCTGCATATGTCTTTTGAGCTTCTGTGAGGGTTTGCGCACCCCAATCTGAACTTTGCTGTTGTTTTGACAGATCAACGCCTAATAAGTCACGACATAAATAAGCAAGACCATGACGGTCTGTGAATGTGTAGACTAAACGCGCAGCTATTTTTGTGCAGATGACAGACGACACTGTAATTTTAAAAGCATGCTGTAAAACGGCGACATCAAAACGTGCAAAATGCATTAATTTTGTGATTTTATCATTCTGCAATAAGGCTTTAAGGTTGGGACTATCGTAGCCTTTACCGCCTAAATCAACTGGTCTGATCTGAACAAGATGTGCCTCTCCATTGCCACTGGAAAGCTGTATAAGGCACAAACGGTCGCGATGGGGGTTAAGTCCCATTGTCTCAGTATCAATAGCAACTAATGGGCCCAAATCTAGCCCATCCGGTAAGTCTCCGTCATAGAGATGGACGAGATTTTGCGGATTATTCATAATGCACCGGAAATAAATATTACAGACATACCGATACCAGACTAAGCCGGTGTATGCTTTGGTGCCCAGAAGAAGACTCGAACTTCCACGTCCTTGCGGACACAGGTACCTGAAACCTGCGCGTCTACCAATTCCGCCATCTGGGCAAAGAGACTCCGGTTAACTTCTTTAAAAAAAGAGGAACCGGTATTGGTGGGTTTTCTCTAGCGGTCAGATAAGAAAACGTCAACTCATAAAAAGAGCCATATAAAGCCCAAAATATATTTAAGTCCGAAACGGACATAATTTTTATAAGTGATTAGCATTACAATTTTTAAAAAGAGTTTTATTTTTTAAAATATGTAAGCAATGCTGACTATTATTTAATATGAAATTATAGTCATCTGCTTTAAGCAATCTTTAGTGATTTTATCATTCAAACCATAATTATGGCTCGTTAGTTGTCTGCTCATATAGAGTTTTCAGCTCAAGGGCGCATTAAAGGAGGACTTAATTTTATGACTGAGCCTATGCTTAGATTTGTAAGTCAACCTCAAAAACGTCCTACAAAACGGCCAGCAATTAAGAGGCGTGCCGATTTCAAGGAAATATATAAAGGTTTTTCTATTGCTCAGGCGGAGGAGCAGTCTTCACGTTGTTCGCAATGTGGAATCCCTTTTTGTTCTGCCCACTGTCCTTTAGGTAATAATATACCAGACTGGTTACGTCTTGCTGCAACGCATCGATTAAAAGAAGCTTATCTTTTATCGTCCGCAACCAATAGTTTTCCTGAAATTTGTGGCAGAATCTGCCCACAGGATCGGCTCTGTGAGGGTAATTGTGTCATTCATAAAGGTTTTGAGAGCGTTACAATTGGGGGTGTAGAGCGTTTTATAACAGAAACGGCTTTTCAAAATGGTTGGGTTGAACCGAATTACCCTGAAAATGAACTGGGAAAAAAGGTAGGTATTATAGGTTCTGGTCCTGCCGGTTTGGCATGTGCAGAAAATTTGCGTGCTAAAGGTTATGAAGTCCATATTTATGAGCGTCAGGCTCAGGCGGGAGGGTTGTTACGTTACGGCATACCCGGCTTTAAGCTCGAAAAAAATATCGTAGACCGCAGAATTGAGCTTTTAAAAAAACAGGGCGTTATTTTTCATCTTGGGCAGGAAATAGGTGAAGGACCAAAAGCATTATCTTTTGATTCAATTCGAAATCGTTACGATACGCTATTCATAGCAACAGGGGTTTATCAGGCACGTAGGGCTCACGTGCAGGGTGAAGATCTGAAGGGCGTTGTTAAAGCTCTAGAGTTTTTAATACAGGCTGAAAATCCAGAGCCAGATTACAATGCCAAAGGGAAAAAAGTTGTCGTTATTGGCGGGGGCGACACGGCCATGGATTGTGTGCGAAGTGCCATTCGGCAAGGGGCACAAAAAGTAACCTGCGTCTATCGCCGGGATCGCGAAAATATGCCTGGTTCACGTCAAGAAGTTATGAATGCGGAAGAAGAAGGTGGCATATTCCATTTTCTTGCTGCTCCAGAGGCTTTTATAGGTCATGAATCTGTTGAAGCTGTGCGCTTAAAAGAAATGCGTCTGGGTGTCATGGACGCCAATGGACGGCGAGCTGTTGACCCGACGGGAACTCATACTCAGCTTGACGCCGATATGGTCATTTGTGCCTTAGGCTTTGACCCCGAAGATTTACCTTCCAAATGGAATGAACCTAAACTTGCTGTTACATCCTGGAAAACGCTCTCAGTGAAAGACCAGCATTATGAGACCAGTCTTCCCGGCGTATTTGCCGGTGGAGATATTGTCAGAGGTGCAAGCCTTGTAGTCTGGGCCATTGCTGATGGCCGTGGGGCAGCTGAGGCGATGCATAAATATCTTGTTAAACAAGCAGCTCAAGAAATAGAGGAGGCCCTCTAATGTCAGCACGTCTTTTTGTAAAAGAATATCAAGAAAATCTTGAGCGCTTAAAAGATGTATATTCGCCTGAGCAAGAGCATGACGCCTGTGGTGTAGGTGTTATTGCATCACTTAATGGCGAGGCAAACCGTAATGTTGTTGAAGCTGCCATTGAGGCCCTTAGTAACATATGGCACCGTGGAGCTGTCGATGCTGATGGCAAGACAGGGGATGGTGCTGGCATACATGTAGAAATTCCACAGGATTTCTTTGCCGAAGCAATCCATAGCACTGGTGTCAGTAAAATTGATGGCATCATTTCTGTAGGAATGGTGTTTCTGCCACGTAATGATTTAGCGGCTCAGGAGCGTGGTCGCCAAATTATTGAAAGTGAAATTCTGGATTTCGGTTATGAGATCTATGGTTGGCGACAAGTTCCCATTAATACGGCCTGTATTGGTGAAAAAGCGAATGAAACACGGCCAGAGATAGAGCAAATCATGATCCGCAATGCGTTGGGTCATGAGGCAGATATTTTAGAGCGCAACCTTTATATTATACGGCGCCGTATAGAAAAGGCTGTGACAAATGCCCATCTGGATTTGTACCTTTGCTCCTTATCTTGCCGTTCAGTTATTTATAAAGGCATGTTTTTAGCAGAGAATTTGACAGATTTTTATCCTGATCTTCTTGATAAAAGATTTGTCTCACGTTTTGCTATTTATCATCAGCGTTATTCAACAAATACGTTTCCAACCTGGAAGCTGGCGCAGCCTTTTCGCCGTATTGCCCATAATGGTGAAATCAATACCCTTTCCGGTAATATCAACTGGATGCGCGCTCATGAAACGCGCTTATCTAATCCAGATCTCGATCCTTATATGGACTCTCTCAAGCCTGTTATACAGGCAGCAGGGTCAGACACGGCTGCGCTTGATAATGTGTTCGAGCTTTTAACTTTTGCGGGTCGGGATGCGCCTATGAGTAAGGCGCTGCTTATCCCTGCTTCAATAGGGGCAAGTTCGTCCATTTCTCCCAAAATAAAGGCATTTTACCGTTATTGTTATTCTGTCATGGAACCTTGGGATGGGCCTGCGGCAATTTGTGCAACAGATGGTAACTGGGTTATTGCCGGACTTGACCGTGCTGGTTTGCGCCCCTTGCGTTATAGCATTACCAGAGATGGTCTTTTGGTGGTCGGATCTGAAACAGGCATTGTCCGCCTTCCTGATGAAATTATCATTGAGCGTGGCCGCTTAGGTCCAGGGCAGACACTGGCACTTAATCTTCAGGAAAAGCGTCTTTATAAACCACATGAGCTGGAAGAGGCCCTGGCTTCACGTGATAATTTTGAGAAATGGGTTAAATCAACACGCAACGTTCAGCCTCTTATTGCCAATGCAGAAGAAGAAAGTGATTTATCAGAGACAGAGCTTTTTCAGCGCCAAAAAGCGATTAGCCGTACTTATGAAGATTTAGAAACAATTCTGCATCCTATGGTAGCCAATGGTTCCGAGGCTATTGGCTCCATGGGTGACGATACGCCTCTGCAAATTCTTTCTTCTTATTATAGGGGCTTGGGTAATTATTTTCGCCAGGGTTTTAGCCAGGTCACAAATCCACCTATCGATAGCTTGCGTGAAACAAGGGTTATGAGTCTTGTTACGCGTCTGGGAAATTTGGGTAATATTTTGGCGCAATCACCAAATCAGTGTGATTTATTACAGCTTCCAAGCCCTATTTTAACTAATGGCGAATTTGATCGCTTGAGAGCCCTTTGTGGAGATCAAGGGGCTATCATAGATTGTACTTTTCCCATTGAAGCAGGTCAGTCAGGTTTAAAATCCGCTCTCAATTCCATTTGCAATCAGGCCGAAGACGCAGTGCGTGGTGGCTGTGCGCATATTTTCCTAACTGATGAACATAGCTCCGCTGATCGTGTAGCGTTACCGATGGTTTTGGCAACTGCTGCCGTACATATTCACCTGGTACGTTATTCTTTACGCACTTTTACGTCGCTCAATGTCCGTAGCTCAACAGTGCTTGATGTGCATAGCATCGCTGTCAGCATTGGCGTTGGGGCTACCACAGTTAATCCTTGGCTGACCCAACATTGTATTGCCGACAGACTTAAGCGCGGCTTGTTTGGAAATATGACCCTTAATGAAGCCATGAAGCGTTACCGCACGGCTTTAGATAAAGGCTTGCTTAAGATCATGTCCAAAGCGGGCATTTCGATTGTCTCTTCTTATCGGGGCGGTTATAATTTTGAAGCTATTGGCCTATCCAGAGCGTTAGTTGCAGAATATTTTCCCGGTATGTCATCGCGTATTTCTGGTATTGGTTTACCCGGCATTGCGCGTAATGTTTTGAAAGCGCATCAAAAAGCCTGGTCTGATTCTAAAATTGAGATGCTTCCCATTGGAGGGCGGTATAAATTACGGGTAAAAGGAGAAGTTCACGCTTTTAGTGCCTCTGTTGTGCATATGTTGCAGATGGCCGTAAATGCCAATAGCTATAAGCTTTATCGCCGCTATGTCGAGGCGCTAGAGGCCCAACCTCCCATATCGTTACGTGATTTATTGGAGTTCAAGCCCGTTGCTCAGCCAATATCTGTTGATGAAGTTGAGGGCATTACCCAAATTAGGCGCCATCTTGTTGCACCAGGAATATCTTTAGGTGCTTTAAGCCCCGAAGCTCATGAAACCCTGGCTATCGCCATGAACAGGATTGGTGCGAAATCAGATTCAGGTGAGGGGGGTGAAGATCCTGCTCGGGCCTATCCTCGCCCTAATGGTGACAATGCCTCTTCAGCAATTAAGCAGGTTGCTTCTGGTCGCTTTGGTGTTACAGCTGAATATCTTAATAATTGCCGCGAAATAGAAATTAAAGTTGCTCAGGGAGCTAAACCTGGTGAAGGCGGTCAGCTTCCTGGTTTTAAGGTAACAGAGCTTATTGCCCGGTTACGTCATGCAACACCGGGTGTAACCCTGATTTCGCCCCCTCCGCATCATGACATTTACTCAATTGAGGATTTGGCTCAGTTAATTTACGATCTTAAACAAATTAATCCCGATGCAACTGTAACTGTAAAGCTTGTTGCGCGGACAGGTATTGGCACCATTGCCGCAGGTGTGGCCAAAGCCAAAGCAGATGCTATTTTAATTTCTGGTCATTCTGGTGGAACAGGAGCAAGCCCTCAATCTTCTATCCATTATGCTGGCCTGCCATGGGAGATGGGTTTAAGTGAGGCACATCAAGTGCTTATGCTTAATCGTTTGCGACATCGTCTCACCCTTCGTGTCGATGGGGGATTAAAACGGGGCGTGATGTAGTGATAGCCGCTATGTTAGGGGCTGAAGAATTTGGTATTGGTACAGCTGCTCTTGTTGCTATGGGGTGCATCATGGTGCGCCAGTGTCATTCTAATACGTGCCCTGTTGGTGTTTGTGTTCAGGATGAAGCTTTAAGGGCAAAGTTTGAAGGCTCGCCTGAAAAAGTAATTAATTTATTTACGCTTATTGCTGAGGATGTGCGTAATATTCTGGCCCAGCTTGGTGTGCGTTCACTTAAAGAAATTATTGGTCGCACTGATATGCTGCACCAAGTCTCACGTGGGGCAGAGTACCTAGATGATCTAGATTTAAATTCGCTTTTGGTTCAGGCCGATACAGGTGGATTTGCGCGTTATTGCACACGTAAAGGGCGCAATGAGGTGCCTGATACACTTGATGCTGAGATTATCGCTGATGCACGGCCTCTTTTTGACCGTCGTGAAAAGCTGCATCTTCATTATATTGTACGTAATACGCACCGTGCGATTGGAACACGTATTTCCTCGCTTATTACACGTAAATTTGGAATGAGCAGCCTACCTGAAGGCCATTTAACCCTCACATTGAAAGGATCTGCGGGACAGTCTTTAGGGGCCTTTGCTGTAAAAGGTATGCGCCTAGAAGTCGAGGGTGATGCGAATGATTATGTTGGTAAAGGATTATGTGGAGCAACAATCATCATTCGCCCCAATCGTAATTCGACACTCCTGACATATGAAAATGCTATTATAGGCAACACCGTACTTTACGGGGCAACTTCTGGAGCACTCTTTGCGTCTGGTCAGGCAGGAGAACGATTTGCAGTTCGTAATTCTGGAGCCGTGGCTGTGATTGAAGGCTGTGGGTCTAATGGATGCGAATATATGACCGGTGGTACTGTTGTTGTGCTCGGTGCTGTAGGTAATAATTTTGGTGCCGGCTTTACGGGCGGAACCGCCTATGTGTTTGATGTTGATGGTGAGTTTGAAGCGCGCCTTAATACAGAAAGTGTCACATGTAATCGTGTGTCGTCTCCTCGATGGGAAAATGAACTTCGTGGTTTGGTAGAGCGGCATGTAGAAGAGACTCAGAGCCAATATGCGGCTAGTTTGCTCAATAATTGGGAAGAGGTTCTCCCTAAATTCTGGCATATTGTCCCCAAAGATTATGCCAAAATTATTGGTTATGCAGAGGAAGATTTAACGCGTCTTTCAGCGTAAATTTTTAGTTAAAAAGGTAATGTTTTTGTAAGAAAAAGTGTTTTCACGCGCTTCCTGGCAAGGTAAGCTGAATATATGACACATATTCAGCTTGCTTTTTCATATCCGCTTATGTCTTCAAAAACTTCATCTGCTGGGGGGGCCGTAAATTCAGCACCACGGTGGGACTTGTCCGATCTTTATCAGTCCCCACAAGATTCTAAAATTGAGGACGACTTTGCTCGGCTTGAAAAAGAGGCGCAATCTTTTGAAAAACGCTGGAAGGGACAGTTAAAAGTTTCTTCAGCGTCAGACCTAGTTCAGTCTCTAAAAGATTATGAAGCTATAGAAGAAGGCTTAGGCAAAATTGCATCTTATGCGCAGCTCCTTTTTGCTGCCCACACGACTGATGCAGAAATTGGACGTTTTGCTCAGGGTGTTCAGGAAAAAGTAACATCCTTATCAGCTCATCTTCTCTTTTTTGCTCTAGAGCTTAACCGCTTAGATGATGAGTTTATTAATTCCCTTTATAAAGATGCAGAACTTGCAAAATGGGAACCATTTATCCGTGATCTTCGTGTATTTAAGCCCTATCAGTTAAATGATGACGTAGAACGCGTTTTATTAGAAACGTCAGTAACGGGTCGTCAGGCCTGGGTCAGGTTATTTGACGAAACAATGGCTGCCATGACTGCCAAAATTGGTGATGATGATCTCCCTTTAGGTGAGGTCTTTAACCGCCTGACAGAGTCTGATCGGCATAAACGGCATGAAGCTGCTCAGGCTATTAGTGCATCTTTGGCAGATCAGCAGAAATTACTTGTGATGATCACAAATAATTTAGCCAAAGATAAAGCCACAATGGACAAGCTGAGAGGCTATCCACGCTCTGTCAGCAGTCGCAACCGTGCGAATATGGTTGAAGATGAAGTTGTTGATGCGCTCGTTGAAGCTGTCGATTCCTCATTTTCTAAATTGTCGCACCGTTATTACAGCCTCAAGGCAAAGTGGCTGGGGCTTGATAAGTTAGAGCATTGGGACCGTAATGCTCCGCTTCCTAAAAGTGATGATAAAATCATGAGCTGGGAAGAGGGAAAGAAAATTGTCCGTAAGGCTTATAGTGATTTTGATCCAGAGATGGGATCATATGCAGGAAAATTTTTAGACAATCCCTGGATTGATGCTGCTGCAGTGCCAGGCAAATCTTCGGGGGCTTTTGCTCATCCCGTTGTGCCCTCGGTCCATCCTTATCTTTTAATGAATTATCATGGGCGTGCACGTGATGTTATGACTTTGGCCCATGAAATGGGGCACGGCATTCATCAGATTTTGGCAGCACAATCACAAGGTTATTTGCGCTCATCTACCCCCCTGACTTTAGCAGAAACAGCGTCCGTCTTTGGAGAAATGCTGACATTCCAGTCACTCTTGGAACAAGAAAAATCACCTGAACGGAAACGCCATTTAATTGCGTCAAAAGTTGAAGACATGCTCAATACGGTAGTAAGGCAAGTTGCTTTCTATCAATTTGAAGTTAAGCTCCATCAGGAGCGACAAAAAGGCGAGGTGTCTGCAGAGCATATTGGCCAGTTATGGCGCGAAGTGCAGGAACGTAGCTTAGGGCCAGCTTTTAATTTTACATCTGATTATGATTTATACTGGTCATATATTCCGCACTTTATTCACTCTCCTTTTTATGTATATGCCTATGCATTTGGAGATTGTTTAGTAAATGCGCTGTATGGTGTTTACCGTGAGCGTCCCGAAGGTTTTGCTGAAAAATATAAAAATATGCTCGCAGCGGGCGGTACACTCCGCCATAAAGAACTTTTAGCCCCATTTGGTCTTGATGCAGGTGATCCAGCTTTTTGGCATAAAGGGTTGGATGTGATTAGCAGCCTCATAGATCAGCTTGAAGCTGACCCTGCTTAAAAGGAGCATTATAATGGCACGTGAACGTGATCTCGATAAAACCGGTTTTATCGACAATGTCGGACGTGTCGTTCGCGCGTCTGGAGCAATGGGCGGAGTGGCTGCTCGTTTGGCAGGCCATAAATTTGGATTTAAATCTGATAAAGAAAGCCATGCTGAAGGGCTGCGCCTTGCTTTAGGCAATCTTAAAGGCCCTTTGATGAAAGGGGCACAGCTTCTTTCTACAATCCCTGGCGCTTTGCCTGAAGAATATGCCGACGAACTTGCCCATCTTCAGTCAAATGCGCCTCCAATGGGATGGAGTTTTGTCCAGCGTCGTATGAGGGCAGAGCTGGGTGGAAACTGGGAAAGCCATTTTCGCTCTTTTAGTCATGAAGCTGTTGCAGCCGCCTCTTTAGGGCAGGTTCATCGGGCTGTGTTGAATAGTGGGCAGGAAGTAGCGTGCAAACTGCAATATCCTGGTATGCAGGGCGCTATGGAAAGCGACTTGAGACAGTTAAGAACTGTTTTGGGTGTTTATGGTTTTTTTGGAAATACGATTCGCCAGGACGAAGTTTATGTCGAGCTGGCTGAGCGCATGCGCGAAGAGCTTGATTACCACCGAGAAGCCAGTCATCTGAGGCTTTACCGCCTTATGCTCAAAGGTATTTCGGATGTCACTGTCCCAGAACCCATTTCAGAGCTGACCACGACGCGGCTTTTGACTATGGAGTGGGTGCAGGGACGGTCTATGAGGACTGTTCTGGAGAGTAATTTATCTCAGGAGCAGCGTAATAATATAGCGCGTGGCTTATTTTACGCCTGGTACCGCCCTGTTTATCATTTTGGAATTATTCATGGTGATCCTCACATGGGTAATTTTACAATCAGGGAAGATGACGGGATTAATCTGCTAGATTTTGGCTCTGTTCGTGTGTTTTCGCCACGTTTTGTGGGCGGTGTCGTCAGTCTTTTTAAAGCGTTACAGGAAGATGATGAAGAGGGCGCTTATGAGGCTTATCAGGATTGGGGCTTTCGCAATCTTTCGCGTGAAACGGTGAAAGTTCTCAATGAGTGGGCACGTTTTTTCTATCGCCCCCTCATGACAGACCAGGAATGCTCTATGCAGGAAAGTAACGACCCTGCCGAAGCTCGTGCAACCCTAGAAAAAGTATATGACGGTTTAAAACGTACAGGGGGTGTTACCCTGCCAAGAGAATTTGTCATGATGGACCGTTCTGCCATAGGTTTGGGAAGTGCCTTTTTACGCCTTGGCGCGCGACTGAACTGGCATAAAATGTTTATGGAGCTTATTGAAGGTTTTAGCGTAGATGCTTTAGCTTCGCGTCAAAGAGAAGTTTTGGAACGAGCCGGCGTAAAACCAACACGCTCTAATATTTAATAAATAGTTATTACGAGGGAAATTCCATTTTTTAAAAGTCAGTTCACGAGATTTTCTGCCAAATTCTTGCGATTTGAAGCGTGACTGAACTGGCTTTGAATGTTTATAAATGTCAGATAATATTTAAAATCTGGATGCTTTAGCTCTACGTTACAAAGACGTTTTAGAGCGTGCTGATGTAAAACCAGCACGCTCTAATATTTAGTAAGTGGCTATTATAGAGAGATTTTATTTTTTCAAAAACTTGTTCAGAAGATCTCCTACAAGGTTTTCGTTATTACCGCCTTTTTTGTCAGACCCACTTGAAAGAAATGTGTCTAAAAGGCTTGAAAGGCCAGAATGGCGGTCCTGTCCTTCTTCCTGATTTTCATTTCCGCCCAAAAATCCTTGGATCTGCTCTAAAAAATTGCCAATTTCACTATGGCCGCCTTTGAAACTTTCGGCGATGCTGTGCAGATCCTGAGACCATTCCTGGGCCTTTTGATTACCCTGACTAGAAGCATCTTGAAGCTTGTTTAGAAGGTTTTCTAATTTTTGAAATCCATCTTGAATTTGATCATTAAATTGAGAGTAGCTTTGTGAAATGTTTTTAAGGTCCATAAGAATGTGATCCTCACTCAAAAACTGCGATGAAAAGAAATATAACATTCATTTTGTTAAGAAGAGGAATATAAGCCAAATAGAACTTGCATAGAGTTTTTTTTATCCCCATCTTTGACTAGATGACTGCAAAAAAATCCCGCACCCGTAAAAAAATAATTGCGCCCCGCCAGACGGATTTTTTTCCTGAAAGGCAACCAATCAAGCCTAAAACAAGGCGCCTTGTTGTGCGCTCTGATTATGAGCCATCAGGCGATCAGCCACAAGCTATAAAAGAACTTGTAAAAGGGCTGGAGGCACAGGAGCGTGATCAGGTGCTTTTAGGTGTTACAGGTTCGGGTAAAACTTTTACGATGGCAAAGGTTATCGAAGCCGTTCAGCGTCCTACCCTTATAATGGCGCCTAACAAAACTCTGGCTGCTCAGCTTTATGGGGAAATGAAACAGTTTTTCCCTGATAATGCGGTTGAATATTTTGTCTCTTACTATGACTATTATCAGCCAGAAGCTTATGTGCCGCGCTCAGATACATTTATTGAAAAAGACAGCCAACGTAACGAGCATATAGACCGTATGCGCCACGCGGCAACGCAGGCTCTGCTAGAGCGCAATGACGTTGTTATAGTGGCATCTGTTTCTTGTATTTATGGTATTGGCTCTCCAGAGCTTTATGCTGCTATGACGGTGCATTTGGAAGTTGGCGGAACTATAGAGCGAGACTCTCTTATTCGCTCGCTGGTAGAGCTTCAATATGTCCGTAATGACCTCGCTTTTGAGCGTGGCTGTTTTCGTGTTCGGGGTGAGCAGATTGATATTTTCCCCGTTCAAAATGAAGATAGAGCCTGGCGCATCAGTCTATTTGGAGATGATATTGAATCTATTTCTGAATTTGATCCACTTACTGGGCAAAAGACAGCAGAATTAGAAGAAGTCACTTTATACGCAAATTCTCACTATGTAACGCCACGTCCTACACTTAACCAGGCTATGGAGGGCATTCAAAAAGAACTCGATGAGCGGCTTAAACTCTATAATGAAGAAGGGAAACTTCTCGAAGCCGAGCGTTTGCAACAGCGCACGAATTTTGACCTTGAAATGCTGGAAACAACTGGCGTTTGTAAAGGTATTGAAAATTATTCTCGCTATTTGACGGGGCGCCGGCCAGGCGATCCACCTCCAACGCTTTTTGAGTATTTGCCCGAAGATGCTCTGCTTATGATTGATGAAAGCCACGTTGCTGTGCCCCAAATTGGGGGTATGGAGCGAGGAGATCACGCCCGGAAGGAAACTTTATCAAATTACGGTTTCCGGCTGCCATCTTGTTTAGATAATAGACCGCTCTCTTTTTCTGAGTGGGATGCGTTCAGACCTCAAACCATTTTTGTTTCAGCCACACCAGGACCGTGGGAAATGGAACAAACCGGAGGTGCTTTTGCAGAACAGATTATTAGGCCAACAGGCTTAATTGACCCTGTGACAATCGTGCGTCCGGTTGAAGGACAGGTTGATGATTTGCTGCATGAGGTGAAGCAAACGATAAAAGAAAAGGGGAGGGTTCTTGTAACAACGCTGACAAAAAAAATGTCAGAGGAGTTAACAGAATATCTTTCAGAAAATGGGGTGAGAGTACGTTATCTTCATTCTGATATTGATACATTGGAGCGTATCGAAATTATACGTGACCTCCGTTTAGGCACGTTTGATGTGCTTGTGGGCATTAACTTGTTGCGTGAGGGGCTTGATATTCCCGAATGCGCACTTGTTGCTATTTTAGATGCTGATAAAGAAGGATTTTTGCGTTCCAGAACGTCTCTCATCCAGACAATTGGCCGCGCTGCGCGGAATATTGAGGGGCGTGTTATTCTTTATGCTGATAAAATGACTGATAGTTTGCGTTACGCAATTGAAGAGACAGCACGCCGGCGTGAAAAACAAATTGCCTGGAATGAGGCTCACGGCATTACGCCCCAGACGGTAAAAAGTCGAATTGCAGACTCAATCCACACTGAAGAAATAGCTCTTGCACATGAAAAAGATGTTGAAAAAGATAGTAAAATATCACTTGATACATTACGCAAAGAGATGCGTCAGGCGGCTTCAGAGCTCGACTTTGAAAAAGCGGCCAAACTCCGTGATGAGATTTATCGGCGTGAATCCGAAGAACTGGGTATTCCAGTTTCACAGTTAGATAAAACAAATTTCTCCCATGCTTTAAAGCTGGCACCTCAAAAAAAGCAGCGTGGCCGTAAGAAAAGAGATTAAATCGTGACAGAGACCGGAGTTGCTCACATAATTAAGCTTAAAAAGGGTAACGCACCTCTCACGTTTTTTCTTGAAAAAAGTGGAGCTATTGTTGGCTGACAGAGTGACTGGAGAGAAATTTTCGACCCTTGTGAGAATAAAAATTTAGGACCTGAAAAAATAGCGTGGTCGTAAGAAAAGGGATTAAATCGTGACAGAGACCGAAGTTACTCACATAATTGAGCTTAAAAAGGGTAACGCGCGTCTTACGCTTTTGCCTGAAAGAGGCGGAGCTATTGGTAGCTGGCAAAGTGACCAGAGAGAGATTTTTTATCCCTGTGAGAATGAAAATTTAGCAGCTCAAAAAGGGGCTCTCATTGCGGGATATCCCCTTTTCCCTTATTCCAATCGTATTGATCAGGGGCGTTTTTCTTTTGGGCATCGTGATTACCAATTATCGCCTAATATGGTAGGTTGTCCTCATGCTATACACGGTAATAGTTGGGAAAATCCCTGGAAATTGTCACATAAAACTGACTCTCACGCCATTTTAACATTTGATTTTAAACCTGATAATAACGAAAAATCTGACCCTCACTGGCCTTTTGCTTACCGAGCCACCCTGGTTTATCAATTGTTTGAGAAAAAACTAGAGATCAGCCTCGTCATTGAAAATCGTGACCAGATTGATCAGCCTGTTGGATTTGGCTTTCATCCTTTTATAAAATGTGATCCAGCTTCCACTTTGTCTTTTAAGGCAGATAATCTCTGGCTTATGACAGAAGACGGCCTTCCTCTTGAGTTGATAGAGAATAAAGACGAGTGGTCTTTCTCAAAACCAAATCACTTTTATGAACGTGACTTTGATCATGTTTATAGTGGATGGGAGGGGGATATTATTCTTAACAGAGGCGATAATAATCCTTCAGTCATGGTCAAAGCGGATCCTGTATTTAGTCACCTTGTTATTTTTTCTCCTAAAGAGAGTGATTTTGTAGCTATTGAACCTGTTACAATGATGACGGATGCTATTAACCACCCTGAAATTGTTGAAAGAGGTCTGCATGTTTTGTCCCCCGGTAAACGTATGGGAGGGACAATTTCTTTTGAAATTCTTGAAAATGTGCAAACGTCCAGAAGAAAAAAAACGACATAATGGAAAAACCATCTTTAAAGCGTTATCTCTCTCCCAAAGGGGCGGAGGCAATGCGGGCCGAGCTGAAGCATCTTTCACAAATTGAGCGCCCTCAAATTGTAGAAATTGTTTCATGGGCTGCTAGTAATGGAGATCGTTCTGAAAATGCCGATTATCAATATGGAAAAAGGCGTTTAAGGGAGATCGACCGTCGCCTGCGATTTTTAACAAAACGCCTTGACGAGGCAATTATTGTTGACCCCTCGCAGCAAACAAATCGTGAGCGGGTTTTTTTTGGCGCCACAGTTTGTTACGTCGATGAAAATGACCATGATCATAAGGTTACTTTATTAGGTGTTGATGAATCCTCTCTCGAAAGGGGAGAGGTTAGCCTAGTTTCACCTATTGCAAGAGCATTAATGCGGGCACGTGTTGGTGATGAAGTGACTTTGCAAACACCTTCAGGCCCTGTACTAATAGAAATAACTTCGATAACGTACCCAGACTGATTGTTATTTTAGAGGAAATAAGGCCATGGCATCCCATTCACCATCTCTTCGCGTTGCAGTCCAGATGGACCCATTAGAGGGGGTGAACATTAAAGGGGATTCCACCTTTGCGTTAATGTTAGAGGCACAGCGTCGTCATTACGAGTTATATGAATATCATCCGACGTCTTTGGCTTTAACTGAAGGGAAAAATATTGCAGGTCAGGGCAGGCTTCAAGCAAAAGCCCGTCAGGTAAAAGTGCAAGCAGTTTTGGGTGACCATGCTCACTTTGGTGCCACTGAGCTGATAGATCTTGGCCAGACTGATATCGTACTCATGCGCCAGGACCCTCCGTTTGACATGGGTTATATCACGGCAACTCATTTATTAGAGCATGTTCACGGTGTAGGTGAGGGCAAGACACTGGTAGTTAATGACCCCGCTGCCGTGCGTAATGCTCCTGAAAAATTACTGGTTACACACTTTCCGCATTTAATGCCGCCTACTCTCATAACGTGGGATAAAGACGCGATAGCCTCTTTTAGAAAGGCTCATAAGGATATTATCTTAAAGCCGCTTTTTGGTAATGGTGGTGCTGGTATATTTCGCGTTAAAGCTGATGATGAAAATTTCAGTTCTCTTTTAGAGGCTCATTTCTTCCACTCCAGAGAGCCTTTGATGGTGCAACGTTACGAAGCAGCAGTCCGCAAAGGTGATAAACGCATTATTTTAGTCGATGGTGAGCCTATTGGCGCCATCAACCGCGTGCCTGCAATGGGAGAAGCTCGCTCAAACATGCATGTTGGTGGTCGGGCAGAGCGTGTTGATCTGACAAAGAGAGATCAAGAAATCTGTGAGGAAATTGGGCCATATTTGAAAAATAATGGGCTGATATTTACTGGCATTGATGTGATTGGTGACTGGTTGACGGAAATCAATGTTACCTCGCCAACAGGTTTACAGGAGCTTGATCGCTTTGATGGAATTAACAGCGCCGCCCTGATCTGGAATGCGATAGAGAAAAAGCTTTAAGCAGAAATAAAGAAATATAATTTTTGCCCAAAATAGAGTCTATCAGGAGTCGTCCTCGGATGCCTTCTCTTCCTTAGGGGGGCGAAGGTCATCATATTTTAGAGGGAGAGAAATGGTGATATCCTTGCCATCCTGTTGTAGCTCGGTCGGAGTTTTATCACGTGTAAAACGGTTGATAAACCAAGGAATTATACGACTTTTATAGTGGACAAAAGCCAGACCACCCCATGCTAAAAAGGTAACCATACCAATAGCAAAATTTAAAAAAGAAAAGTGAAAAATGTTTTCTTCCCTTTACTTCTATAGGTTTACTTTGCAATCACACTATTTCATTAAATTATATCACGTCAATCTTGCCAGGCGGATCATCTGAGGGGCAAGAACGAAATATGGATGAGCGTAATAGCGCTGATACAAGCCCTCTTGTTATAGGGCAGAGATAATAAGGTCGGGTGGTCTATGAAGTCTTCCAATCAACCTCGGAATGCTCTTGATGCTGAAAGCGTAAAAGAGGCTTATCGGCGCTGGGCAGGGGTGTATGATACAGTTTTTGGTGGAGTTTCAGCTTTTGGGCGGCGTAGAGCTGTTGCTGCTGTAAATTCCCTGCCAGGGAAAAAAGTGCTGGAAGTTGGTGTGGGCACCGGATTGGCTTTGCCCTTATATAATCGCGACAAACAAATCACAGGCATAGATCTTTCCAAAGATATGCTTAAAAAAGCCCGCCAGCGTGTTATTAATGCTGAGCTGCATAATGTAGATGACCTCCTTGAAATGGATGCAGAAGCGATTAGCTTTCAAAATGATAGTTTTGATATTGCTGTTGCCATGTTCGTTGCTTCGGTCGCACCGCATCCTAAAGTTTTGCTTGAAGAATTAAAAAGAGTCGTCAAACCTGGCGGTCATATCCTTTTTGTAAATCACTTTCTTGCTCAGGGAGGTTTTAGGCTAAAAATAGAGCAGCTTATGGCAACAGCTTCCAAGGCATTAGGGTGGCACCCAGATTTCGCTTTGGAAAACTTACTTTCAGAGCAGGATTTGCAAAAAGCGACAATTATGCCTGTGCCACCTGCTGGACTTTTTACCCTCGTGACATTACCTCAATAAAGAGTTAAAAGACTGGCGTAGTTTTTTTAGAAAAAACTGTCAGTTTATGTGTCACTAGCCTTTTTAAAGGGCGTAGAAACGTTTTTCTTTGTGAGAAACGTTTCTGGTGAGTAATTTAGAGATCGAGTATGATCGACTATTCAAAGAAATACCCTAAGTTTTTTTTCACCCGCGATAGCCTTATAGGCGCAGCTTTTTTGATATTGGCTTTATTTGCGGGATTATTAGGCGGCGCTATGATGCTTCCTTTTATAGAAATTAGGCCTAGTTCTGGGATAGTCGTTAGCCATATGCTGCTTATGGCCTTTTTTGTTATTACACCCGGTATTTTAGGAGGCATGGCTTACTGGCTTTTGCCGCAGTCATTAGGAGCGCAGAAAATGGCGCTCCCTGTAGCCTCCTTAATAGCATGGCTGTTATTGGCTATAAGCGTTATTATTCTTCCTTTAGTGCCAGTTTTGGGCCTGATTTTGTGGTCTATATCCATGGTTGCATTGTCGATTGATCTTATTGCGACAATTTTAGAAGAGCGTGTGAAAAAATTTAGGCAGCTTTCACCAATAGTGTGGTCTTTTCTTTTCAGTGCTATTAGCCTGCTTCTTATGGCGCCTATAATATTGGCTCTTATTGTTAAAGGGAAAATTGACTTTAACTCAGCATATTCTCTGATGTTATTTTTCAAAATTCCCGAAATGAGCTTTTTACTTTTGCCTGCTCTTGGAGTAGTGGCGGAAGCTCTTTCGCCTTTTAAAGAAAATTTAACAATAAAATTAGCCCCTTATATAATGGGTATTATCGGTCTGGTTGCACCGACTTTATGGATTCAGACGCTATTTTGTGCTTTGCCGCATGGTTTCCTGAATTATATTATGCCTTTATCTCAGATTGTGCCTGCAATGGTTTTTCTGGCCTGTCTGTGCAGCTCTCTATGGAATGCTTCATTCAAGCGTGGCGCTGCTCCATTCTGGGCTCTTAATGCTATGATTTTGCTATTTTTGGGGGGAATGTGCTCACTTTTTATTCCACCTTCATATACAGCATTATCTGTGCTGGGAGATATAAGCCACGGCCATCAGGCCATCATATTTGGTAGTGTTATGGCGCTCTGTGCTGGGTTCTATGCCTGGCTCTCTCAGCTATTTTCTGAGATGTCCAAAAGCTTTACACAAGCTGGCATTGCTCATGCTTTTCTCACATTATCTGCAATGCTCTGTTTTATGGTGCCTCAAATTCAGTGGCTTGCTATTACTTTGGCCGGCATTAGCTTACTGGGCTTTAGTATATTGGGTTTTCAGGCCTGCTTTATAATTAAGAAAAAGCAAATTATTTCTTTACAAAGGTCCTTTCCGAAAGGCTGAAAAACTGTGGCACACTCTGTAAGCTCACTATCTTATATAGCTCGTTTGAAAGAGCTTTTTAAAATTGAGGGGCAGGATGGAGATGCCTCACTTAAAGAATGGGTGAGCTTATTGAAGCCACGCGTTATTTCTTTAGTTGTGTTTACAGGATGGGCGGGTATGGCCGTTGCCCCCCATCAACCGTCTTTTATGATTGGTCTTATTACCATTACATGTATTTGCCTTGGTGCCGGAGCGGCAGGGGCTATTAATATGTGGTATGACCGCGATATAGATGCAGTGATGAAGCGCACGTCAGTAAGACCGGTGCCATCTGGGCGTGTATCTCCTGAAAGCACATTAATTTTTGCAATTGTTCTTTCTGTTATTTCTGTGCTGATGCTGTGGTTTGCTACTAATCTTTTGGCAGCCTTTATTCTTGCTTTTTCGATCTTTTTTTACGGTGTGGTTTATACAATGTGGCTTAAACGCCGCACACCTCAAAATATTGTAATTGGTGGTGCAGCTGGTGCGTTCCCGCCCATGATTGGGTGGGCAGCAACAATGAATTCGCTTGATGTGCTGCCGATAGCCATGTTTGCAATTGTTTTTTTATGGACTCCACCTCATTTCTGGTCCCTTTCGCTTTATGCTTGTAAAGATTATGACCGGGCAGGTATTCCTATGCTACCTGTCATAAAAGGGGCTCGTTATACACGGTGGAATATTTTTATATATACATTAATACTCACTGTTGTATCATTAGTACCAAGCGCTGTTGGGCAATGTGGGTGGTTTTATACTGTCTCTGCTTTACTGCTTGATGGTGGTTTTATTTTGTTTGCGTTAAAAGTTCTTCTTGACCAACAGGACGAAAAAGGGGTTAGCTTAACTGCGGATAAACCGGCGCGTTTTGCATTTAGATATTCTTTGGCTTATCTATTCTTCCTCTTTAGCGCCCTGCTTATTGATAGGATGTTGTTATCATGATGAGCGAGCATGATCTGTCAACACGTCGCAGAATAAGTCGGCTTTTGGGAATAGTAATAGGGCTTTTGATTATTGCCCTGGCTCTTTTTAATATTGCTCTGTCCCGGCTCTGCTAAGTGTTTTTTGTGTTTTTCATTTAGGGTAAACTTGTTCTGTTTTTGCAAAAAGGCCCCGCATGATGGGGCCTTTTTTAGTCTTATCCAGCCTGTTGAATAGCAGAGAGAACCCAATTTCCTCTTCTATAAGTACGGACAAAAGTCCATAATTCGGTAATGGTTTGCGGCTCAGTGTGGCTACCATCAATGACATTACCCAAGCTATCTATAGTGACATCAAAAAGAGAATAACGCATCGCGACTGTGGCATATGTAAAGCGACCTTCACGCCACGTTTCTGATAAATCACCATGTAAGAATTGCACGTTAGAAACTATATTACGTGCACCGCGATTTGCTAAATCGGCAAGCTGCTCGTTGAAATATTGTGCCATTTCGGGGGTTGTCATGGCTCTAATGGCGTTTAGATTTTGAGCACTCCAGGCGGCTTGTATATTTAAAAGCAAAGCCTGAAACGTGATGTAATCTTGGAACTTTATTGAAAGGAGCATATCAAGTTTTTGTTCAAGATTTTCCTTAAATGCATTCAGACTTTGCGTTGCAGCGTTAGATTGGTCTGACCCTTTGCGCATTTCTATAACAAAGGTAACGAAGAAAATGATAACCAAAAATTGAGTTAAAATTCCAAAAACTGACCACCCGTTAGAAAAGCCTCCAAAGAGACCATCTCCACTTAAAAGGCCAAATAAACCGGCACCAAAAAATCCTCCAGTAAATCCTGCCCTAACTGGATGACGATCAGCATAAGAGGGGCGATGAGCCTTAGTTATGGAAAAGCGTTCCAGCATTTCTGGTGCGCTAGAATTAGTTCCATTGCTGGTTTCAGTATCAGATTGACGAGGTGAATCTAAAGGCTCCGTGCGATGAGAATGAGAACGCGGAAGAATTGGCGTTGTTTTAGGGATGATTCGTGTGTGCGAGCGTTCCACCGTGCTAGTGTCATGTGGCGTGTCTATAGTGGGCTGGCGCGGTGTTACCGAACGCTCTATGGGAGCTGACCAATGTGGGGTGCTATATGTCCTACTAGGAGAACTCCATGTATGAGAGCCCCGGCTTCCAAAAGAAGATCCCCTGCCTGCACGGGCTAAACTATAGGGTGACTGAATGAGCAGAAGTACTGTTAGCAAGCCTAATATAAAAAAACATGAAAATTTACCCATGGATTAAAGTTCCGCAATAGTCATTTCTGTCAATTTGGACAGAAGGGGCGTTGATGATGTATTTAATAAAAAGATCACTGCCTGGTTATAATTAAGTGAGTAAATTTTTTAAATCACCAGCAATGATAAAACCAGAAAAAGACTCAGAAACTTTTCCGTTTCTCATCATGAACCCAAAAGCACCACAGTTATAATCTTTAGTTAGAAGATTAACTACATGGTTCATCATTTTCATATTTTAATATTGTTATTTTTCGACTTCGCTAAAGCGTTTTTTTTATTTTTGCGTCTAGGGTAAACTTGTTCTGTCATTGTAAAAAGGCCCCGAGTAACGGGGCCTTTTTTAGTCTTATCCAGCTTGTTGAATGGCAGAGAGAACCCAATTTCCCCTTCCATCAGCACGGACAAAAGTCCAAAGCTCGGTAACGGTTTGCGGTTCAGTCTGGCTGCCATCAATGACATTACCCAAGCTGTCTGTAGTGACATCAAGAAGAGAATAACGCATTGCAACTGTGGCATAGGTAAAGCTACCCTCACGCCATGCTTCTGATAAATCACCCTGTAAGAATTGCACGTTAGAAACTATATTACGTGCACCACGACTTGCTAAATCAGAAAGTTGCTCGCTGAAATATTGTGCCATTTCAGGGGTTGTCATGGCCTTGATGGCGTTTAGGTTTTGGGCACTCCAGGCTGCCTGTATGTTTAAAAGCAGCGTTTGAAAAACATTGTAATCTTCAGCCCCTAATGAAACTGGCATAGTCTGCTGTGGCTCAAAGCCTGTATTTGGCATGTTTGTCATAGTGCTAGGTTGAGATGGCCTTCTCCATAACCGTCTGATTAGTGAAATAAAGAAGACGATAATCAGAACCTGAATTATGATTCCAAAAAAAGACCAGCCATTGGAAAAGCCTCCCAAAAAACCATGTCCGCTTAAAAGACCAAATAAACCAGCTCCAAGAAAGCCGCCAGCAAGTCCTGTCATAATAGGGTGACGGGCTGCAAAAGAGGGGCGGTAGGCGCCGGCCATAGGAGAGCGTCCCATCATGCCAGGGCCAGCGCCATATGGAGCTCTTGTAGCAGGTTGGCGCGGTGTTACGGAACGCTCCATGGGCCGTGACCAGTTAGGGGTAATGGAGGTTCTTTTGGGAGCACTCCATGTATGTAAGCCGCGGCTACCGAAAGAAGAACCCCTGCCTGCACGGGCCAAACTATCGGGTGTCTGAATGAGCAGAGGTACTGTCAGCAAGCCTAATAGAAGAGAGCGTGAAAATTTACCCATGAATTAAAGTCCTGCAATAGTCATTCCGTCAATTCGGACAGAAGGGGCGTTGATGATGTGTTCAATGAAAAGGTCATTGCCTGGTTCTAGCCGAGCAAACATATCATTTAAATTACCAGCAATGGTAAACCCGGAGAGAGGCTCGGCGATTTTTCCGTTTCTGATCATAAAACCAGAAGCACCGCGGCTATAATCTCCGGTTAAAAGATTAACTGCATTGCCCATCATTTCCGTGATTAATATGCCTTCACTAACGTCGTTCATTAATTGTTCTGGTGAAAGTGAACCAGGGCGTAATGTCACATTACTGACCCCAGGATGAGGCATTGATTTATATGATCTAACTGCATGACCATTAGATAGTAAGCCCAACTGGCGGGCACAACGTGTATCAAGCAGCCAATTTTTCAGTGCGCCATTTTCAACAAGATTTAAATGAGTAGTATGGTTGCCTTCCATATCAAAAGGCCGAGAACCAAGCCCTCTAAGGCGTAATGGATTATCTTCAATCGTGACAGAAGGTGAGAAAATATCCTGTCCCATTTTTTCTGTTAAAAAAGAAGTTTTTTGAACAATTGCGGCCCCATTAAGCGCACTGACTAAATGCCCTATTAAAGAAGGGGAAACACGTCGATCAAATATAAGGGGTAGAGAGGCTGTTTTAGGTTTTTTTGGATTTAGCCGGCGTAAGGCGCGTTCTGCAGCCTCACGACCAAGCTCTTCGATTGATCTGAGATCAGAAAAATGAAGGGCGCTATGGCTCGCATAATCACGCTCCATTGCCTCACCATGACCAGCAACGACACTTATGGCCCTACTAAAATGAGTGCGTTTAAAATAATGCTGGAAACCATTGGTAGAGGCATATCCCGTCAGGCTCGAACCATAGCCAGCGGATGAGCCATTACTATTGGTGATATTCTTGTGATCAAGAGCAATTTGTTCCATCTCATAGGCTTGCTCTACTAAAGATTTTGTATCTAAGGCTGTTTCTCTATCGACCAAATCAAGCTGATCAACAGCATGAGCATCAAGTTTTTTTGGTGAAGCTTCTGGAAGACCATCATAAGGAGAGTCAGGGAGAGCATCAGCCATGGCACAGGCACGCTCTGCACAGTGGCGAAGAGCTTCTTTTGAAAGGTCATTACTGGATATTAAAGCCAGCTTTTTTCCTTTAAAGACACGCAACCCCAGACCGAGCTGTTCTGAATGTTTGATACCTTCAATAACGCCTTTGCGGACGAGAGCGCTATTGCTCTCACTTTGTGATATCATAGCATCAGCTTGATCGGCGCCACAAAGTCGAGCCTGTTCAAGAGCCTGGTTAAGTAGCGTGTCAATATTCTTCATTAAGAAAGTATCTCGTGAATTTCTTGAGGTGTGGGGATATTTTCTGCCAGGCCCATCGTCGTGACTGTTGGCTCTGCACTAAAAATTTTATGGGCAATACGCACGATGTCAGCATCTGTAACATTATCGATGCGTTCAACAGTTTCTGCTGTGGGGATGACGCGGCCATAAAGCTGTAATTGCCGCCCAATTTGTGCACAGCGGCTTCCAGCACTTTCTAGAGACATAAGTAGCGAAGCTTTTAGCTGAGTGCGCGCGCGTGCAAGTTCTTCGGTTGTGACCCCATCAAATAGCCGGCGTAATTCATGTAATATGGCTGGCACAAGCTCACCTGTTTTTTCAGGGCCAGTACCTGCATATAGACCGAAAATGCCATTATCATCAAAGGGACTTGCAAAACTATATACGCTATAAACTAAACCGCGCTTTTCACGAATTTCCTGAAAAAGACGTGATGACATGCCTCCACCGAGCAAAGTGGAAAGAACCATAGAGCCATAATAATCATCATTTCTATAGCCAGGGCAGGGGAACCCTAACAGAAAATGAACCTGGTCTAATTTACGTGGCGTTTGATGTATGCCCCCAACATATTGAGACGGTACAGCCTGAGGAGGGATATGTGTTGCCAGATCAGCAAAATGCTTTTCAACTAGTGCAACGACCTGTTTATGTTCGAGGTTGCCAGCAGCAGCAATAACAGTGTTATGGGTGCTGTAATGCTCATTCATATAAGAAATGAGCGTGTCCCGGCTCATTGATTGAACAATTTCCTCACTTCCTAAAATGGGGCGCCCCATTGGTTGGTTGGGAAAAGCCTGTTCCTGGAAATAGTCAAAGATAATATCGTCTGGTGTATCGTTAGCTTGCCCTATTTCTTGTAAAATAACGCCTCTTTCGCGCTCAATTTCATCGGGACTAAAAACACTATGTGTTAAAATATCTCCGAGAATATCAATGCCTAGAGCAAGATCTTCTTTTAGCAGTTTAACGTAATAGGCTGTATTTTCACGTGCTGTATAGGCATTAATATGCCCACCGACATTTTCTATCTCTTCAGCAATTTGAGCTGCTGTCCGGCGTTTTGTGCCCTTAAAAGCCATATGCTCTAAAAAATGAGCAACACCATTATTAGAGGCGTTTTCATGGCGTGAGCCAGAAGCGACATAAACGCCAAACGAGACTGTTTCTACACGTTCGATGCGCTCTGTTACAATCCTCAGGCCATTGCTAAGGGTCGTTTGTTCAATAAGTGGACTCATGAATGCCTATTTTTCAAAAATAATTTATTGGTTTTGCACATGCGCTTTTATTGCATTTTGCACAGCAGCAAGATCATTAGGAAGAGTAATAAAGCGCTCTTGACGTGCAAATAAATCTGCTAGATGTGGCGGTAAGGCTGCATCTTGTCCTGTTGCTTTTTTGACTGCGTCAGGAAATTTAGCAGGATGTGCGGTCGCGGCGACGATCATAGCAATGTCAGCCTCTTTAAACTGACGTCCTGCTTCCAGGCCTATAGCACTATGAGGGTCGGCAATATAATGAGAGTTTTCGAAGAAGTGACGCATTGCCTGAATAGTCTGCTCGTCATCTAGGCATGTTGCATTAAAGTTTTCGCGAATTTTTTCCCAAGCATCATGCGGAACAGCCATGCGGCCCGTTTGTCTGAATTCCTGCATGATCGCATTACAGCGATGCGGATCTTGCTCAAGCATTTCAAATAAGAGACGTTCAAAATTAGATGAAACCTGAATGTCCATTGAGGGTGACAGGCTAGGTTCAACGACTTGAACACTCATGTCATTACTCAGTAAAAAGCGGGTCAGAATATCATTTTTATTAGAACCAACCTGCAATTTTCTAATGGGTAACCCCATCTGGCCAGCTGCCCATGCGGCTAATATATTGCCAAAATTACCTGTAGGCACTGCAAAAGAGACTGCGCGTTCTGGGGCACCTAATGTCAATGCCGAGCGAATATAATAGGGAATTTGGCAGGCGATGCGTGCCCAGTTAATAGAATTTACAGCAGAAAGAGAAACGCTTTGCCGGAAGTTTGAATCAGCAAACATGGCTTTGACCATGTCCTGACAATTATCAAAATCGCCTTCAATGGCGATATTGAGAACGTTATCATCCAGCACAGTTGTCATTTGTCTGCGCTGTACTTCTGACGTACGTCCTAGGGGTGCAAAATAACGATATTTACGCGTTTTTTGCCCTTAAATGCCTCAATGGCTGCCGAACCCGTATCACCAGATGTAGCACCTACGATCGTGACATATCGGTCTTCTCTTTCCAGCACATATTCAAATAGCTGGCCAAGCATCTGCATGGCCATGTCTTTGAAAGCCAGAGTTGGACCATGAAATAATTCAAGCGAGAAAAGACCCGTTTCGACTTCGTTTAGCGGAACAATTGCTGCGTGGGAAAAATTCTTATATGCCTCTCGGCTCATAGCTTTAAGAGCGTCAAGCTCAATGTCGCCAGCTGTGAATAGAGACAAAATTTCAGCGACCAGGTCGGGGTAGGAAAGACCGCGCCAATGGTTAAATGTCTCGCGTGAAATTTGAGGCCATGAAGTTGGCAGATATAAACCACCATCAGGTGCAAGGCCGCTAAGGAGGATATGAGAAAAAAGCAGGGCACTATGATTATCAGTGCCGCGCGTAGATCGATAATGCATAAGATCTCTATCGGTAGCAATCATGAAGGGAGGTCAATTTCAAGTAACTGAGGTGCTGCTAAAGAAGAATTGGCAGGGCTAGCTGAGTTTTTGTCACGCGCTTTAGTTAACACAATAAGCCCGCTTTTTGAATGAGGGTGCGTTGTACAAAGTGTCATGTCCTCTGCCTGAGTCAGTCTGGAATCATGTGCCAGGCGTGTAGGATGTTGATTTTTGATAATTTCAATTAAATCGCCATGCTCAACATCGATCATATATAAGGTGTCATCTTTTGTGATTGTCAGGCCACCTATACTATATTTATTGCGCCATTTATCCATGGCCTCAAGCAGCTCAGCAGGGCTTAATGAAGGGTCAGTCAGCAAGGCTGTGTCGATAGAGTAAAAGGGCCCTGCAGGTGTTTGATAAAAAAGCCTTTTACCATCATGGGTGAGTGCAAGATAACGGACATTTCCACCAGTTTTGACCTGCCCTTTGGCTGTTTTTTCAAGCTGGCCATCACGTTTATAGGGTCTTTGAGCACTCAGACTTTGGGACCATTCCAATACACGGCGTGCCTTGCCTGATTTTAGGTCAATAATAACAAGGGCAGGTGATCCTTCATCAGCCAAAAATGCAAATTCATCATTGACCTGAAGCGCAGAAAAACGGCTTTTTTCCACAATAACATTATGAAGGGAAATATGCCTTAAAACCGTACCATTGCCGGAAATGTTGTAAAGTTCGATCTCCGGGCCTTGAGAAACTGCCCACAGGCTTTTGTCATTCCCAGTGATAGCTGAAAAGCCCGGCAAGGTTGAAAAATTGCGAACTTGCCCATTTTTGAGGTCAATATTTGTAATTTTACCTTCTTTGTCTAGGCTATAAATTGTGCCATCGGCAAGAGATGTAATGACCGGCGATATTATATCAGAAACTTGAGGAAGCTCATAAATATGTAAGGTTTGTGACGTCCGGTCTGGCGCTTTTGCCGCGGTCAATGCCGATGTTTGTGTAGCAAAAGCCGGCGTTCCATAAAGGACAAATAAACACGCTAAAGGTGCAAATGATGAGCGAAATAGCAATGAAGGCATAATCATACTACTATGTTTGTGTTTTTTGTATCATTTGGCAAGGTCAATAAGTCATTCTAAATGATTATTAAGATCCTTTTTGTTCATTTTTAAGGGTACATTCCATAATGACAAATTTCTTGGAAAAAGCCCGCCAGGCTTTTAACGATGGAACCCTTGATCAAGCTGCTCAATATACGCGTTATTTTTTGGCCCAAAATCCCGATGACCCTCAAGGGGTGCATCTTTTGGCAACAATAGCCCTTATTCAGAAAAAACCAGCAACTACCATAGCTCTTATCGGACGTATTTTACCCTCTCTGTCAGATCGTGATCCAATTTTGGCAGGCAGATTATATCAAACTCTGGGCCGCGCTTTATTGATGGAAACTCATTATGAGGCAGCTCGTTCAGCTTTTGTACTTTCGGTTACCTATTTTCCAGAAGAGGCAGCGGCACATGCGGGGCTGGGAGAAGTTTTTCTTCAAATGGGCAAATATGAAGAAGCAGCCAATGCTTTATCTAGGGCAGTCAGATTAGCTTCAAAAGAGCCTGTTATTTGGGGCTTGCTTGGTGAGGCTTATGCTCAAGCGCAACAATATGAGCAAGCTGCTTCAGCCTATAAACAGGCCATTAAATTTTGCCCTTCTGAAACAAGCTTTTATGCCAATCTTGGTGCAGTTCTTTTTCATCTCTCACAATGGGAAGATGCTAAAATCAATTTGGAAAAAGCGGTTTTATTAGGCAATGAAAAATATGAAACTTTCTTATCATTAGCCCTTACTTTGCTATCGCTAGGTAAAATTTTAGAAGCGCAAAATATTTTTGAAAATTTATTAAAAAAACATCCTGAAAATCTGCACATACGTCTTAATATCGGTAGTTTTTATTACGAAATTGGAGAGCGTCATAAAGCGGAGGAAATATTTTTATCAATTGAACAAAAGGCACCAGATTCAGAACTTGCATTACAGGCAAGTTTCAATCGTAGCGCTATTCTCTTAGAAAAAGGCTTATGGCAGGAAGGATGGGATTGTTATGAAAAAAGACATTTTTTCACGCAGTCGAAAGTGAAGTCCAGCCTGCCTCTTTGGGATGGTGCAGAAGGAGAAGGGGCCGTTGCTTTATCACTAGAAGGGGGGCTGGGAGATAGTCTGACCTTTTTGAGGTTTCTTCCTTTGGCGGCTAAAAAGCGGCGTCTAAAACTTGAATGCCCGGCAGAATTTCAAACATTATTGTCATTTATGCCAAATTTGGACTTAAAAAATCTAGCTTCTCCCAAAGATAAAATTGTCGCACGGCAAAGCCTTAATAGCCTGCCTTATGTACTGCACATTAATGAAGCTCCATCGTCAGAGCCTTATTTTAATATCCCGGGAGAAAAAGAGACAGATTTAATTGGTCTAAGCTGGTCTGGTAATCCTCAATATGCTTTCGATAAAAGGCGTTCATTATCTCTTGAACTATTAGAACCTTTAAAAGACATTCCTCATATTCGGTTCTTAAATTTACAGCGTGAAGGTGAGTGCCCAACATGGATGGAAAAACCGCCTCTTCATAATATTACTGACCTGGCTCGTGCTGTTAAACGATGCGCCTTAATTATTTCTATTGATAGTTTGGTTGCTAATATGGCGGGTGCAATAGGTACGCCTTTATGGTTATTGCACCGACGAGGAGGAGACTGGCGGTGGAAGCATCATTTTTGGTATCAAAATGTAACACTATATGAGTCATCTTCTGATGAAACATCTGACCAGACGAGATGGTTCGTTGCCATAGAAAAAATCAAAGAGGCTCTTTGGGCTTGGTCCAGACAAGGAGATAGGCATTGATCAGAGTTAAAATAATGGTTACGACCGGCCAGGCAAAAAACCATAAGAAAAGGGCATTCAGATCTTTATTTACGACAATGATGGATAAGCTTGTAATGGGGCAAATATAAAGACCTAAATTGGCTATTTTAGGCGGTATTCTAGCAAGAAAATATAAAATTGGCCTGTGAGCAGGGGCAAGGCGTAAGCGTGATATTCCCCATAAAACCCAGCATATAAAAATTGTTAAGCTCACAGTTTCTGGCTCTTTTTTACTAGATTTTTCCTGAAAAAACATAGTTTCAGCAGGGGATAAAGCCCAATTAGACCTATAATGAAAGCAGCCATATCGATCATAATAAAAACGGCCAAATGAGGTGAGATAAAACCGCGCGTTATTATATCTATAAAAAAGAGTCCAAGTCCCGATAACGCTAGGAAACTATTTAATATGTAAAACCCGTTTTTAAAAATAAGAGCAATAAGATAACTACTAATCCAAATGCTTGAAAAAACAAGAATTTCCCACTGATCATGGTTAGAAAAACTTGGAGCATCAAGCCGTGCGCTCCATAAAAGCGCTAAACTTGCTAAAGGAAGTCCAATAAGAGTGCCATTATTAAGGGCACGATATATTAAAGGCGAAATAAATAAAAAGGGTTTTCGGTTTTTATTATATTTTTGATTATAATTTTTATTGTAAAAAAGAATTAGGCCACTTCCAATAAGAGCAGACCCTATAAAACCCAATATTCCATAGATTATTCTTAGGCTGCTATCAGCCCAGTGCAAATCATGCATGCCCAGAAAGAAATGGCGCAGAGTAGGGCATTTGAGCCGAACGGGGCTTGAAAGACCATTGGCACTAATGTGAGGTCTATTCGCACAAAAATTTGTATCATCCCCCCGAATAAAATTTATGCCTTGAGGTGTAAGCAGAAAAAAACTTCCTTCACTATTGCCCCATTCTTTTTCACCTTTTTTAAGAAGCTCATTTAAAGAGCTATCATGAATAGCTTGTATGGGAGTTGTCGTAATGGGCGGGCTGGCTTCGAAATAGGCACTAATTTTATAATATTGTAAAAAAATCCCGGAAAAACTTATGATTATAAGTGCAGGGAGAGAAATACACCCCATAATTAAATGGAAATCCAGCCACCGCCTTATTTTCTGAGCCGACGGGCGGAAAAGACATAAATCGGAAATGAATTTTTTAATATGAAGCCAGGTGCCTGTAATTAACGTAATAAATAATCCGATTGATACGATAAATATAATCAGAGATCCCCATAATGCCGGCAAATGTAAATTATCATGTAAGATAACAAAAAATACCCCCCGATATTGTCACTTTGAGGAATGATCTTTCCTGTATTTGGGTTTAGGGCAGGCCCATGAAATATATGACCATCAAAATGCCATATGCGTATGACCGGATCTCGACGAGAAGGAAGACGTAAAAAGCTGAATTTATTTTTTTCTAACTCTGAATAAAAAATTTTTTCGGCTTGCTGTAAGCCTTGTTTGGTTAAGTGGGCTTTAAGAGCCGTTTGAGGTTGCATCCACTGCTGAAGTTCGAGGTTAAATGTAGCCAGGCTGCCTGTAAAAAATAAGACAAAAAGAATCAGACCTGCGTAATAGCCAACCCATTTGTGACAAAACACCAACCATGATCTGACTTTGGGGGCATAAGTAACCTTGAAGAAAAATTTCCGTAATCATTATAGAGGATGATTAGTTTGTTCAAGATAAAAATATAAATGAAGAGTTGTAATATATGCTTAGTATAACTAAAGTAATTTACAAATAAAGTAATAATATTTGTAACTATAGAAAAATAATTTTTTTATAGTTGTTTTTTCAATAAGATTTTTTTATTATATTTTAAGCTAACCAGCTAACCAGCTAACCAGCTAACCAGCTAACCAGCTAACCAGCTAACCAGCTAACCAGCTAACCAGCTAACCAGCTAACCAGCTAACCAGCTAACCAGCTAACAAACAGCTAACCAGCTAACCAGCTAACCAGCTAACCAGCTAACCAGCTAACCAGCTAACCAGCTAACCAGCTAACCAGCTAACCAGCTAACCAGCTAACCAGCTAACCAGCTAACCAGCTAACCAGCTAACCAGCTAACCAGCTAACCAGCTAACCAGCTAACCAGCTAACAGCTAACCAGCTAACCAGCTAACCAGCTAACCAGCTAACCAGCTAACCAGCTAACCAGCTAACCAGCTAACCAGCTAACCAGCTAACCAGCTAACCAGCTAACCAGCTAAAGATATTTTTAGTGAAGCTCTGCCGCCGAAATTTATATCCATTCATTTCCAACATGGCCTTTTATTTAGTTATTAAGCCAAAAAACACTGAAAACCTTTAACTTATCGGTTTTAGTAATATCTATCTTATTTCTTATAAATAAAATTTGATAATTTTTTTTAATGGGTGAAACGAAATTTTAAATAAATCATTAATTTCCCATTTTAAAGTTGCAATTAATTCTCAATATCAATAGGAAAGCCTGACGGTTTATCTAGCTGAGTTTAAGTAAAATATGTCCATGCTTTTGTTAGTCCCTGTGAAAAAACATAGTGCTTTTTTCTTTTTGTCACTTTTAGTTGGAAGCAGTATGTGTGCTTTCACGGCTATATCTTATGCCAAGCCCACTCTGGCTGATGAAACAAAAATTGATGCCAGGAAAACCAAAGAAGAGCCTGCAATTAAGCCAGAAGATAGAATTATTGTTCATGCTCGTAAGCAAGAGCAAATGGAAGTTCGCTCCTCTGGTCAATTAGGGGTGTTAGGCAACAAAAAAGCTTTGGATGTCCCTTTTAATATTAAAAGTTATACATCGAGCTTGGTTGTTAATCAGCAATCACAAACATTAGGTCAGGTACTGCAAAATGATCCGGCAGTGCGAACGACTTATGGTTATGGCAATTTTTCAGAACTTTTTATCATTCGCGGCTTTCCCGTTTACGGTGATGATGTTGCTATTAATGGCCTTTATGGTATAGCGCCGCGCCAGCTTGTTTCTCCTCAACCTTATGGTCAAATCCAGCTTTTGAATGGAGCTAGTGCGTTTTTAAATGGTGCTGCTCCTGGTGGTACTTCCATAGGGGGCACAATCAATTTGCAATATAAACATGCCGAAGCAACGCCAATTGCGCGTATTACGGGTGACTATACTGGTACTGGTATTGGAGGAGGGAGTATCGATATAGGGCAGCGTTTTGGAGAGCATAAAGCTTTCGGGATGCGCCTTAATGTTGCAGGTCTTTCAGGTCAGACTTCAATAGATCATGAGCGCCGTCACTCAACAATTGTGAGTTTCGATACAGATTGGCATGATGATAAAACACGCATTAACCTTGATATGAATTATCAAAATCAAGGTGTGAAATGGGGGCGTCCTTCAGTCATGATGGCCGCAGGCAGTACGCATGTGCCACGCCCCGTAAAGCCTTCTCACAATTTTGGTCAACCTTGGACTTATAATGAGCTAAATTATATTTCAGGTATGCTTAATATTGAGCATGATTTGACTGATAATATCATGCTCTATGGAGCGTTCGGTGGATTAGGGGGTGATGAGGCAGGGGATTACTCAACCTTTACGCTTACTAATCCCGAAACCGGGGCCGGCACAACAGGTGTAATGTATGTGCCCTATGTTCAAACAAATGAAAGTACGCGTGGTGGTATGCGCGCTCATTTTAATACTGGCCCTGTAAAGCATGAAGTTAATCTAGGTGGTTCTGCTTTATGGAGGAAGTTGCCACAGCATGGTCTATGGGGAGTTCCAGTCCTAGTAATATTTATGACCCTCATTATGTTCCTCGGCCAGATCATAATTTTGTTGGGGGAAATATTAATAACCCTAAAAAGAAGTCAACCGAACGTCTTTATAGTCTTTATTTCTCAGACACTATGACGTTTTTAAACGGCTATGTTGCGCTCACAGGTGGTTTCAGGTTTCAAAATATCATGACTAATAGTTATGATTATAATAGTGGATTGCGTGACCAACATTATGACCGTAATGCAATTACGCCTGTTGTAGGATTAGTGGTTCATACAACACGCCATTCATCACTTTATTTTAATCGTATAGAAGGTATTGCTCCAGGTCCGCAAGCTTCGGGAAATGTGGTTAATGTCGGGCAAATGTTTGCACCTTACCGCACGGTGCAATATGAAATTGGTGGTAAATATGATCTCGGCACTTTAACGGCGTCATTAGCCTTTTTTAGAATGTCACAACCAAATGCCTATGCTCAACCTTATGGCGATACAGGGCAGAATATCTTCACAACAAATGGCCGTCAGCGTAACCAAGGGCTAGAATTTAATTTTAATGGCCAAATTATAAAAGGACTGAGATTTAACGGGGGTACTGCTATTACAGATGCCGTGCAAAGACGTACAGCCAATGGCAAATATGATGGTAATAAGGCAATAGGCGTTGCCGGCTATACAATTAATGGCAATATTGAATATGACATACCCCATGTTCAGGGTTTAACTTTAACAGGGCGCGTTACGCATACAGGCCATCAATATGCTGATAATGCAAATAAAGCGCGCGTTTCTAACTGGACCAGTTTTGATGTTGGCAGCCGCTATACATTTTTGCTGGAAAAACATCCTATGACTTTGCGCCTTGGTGTCGAAAATCTTGCCAATACGCGTTATTGGGCCTCAGCCTATGGAGGTTACCTTACAGAAGGGCTGCCACGAACCTTTAAGTTTTCTGTAACGGCTGATCTTTAAGAACCGTTAATAAGGCCGATCGTAAACGCTTTTGATCGGCCTCTTGAGTAAATTTACGTCCTTCTTTATCGCAAATATAAAAAACATCCACAGCTCTTAATCCATAGGTTGCGATATGAGCTGACGAAATCAAAGCGTTTTCTTTATGCAACACAGATGTGATGTCATGCAAAAGAGCAGGCCGGTCTCTGCCATTGACTTCCATAATCGTAAAACGTTCTGACGCATTATTATCAAATATGACACGAGAAGGAATGTAAAAAGCCCCCATACGCCGTGTTTCAGGCAGGGTAGCATGTGATAATGCCTCTTCTAGCTTGATATTTTGAGTGAGTACATCGTGAATTGTCTGGTGCAGACGCTCAATTTGCGAGTTTTCCTCAAAAGCTTCGTCATGACTGTCCTGAACCCAAAATGTATCCAAAACCATATTATTAGAAAATGTATGGATGCGGGCATCAGAGATTGTTGCACCACACAAAGCTAGGGCCCCAGCAATTTTGGAAAAAAGACCGTCCTGATCCGGGCAATAAATCGTAAGTTCAGTGATGTCACGACTGGGTAATGGTAAAATATCGATCGTAATATCGTTATCACCATTAGAGCTACTTATTAAATGGGCATGCCTTATGAGGGTGTCTTGATCAAAGCTTAGCCAGTAGCTTGGGCGCCCCAGAGACATGAATTTATGAATTTCAGCCTCATCTAAAGTTGCGCTCATTAAAGGAATGAGAGGTTTTTTTATTTCATTAACACGATTATCGTCTTCTCTTGCCTTTAAGCCACCATCAAGAACATCTGATATTCTAGAGTAAAGTCTGTGTAAAAGTGTTGCTTTCCAGGCATTCCAGGCTCTGGGGCTTACGGCGCGTATATCTGCAATTGTAAGAAGCAGTAAAAGACGTAATCTTTCAGGCGACTGGATAATATCAGCTAAATCTAAAATGATATTGGGGTCATCAATATCACGTGTAAAAGCTGTGTGTGAGAGCAAAAGATGGTGTAGTAAAAGCCACGAAACAGTATCACTATCTTCTTGGCTGAGGCCAAGCTGGGTGCAAATCTGCATGGCTATGTCAGCCCCCGCACTGGCGTGATCTCCACCAAATCCTTTGCCTATATCATGAAATAAAACAGCAAGGTACAGCTCTTGTCTGGCTTGGAGATTTTGTACCAGGCTGTAGGCGAGAGGGATTTCGTCCGCCATTTTTCCTGCTTCGATTTGGCGGAGGATACGTACAGACTCAATACTATGTTCGTCCACAGTGTAAATATGATAGCTGTCAAATTGTGTCCGTCCCACAATGCGAGACCAGTAAGGCAAAAAACGCCCTAGCAGGCCGGTTTCGTTAAATAAGGGGAGGATAAAGGGCCGTTCAACAGCATTAGGTAACCTTTGTGCCAAATTTTCATAAGCAGGGTCGCATAAAAGATTAAGAAAAATTTCAGTAATTTCTGGGTCACCGCGTAAAATTGCGGCATAGCGTTCATTATTAATTAAATGCTGAATAGCTGAAGGATGTAATTCGATTTGTGTGCGTCTTGCACAATCAAGAATTTGAAAAAGTTCTTTATGTTTGGGAGACGGAAATTTGTTATTAAAAGCCAGTCGCCCATTAATGAGGAAAAATCCTTCTGGCCCTTCTTCAATAAGAGGGGGTGTTCCATTTTGCTGGTTCAGAACATGAAGCATGATGGCAGGTTGCAGCACGCGCCCCAAGCGTAAGACTATGCGAGCCATTAAAAAATAGTGGCGCATAAATCGCTCTACGCCTTTTTGGTTCCCGTGAGCTGCATAGCCCATCCGTGCGCCTATAATAGGCTGAACATCAAAGGTAAGACGTTCTTCTCCTCGACCAGTGACATAATGAAGATGGAATCGTACTGTCCATAAAAAGTTCCACACTTTTTGTGCACGGTAGCTTTTACGAGGTGATAAAAGTCCTAAAAGAATGCAGCTTGGTGCTAACTCAAATTCGCGATCAATAGGGTCATGTTCAGGGATCAAAACACCCAAACTGGCACGACTAATCCAGTTGAGTACTTGCAGGTCACGTAACCCACCGCGCCCTTCCTTTAGGTTGGGCTCAACCAGATATGGTGTCTCACCATAACGTTGGTGGCGGATTTCTCTTTCCCTGATTTTTGCTTCTATAAATTCCGTTAAATACCGACCAGTAAGATAATTTTGTATTTCAGAGCGCAATTTTGACGCTAATGAAAAATCACCATAAAGCGGACGAAGATAGAGCAATGTAGTGCATATCGTCTGGTCATGCTGAGCGCTTAAAATGCACCCCTTAATGGAATGTGTGGCATGTCCAACCTTTAAGCCCAAGTCCCATAAGCTATAAAGAATATATTCTATCTGTTTTAAAAGCGTAGATGATGGGTCATTATTAGTAATAAAGAGGAGATCGACATCGCTAAAAGGCGCTAGGAGACCGGCTCCATAATTCCCAGTAGCGCAAAGACAAAAACTTTCCTTAAAGGCTTCATCTTCGATACCAGCATATTTTGCCAGGCGAATCAGTGTTTCATCCATAGCGGTTGCTAAAGAGCGACCAGCAGTTACACCTGAAAATGCTCTATCTTCAAATTGCTGACGTATCTGCTCACGCCTTTGCCCTAAGTCCCGCCTTATAAGAGTGACAGCCTCGTTACGGTGGCACTTATATGGTTCTGTTGCTGAAAAAACATCAGAAGTTTTAGGCGGGGACAGGGGCATATGGAGCAGTGCCTAATAATAGAGTTATAAAAAATAAAACACTAACTTAGCTATTAAGAACTTCGCGCTAATATCTATCAAGTTCAAGATAGGAGATCAGGAAAAAGTTTTTTTAGCCAAATCTTTTAACCGGTAGAGTATTTCATGAGCCTGGCGCGGGGTCAGAGAGTCGGGTTCAAGTAGGGTCAGGCTTTGTTCCAGCTCTTTAAACTGAGGAGATGTTTCTGCTGCCCTATTATTGGCTAGATCGCCAAAAAGAGGCAGAGCTTCGGGTGTATCCTGTCCCAGTTTTGTTTGGTCTTTTTCCAGCTGAGCAAGAATTTTTTGCGCTCTACCCAGAACAGTTTTAGGTATACCTGCAAGTTTTGCCACATGTAAACCCCAACTTTTGCCGGCTAATCCTGTTTTAACCTCATGCTGAAAAATTACTTTCCCTTCCCATTCACGCACAGCCATGGTGTAGGCAGCCAGTTTTGGCAATCGACCCACTAAATGGCCTAATTCGTGAAAATGTGTTGCAAAAATTGTGCGAGATTGCAGTTGTGAGTGTAAAGTTTCTAACGTAGCCCATGCAATGGCCAGGCCATCTAAAGTAGATGTACCACGACCGATTTCATCTACAACGACCAAAGAATAGGGGCCAGCCTGGTTCAAAATAGCAGCTGTTTCAGTCATTTCAACCATAAAGGTTGAACGTCCTCTTGCTAAATCATCGGCAGCACCGACGCGTGAGAAAAGCCGATCTACTAATCCAATTTCAGCAGATTCTGCGGGAACAGGTAGTCCCGCCTGAGCTAAAATTACTGCCAAAGCGGTTTGGCGTAAAAAAGTAGATTTTCCTGCCATATTAGGCCCTGTAAGCAAAGCGATATGCTTTTCAGGGGGAAGATTGCAGTCATTTGGTATAAATCTAACTTTTGGGGATGATTTCTGCTTCAAAGCGTCTTCTACGACAGGATGACGGCACGCTTTAAGAGAAAACTCTTTGCCATTTGACAGTTTGGGGCAACACCATGTGCCAGAATTATATAATTTTGTGCAGCATAACAATACATCCAGTTTTGCTAAAGCTACGGCTACTTCATCAAGGGCTGGTGTTGAAATAATATGGTCGCATAAATCGTCAAAAAGATGACGCTCTAGAAGAGCAGCTTTTTCTCCTGCCTCCGAAATTTCCTGATCAAGCTTTGACAGTTCTTCTGAAGAAAAGCGCGCTAAATTAGCTGTACCCTGGCGGAACGTAAATTCACTTTGATTTTTCAATTTACCAGAGGCTGCGACTGTCACTTCAATAACGTAGCCAAGCTGATTGTGATATTTAACTTTTAAATTAGGAACTCCATATTTTTCGGCCAGCTGTACTTGAAGCTGAGCTAATTTACGGCGCCCTCCATCACGTAACTCTCTTAATTTATCTAATTCCAAGTCAAAGCCTGGAGCTATAACGCCACCATCTTCAATTTTGGAAGGAAGTTCAGTCGATAATGCACCAATCAATCTGTTTAGTAATGTATCAGCACGTCCATAAAGCGTTGAAGCAATAGAAGCGATATAAGGCGGTAACCCCTTAGCTTTATAAGATGTTAAAAGTTCCGTAATGCTTTCGGCTGCTCTGAGCGTATCACGTACAGTAGCTAGGTCACGCGGCAGGGTTCGTTTGCTTGAAATACGGCCCAAAGCTCGTGCGCAATCGGGCGTGTGCTTAAGGATATTACAAAAAGCTTCAGTCAACTCAGGGTGTTTTTGCAACCAAAACCAGCCATTTTGTCGTTTCTGTATAACTTCCAGATTACTACTTGGCGCAGAAAGCTGACGCGCTAAAAGCCGCATACCTGCGGCAGTGAGGGTTTGGTTGACGCTATTAAAAAGTGTATGCTCAGAGCCGCCATCACGCGATTGTAAAATTTCCAAACTTTGCCGCGTTGCAGGGTCAATACCCATAATATTTTTTAAGCCTTCTTGTAGAGGTCGGCTTAATCGAGGTAAGCGCCCAGCCTGGCTACGTTTTACGTAATGAATAAGAGTTGCGCAGGCGGTAATTTGTTCATCAGGAAAATCTCCCAACGCGCTTATATGTGATATTTTATAAGCTTCTGAAAGAATTTGCTCCGTGTCTCCAGCTGTAAGCCGACGAGGGGGTGGAGTAAGGCGTTTATGATAATCCTCTGGAATCAAGTTAGGTTGTGCCAAAATTTCTGAAGGATCCAGGCGGGCAAGAAGTTCGCTCAGGCTGGAAAGAGTGGCAGAGACTGTCTCTATTGTGCCTGTTGAAATATCGATCCAGGCTGCACCAATAACAGGATTATTTTTTTTACCAATATCGATAGCGCATAAAAGAATATTAGCTCTTCCCGCTTCAAGAAGTTCATCTTCAATCAGTGTGCCGGGCGAAACTATACGGACAATTTCTCGTCTTAAGGGGCCTTTTTGCCCTTTTGTTGGTTTCTCTGTTTGCTCAGCAACAGCAACGCGGAAACCTCTTTTGATAAGACGGGCTATATAAACCTGCACCGTATTGGCAGGTACTCCACACATAGGAATAGGTTTGTCATTATGGGTGCCGCGACTTGTCAGGACAATATCAAGAGCCATTGACGCCGTTTGGGCATCGCCAAAAAAAAGTTCGTAAAAATCACCGACGCGCAAAAAAAGCAAGGCGTCGGGTTCCTGTTCTTTTAGTGCAAACCACTGCGCCATACTGGGTGTTGCATTTTCTGGAGATGGAATGGGCATTGGAGTAAAATCTGCACTATTGAGAGACATGCTAGTAAAGACCTACGTAATAAATTTAACTATGAAACAGACGGATTTCTAACGTTTTATCAATTTAGAAAAGCGTCATTATAATATGTGAAAAAGCTAGGATGGGCATGGTTTTCCATTTTGGTTTTATAAAATCATATTCCCATTTTTTAGTTTAAGGGTCATATAAACATCAATTAGTTTTTAGAAAGACGCCTTTTGAGAATAGCTTTAATGTCTTTTAAATTAAGTAACTTAAAGCCAATGAGTAAAACTCCGTAAAAGATGGCACCGCCTATAATTAATATAAAAAGTGAAAAAATTCTGGGAACAGGTGACCAAGTCAAAGCCCCTGAGAGTGTGAATTTATAAGTCAAATGAATAGTGACCGCCATTATAATACAGGCTGCACTTATTTTTCCTACACGCTTAATATTATATATTGTAAGTAGCAATATGTCTTTACGCCATAAAATAATTCCCATGATAACAAGATTGGTAAATCCTGCCAGGGCACTAGCAAGTGGGGGGCCGATATGAGCAAGTGGGCGGTAAAGAAGTAAATTTAGGATCAAATTCAAGGCTAATGTCACAAAGCCAATTTTAACAGGTGTGGCTGTATCGCCCTGTGCAAAAAAGGCTGGGGCCAATAATTTAATAAGCACAAAAGCAGGCAAACCTATTGCAAAAGCTTGCAAAGACTGGGCTGAATAAATGATGTCTTTTTGTGTGAAGTGCCCATAGCCAAATAAGCCTCCCATAATAAGGGGGGCTAGTGCAATTAACCCAAATGAAGCTGGTAATATTAATATAAGGGCGTAATCAAAGGCTTTATTTATGCTAGCCTGCATGCCTGTCTTATCATTAGCGACAACATGCTTGGTAAGCAAAGGGAGTAGGGTCGTGCCTAAGGCGCTACCCAAAACACCTAGTGGTAATTGATTAACCCGGTCAGCAAAATAAAGCCATGAGATTGAACCTGTAGGAAGCAATGTTCCAATGATTGTATCAATGGCAAGATTAAGTTGTGTCACACCCGAACCAACAAGCCCGGGGATCATTCTTTTAAAAAGAATCTTAATGTCAGGGGTAAAATGCGGAAAAGCAAAATGTGGTAATAAATTAAATTTTTTTGCTGCCCAACATAGCGCCCCTAACTGGACAACACCCGAAATAGTAATTCCCCATGCGCTGCTTAAGGCAACGTTGTGAGTAACATAGGCACCAAAAATTATGGCGCTAATACCCACTATATTAAATGTGACATAAGCAGCAGCTGCTGCGCCAAAGTGGCGCCGTGCATTTAATATTCCGGCAATAAGGGCCGCTGCGCAAATAAACACCATATAAGGCATTGTCACGCGAGTAAGAGAGACGGCCAACATAAACCGTTCTGAAGAGCCATGCTTAAAACCTGGGGCGATAAAGCTAATGACCCAGGGCATAAAAATCTCGCAAATTGTTGCGAAAATCACGAGTAAAGTAAGTAAACAGGTTAAAGCTTGGCCAGCAAACTTTAAGGCATTAGAGGCCCCTTTTTGCTCATAACGTGCTGCAAAAAGGGGTAGAAAAGCGGCATTAAAAGCACCTTCTCCCAAAAGGCGGCGAAACATATTAGGAAGCCGAAATGCAATTTGATATGCATCTTGCAGAGGGCCTGCACCAAGAAAAATCGCTAAAAGCTGGTCTCGTACAAGCCCTAGCAAACGCGAGAGCATTGTCCAGCCACCTACAGTGAGAAGGTTACGCAGCAAATGGGCATCTCTTTTAAAGAAGGGTTAAAAAGTTTAATCTGTTACACGCTGAATAGCTTTAAGAAACCGTGTGGATTTGGGGCTCGTAAGTGGAGTGAACCATTTTACTAACTGACCTTCACGGTTAAAGAGATATTTGTAAAAATTCCAGCGTGGTAATGAGAAATATCCACCTTCTTGAGCTAACCACTGGAAAAGGGGGATTGCCTTTGTTCCTTTTACGTTTGATTTTGCGGCAAGAGGGAACGTAACGCCATAATTTTTTTCACAAAAACCAAATATTTCTTCTGAACTTGCTAATTCCTGTTTGCCAAAATCACTGCTCGGAATCCCAATAATGACAAGACCTTTTGGAGTCTTTTTACTTACGTCTTCCCATAATATTTGCAGGTCATCATACTGGGCGGTATAGCGGCATTTCGACGCCGTATTGACAAGAAGAATTGGCCTGTTTTTCCAGTGAGATAATTTTATCTCACCACCATTAAGAGCGGGCAGCGTAAAATCATAGACCGTTCTGGTCATAAGTCACTCCCTAAGCAAAAATAGATTTTAAAAAAGAAAAAGAACTTTTCATGAAAATTCTGATTATTAAAAATAAATTAAATTGCTTATTCTAATCGGGAAGGGCGATCAAGCAGCTCGTCACGTGCCTGTTCTGGCGTTAATTCGCCTTTTAAAAGGCGATAAACAGCATCCATGATAGGGGTTTCGACTCCGTAGCGAGGACCGAGATCGCAGATAGTCGCTGCAGAAAGAGCGCCTTCTGCTACGGTGCTACGTTGTGCCAATATCTCTGAAAGAGAATTCCCTTTGCCCAAAGCTACGCCAAGACTGTAATTGCGTGATCCTGCTCCAGTGCATGTCAGGATGAGATCTCCAACACCTGCTAGGCCATAAATTGTCCTGCTCTGGCCTCCCATAGCCTCCACTAAACGCCCCAACTCAGCTAGTGCCCTGGTAATAAGGGCTGCACGTGCATTTTCGCCTAAGTTTGCACCTATCGTTATGCCAGCCCCTATGGCAATAACATTTTTGGCGGCTCCGGCAAGCTGCACGCCGATAGGGTCAGTGCTTGCATAAAGCCGCAAGTTTGGTGTGGTGAGTTTTCGTGCTGCTTCTTGCACAAAAAGCCGGCTTGATGCAGCCAGGGTGGCTGCTGTTGGTAGTCCTTCTGCAACTTCAATCGCAAAATTGGGACCAGACAAAACCGCCTTAGGATGGTGCGGCATTGTTTGTTCCATAATTTCAAGCGGAAAAAGAGCAGTGTCTTTTTCCAAGCCTTTACAGCAGGCGATAACCGGCACAGAGGCAGGTAAGATGTCATTTAAAGTTGTGCTGATTGTTCTAAGAGCTTGAGTAGGGACAACCAAAAACGCCACATCAGCTTCACGGGGTAGTGTTGTTGTTACGTTAATCGATGCAGGTAATTTAATTTCGGGTAAGCGGGGTAAGCGTCCGGTTTCTGCTAGTTTACCAGGCTCTGAGCGCGACCATAACGTTACATTTCCAATACGGCTATAGGTGCAGGCAAGACCAATTCCCCAGGCACCAGCACCAATAACGGCAATATTTAAAGATTTGCTCATAACATTGCCTCAGTAGCAGCTATGGTTTTTTGCCCTAAACTGGCAGAAAACACTTTTCTTTCAGAAAGGGGCCAGCGCGGTCTGGGGGGGAGGGCAATATCCCGCGGACGTTCACCTTGTCGCAAACGCTCTAATGCAGCCCAGCCAATCATAACGGCATTATCAGTGCATAAAGCGAGAGGTGGAGCAGAAAATGCTATATTGTGACGGGATGCAACAGCATTTAATGTAGCTCTTAGTTTTTTATTAGCAGCAACACCACCAGCAACGACGAGAGTTGTAACGGGTGGAGCCATTTGCAAAGCGTGCTCTATACGGTCTTCCATAATGTCGGATACGGCTTGTTGAAAACTGGCAGCGATATTGGCAGCTATAAGGCGTGGCAGGGCTTGCTGGCCATAAGGTTGTATGATTCGGGCAACAGCCGTTTTTAAACCTGAAAAAGAAAAATCGCATCCTTCACGGCCTTTTAAGGGACGGGGTAAAGGAAATGATTTTGGGTCACCTTCTTGAGCTAGAGCTTCCAAAGCAGGGCCTCCTGGCCACCCAAGCCCTAGCATTTTGGCGACTTTATCAAATGCTTCGCCGGCGGCATCATCGATAGTGCGCCCTAAAGGGCGATAGGCTCCAATGTCTTCAATCAGCAAACACTGACAATGTCCTCCAGACATGAGCAGGGCAAGGTAAGGAAATGTTAACGACTCGATCTCCTGCTTTTTTAAAGCATAAGGAAGGCGCGGGGTTAGGATATGGCCTTCAATATGATTTATGCCAATAAAAGGTTTTTTTTGAGCGATTGCTAGTCCTTTTGCATAAGAGCTACCAACGATAAGACCCCCAATTAAACCGGGGCCAATCGTTGCTGCAAAATAGCGAATATCTTGCAAAGAGAGTTGCGCGCGCTGAAGTGTAAGATCGACAAGTTGAGGCAAAACCTCTAAATGCGCTCTTGCGGCAATTTCAGGAACAACGCCACCGAGAGCGGCGTGGCTTTCTTGCGATAAAACAGCCTGGCTCAAAATAGTGCCTTCACTATCTAAAATAGCACAAGCTGTATCGTCACAAGAAGTTTCGATGGCTAACAGAGGAGTAACGCTGGAAAGGTCGTTCATAACGGGCATATTATGACGAATTTTACGCGCTCATGACAGCCCCTAAGTAAACGGGTAGATGTATTAATTATGAATTCTTTATTGTCATCCTCAAAATCTCTCCAGGCTGTGGCGGCTGAGGCTGTCAAGCGTTCTCACGCGCGCACGCCTCCTACATCTAGCCATTTACCTTTACGTGTTGGCACGCGAGCGTCTCCTTTAGCTCTTGTGCAAACGCGTAATTTCTTAACGCGCCTTACCCGTTTTTGTCCTGTTTTGAGGGATATGGGGGCCTTTCAGGAATTTCAAATTAATACTTCTGGTGATCGAAGCGCTCTTAGATTGGCTGATATTGGTGGTAAGGGACTTTTTTCTAAAGAAATACATGAGCGTCTTTTAGAAGGTGGAATTGATTTTGCTGTCCATAGTCTGAAAGATTTAGAAACTAACCTTCCTGAAGGTCTCGTTTTGGGCTGCACGCTAAAACGTGAAGATGCCCGTGATGTTCTGCTTCTAAAAGACCGTAAAATTACCTTTAATCCTGACGATCCTTTATCGTGTCTTCCTAAGGGGGCCAAGATTGGTTGTGCCTCAGTGAGAAGACAGGCTCAGCTTCTTCACCTGCGTCCTGACCTCAAATTTTGTCTGATTAGAGGAAATGTACAAACAAGACTCGATAAAATGAATGCAGGGCAATGTGATGCAACATTACTCGCTCTAGCAGGGTTACGGCGTTTGGGCATGGAAGACCGTGCAGATGTCATATTAGAGCCTTCAGTTATGGTTCCAGCCTCAGGGCAAGGTATTGTTGGGGTAACAATCAGGGAAAGTAACGTAGAATTAAGAGAGCTGCTTTCTGCTATTGAAGACCCTGAAGCACGGGCTGTAGCCACGGCAGAGCGAGCTTTACTTGCTGAGTTAGACGGTTCATGTCGCACGCCCATCGGGGGTTATGCCCAGCTTAAAAATAATGAACTCCATATGATCGGTTTAATTGCGAGTGAAGATGGTTCATTTTTACTACGACGTGAGACAAAAGGTGCTTTACATGAGGCGGCAGAATTAGGACGAGAACTAGCCATAGAGCTTAGGCGTGATACACCGTCTCATGTGTTTGACGCTATGACACGGGATTAAAATGGTTCTAAAGCGCACTATTTTAGTGACACGTCCTGAGCCTGGCTTAGCAGAGTCAGTTTCTGAGCTTGAAAATAGGGGATGGGACGCTATTGCATGCCCATCTCTGATTATTCATCATAATCAGCCTTTTTCTAATATTGATTGTGATGCTTTACTCATCACCAGTGCCCAGTCTTTGCCAGCTTTGGCGATGCAATCGCGAGACCAATTTTTACTGACTGTGGGAGAAAAAACAGCTTTTAAAGCGCGACAACAGGGCTTTAGAAATGTCTGCTCTGCTAAAGGGAATGCTCTTTCTCTTATACAGTTATGCAAGGAAAAAGGGCTTATTGGAAAAAAGCTTATTTTAGCTTGTGGGCAAGGATGGCGAGGCCAAAATTATGGAGACTCTCTAACAGAGTCTCTACAGGCTCAAGCTATGATAGCCTATAAAGTTGAACGAGCTACTCTTATGCCTTTAAAAGCTCAATTGGCTTTAAAAGAGCAAAAAGTAGCAGCCATATTATTTTACTCGGCGGAGACTCTGTCGGCTTTTATGAATTTATGTCCAAAAGAGCTGCATGAGACTTTAAAAAATGTAAGGGCAATTTGTTATTCAAAGGCGATAGCCGATAAAGCCGCTTTTTATGCGTCTTGGGCTGCTATTGAAGTTGCCACTTATCCCTCTATTCAGAGCTGAAAAGAGGGATAAGAAATTTTAAAGCTTAAGCTTCGCCAGCTGGCTCTGGGAAGTTTTGAGCGCGTTTTGCCTGCCAAAGAGACACGAAATCAATTGGCTGTAATACGATGGGAGGGAAACCGCCATCACGCGTTACATCGCTGATAATCGCACGGGCAAAGGGGAAAAGTAGGCGAGGAACTTCAACGAGCAGAATAGGCTCAATCAGTTCTTGGGGCGGATTATCAAGTGTGACAATGGCTGCATAGGTTAATTCAGCAATAAAGACTACACGCTTGCTGTTACCATCTTCAGCTGCCTGCGGGTCAGTTGCTTCTGCACGAATAGAAAGTGCAACTTCAAAAACAGCCTGTTCCTGTTCAAGACGATTAGCCTGAACGTCAATATTAACGTTAACTTCCGGTGCGCTTCTTAATGTGGCAAAGGTAGCGGCGCCTTGCGGAACTTCAAACGAAAGATCTTTGGTATATTGTAAATTAATTGATAGAGGCATAGCTGGCGGAGCAGCAGTCTCTTGTGTTGATTCAGTAGTATTTTCTGATAAGGGTGAGTTATCTTGCGTAGACATAAGTTTTAACGCTTTCTCAATGATTGTCTTAGTCTCAGATTATGGCCTAGCATGTATAAAAGAATTGGCCAAGTTGTGTATTCTTTATTACATTTCGTTTAGATTTTTTCTGAAATGGTTGAGATTAAATCGTAGTCAGCTTAATTTATAAGGCGATGCATTACAGTATGGCTCTTAAGAATGTGCTTAAGGGCCAGATATTAGGACCGAAGATGACAAACTTCCCTTGGGATATTGTTTTACTGGCTATTATAGCCCTGCTAATGGGGGCTATTCTTTTTTATGTGTTGGGTCGCCGCATAGGAGCTCAAAGTATGAAACAAGAATCTGCACCAGTTGTGCGTCATCCATCGCCTCAGCAGGAAAATCAGAAAGAGTCACGCCTTCGGCCGCCGCCTTTGCCCCAAAACAATGCTACGGAAGAAGAAAAAACGGACTACGCTTTACCTGCCGAGAATACACCTTTGGCACATGAGCTGAAGACGCTGCAAATGGGTGTTTCAGATTTTTCAGCCGAAGGTTTTTTACGTCAGAGTGAAATTTTCTTTCGTGAAGTTCTTTCTGCTCTTGCTAAGGGAGATCAGTCTTTCCTTCAGTCTCGTTTAACGCCCGAGGCCTATGACGCTTTTAAGGCTGTTTTGGAAAATAGACAGAAGCACGGCTATCAGGCGCATTGTGAAATCAAAAGGATTGAGCGGCTGGAATATAATAGTCTTGCTATTATTCCTTCTAACCATGAAGGGACTGAGTCAGAAGATTATCTGTTTCAGATCCGCATTACATCCTGGCAAATAAATTATGTTGCAGATGATAAAAAAACCATCATTGAAGGCACGGAAGCTTTGACCGAATTCCATGATCAGTGGGGGCTTATTTGCTCAAAGCATAATGGTACATTGAAACTTGCGTCAGCAACAATTTTCTAATTTTAAAAAACGGGGCAGAACTCTGGTAATATTTATGAAGCGTTTTCTTTTTCTTTCTTTTTTATTACCTCTCATAGCTGCTTGTACAACCCAAAGAACAGGTGATAATGGGTTATTAAAGGCAGTTAGCTATAATGAGCTCTCCGGCTGGGAAAATGAGGATTATAAAGCCTTACTTCCCATTATTTTAAAAAATTGTCGCAGATTAGCTTCACTTCCTAAAGAAACATCCTTAGGAGGCATGGCTTCTTTGCCTTATGGTTTAAAAAGTGGGGATTGGGTCGGAGCATGTTCTGCCGCGCCCAAAAACCAGACTGTAACTGAAGAAGAAGCTAAAGCATATTTCGAAAGCTGGTTTCAGCCATATCTTGTAAACCAGGAGGCACTTTATACAGGCTATTACGAGCCGCAAATTAGTGCTTCACGGCGTAAGACATCTAAATTTAATGTGCCTCTTTATCGGCGCCCCCTTGATTTAATTCGTGCCACTGCAACAAATGGTGACACGGTCTATGGGCGATGGGTTGGTAAAGAATTTAAACCTTATGACGACCGTGCCAAAATTGATAATGGCTCCCTGAAAAATAAGGGACTAGAAATAGCCTGGCTTAAAGACCCCGTTGATTTGTTCTTTCTGCAAATTCAGGGTTCAGGCCGCCTTTTATTGCCTAATGGTGACGTTATAAGAGTAGGCTATGATGCGCGTAACGGACAACCTTATGTCCCTATTGGGCGCGTGCTCGTTAAGCGGGGTGCAATGGCCAAAGAAGATGTGACAATGGAGTCTATTCGCGACTGGCTTTCTGCTCACCCAGGTGAAATTAAGAGTGTTTTAGAAGAAAACCCTAATTATATCTTCTTCAAAACCCTTCCTACCCCTGCACAAGAAGGGCCGATAGGTGCGTTTGGTGTAGGATTGACTCCAGGAAGGTCAGTGGCGATTGACCGTCAGATTGTTCCTTTTGCTGCACCTATCTGGGTTGAGACAGGCTTTCCAAGCAGTGATGGCTCATCAGAAATTTGGCAGCATTTAACCTTTGCACAGGATGTCGGTAAAAATATCCAGGGTGTTGGTCGGGCGGATCTTTTCACTGGTTGGGGAGAGCAGGCAAGATTTGTAGCAGGGGCCCTGCGTCATCATGGGCGCATGGTAATCTTATTGCCTCATCCCTCTACCGAAATATTAGATTGGTCTGTTTTCACGGATTCTACAGCTCAATGATCCGTACACGTCGTGAGACGGTAGGAAAGCACCAGCTCATACGCGGTGATTCAGGGCGCGTGTTAAAGCGGCTTGCCAAAGGGAGTGTAGATGTAATTATTACATCTCCTCCCTATAATATTGGTCTTGGTTATCGTAGCTATAAAGATCGCTTAAGCGAAGAAGAGTATTTATCGTGGATGGAGGAGATTTGCTCTCTCCTACATCGTATTTTGAACGATAAAGGCTCTTTCTTTTTAAATATTGCTGGCTCAAGCACTCAACCATGGTTGCCATTTGAGCTTGTTGTCAGATTGCGAAAATTTTTTATTCTGCAAAATCATATTTCATGGGTTAAATCTATTGCTGTTAAAGACGTAACTCATGGCCATTTTAAGCCCATAAATTCAAAGCGTTATCTAAATCGGAATCATGAGCATATTTTTCATTTAACAAAAATGGGAGATGTTCCGTTACGGCGCGTTGAAGCTGGTGTTCCTTTTACAGACAAAAGTAATATTAATCGTCGCCAGCATGAGCAGGATAAACGCTGCCGCGGGGATACATGGTTTCTGCCTTATGAGACAGTGCGAAGTAAGGAAGGAAAATTCAGTCATCCTGGCACTTTTCCAGTATCTCTTCCTCTGACATGTTTGCAACTTCATGGTGTGCGTCCTGATTTAACTGTGTTAGATCCTTTTATGGGTACAGGCACAACGCTCGTTGCTGCGGAAAAATTGGGTTTACAAGCTATCGGTATTGAAGCTGATACAGCTTACGTCAAAATAGCGCGGGAAAGATTGCGTGAGCTCGTGACGCTTGATCAAAAGGCTTCATGAGTGGCCAAGAGATTTCTAAAAGAAGATGAACTAAAATTGTGGCGTACTGTCATGCAAGACGTGATGCCCTTACATTGTGCATCTCAAAAGAATCTTCCTGAAAAGCGTCTTCCAGAAAAACCTTCTCAGCCCAAAATTGAAAACTTTCAGACAGTTTTGCAAGAAGTAAAACCGTTAAATCTTCATTCCGCTTCATCGTCCATATCGACGCTTCGCTCAAAACATCATGAATTATTTGTTGGAGTCCGAGCTCCTGGCTTGGATAATACTCAGTGGCGCAAATTGTCTCGGGGCAAAATAGCGGTCGATGCGAAGTTAGATTTGCATGGATATACTGTTCAGGAAGCTTTTGACCATCTCAATTCTTTTATTCATAGGGCTAAAATACTGCATTGGCGCTGTGTCGAAATCGTGACGGGCATGGGAAGTGGTGAGCGAGGGGGAATGATCAGGCGAGAATTACCATTATGGCTACAAAGAAAAGATATTCGTCCTCATATTTTAGCTGTGGTTCATCCACATAAAGGTAATCAAGGTGCTGTTCGTGTACTTTTGCGAAGAAAACGCAGCTAAATAATCTTTAGTTCAGATGATGAGGGGCCTAATAATAAAGGAAGTTTTATCTTGGCTTGGAATTTCCGTATCATTATAAAGAGATAACGCGAATGATTATCATTCTGAGATTCTTTTGCAAAAATGTTAGGAGCACATTGTGTCTTTAAAATCTGTTTTGCATGCGGTTACGATTGCTTCATGTTTTTTGGGAGCTAGTGCCTTAAATGTAGCGCAAGCACGTAACGTAACAGATATTACAGGGCATGTTGTGTCCTTGCCTGACCATCCCAAGCGTATCGTCTTAGGGGAGGGGCGGCTAATTTATGCTTTAGAACCTCTTGAGGGGGAAAACTTATTTAAGCGCATAGTGGGATGGCAGGGCGAATTTCGCTCTGCTGATACTCAATATTACGATCAAATGCTTAAAAAATTTCCTGAAGCTGGGAAGGTTGCTGTTATTGGTCGCAGCTCTGCTGATACGGTTAGCCCCGAAAAAGTCCTTGATCTACACCCTGACCTTGTCATTTTCACAACAACAGGTCATGGTCCCGGGCAATCTAGCGATGTTGTAAGGCGTCTTAAATCAGCTCACATACCGATTATTTTTGTAGATTTCAGAAAAGATCCCATAAAAAACACAGTTAAAAGCATGACAATTCTTGGTCAGGCTTTAGATCGGGAGAACGAGGCCAAAGCGTTCACTGATTTTTACGAAAATCGTCTTAATCAAATTGAAAATATCGTCAAAGATATTCCGGCTTCTGAAAGACCACGTGTTTTTATTAACATGCTAGCAGGTGCCCGCCAAACATGCTGTCATACAGCAGGAAAAGGCAATATGGGGTCCTTTATCGAAGCTGCTGGTGGTCAAAATGTTGCAGCTAATATGCTACCCGGTTATTTGGGTGATATTTCAGCCGAAGCCTTGATTTCACTTAATCCTGATGTGTTAATTCTGGATGGGACACGTGGTCCCGGGGCTACGGCACCTGGTTTGAAAATGGGCGCACAGGTTACGCCTGAAATCGCACGTCAGTCATTCTTATCGTTGCTAAAAGCGCCAGAATTAGCCAATTTACAGGCAGTAAAAAATAAAAAAGCTTATGGAATTTGGCATTCTTACTATGACAATCCCTTTAACATTTTAGCTGTTGAAGTCATGGCAAAATGGTTCTACCCCGAGCGCTTTAAATCTCTTAATCCTGATGCAGATCTGAGTGAAATGCAAAAGCGTTTCACAGCCCTTCCAGTTGGTGGTACCTACTGGATCGATACAAATGCTCTCTAAAAACCAGCATCCAGAACAAGCTGATTTATCGCCTGAACATACGCAAAAATTGCTGTCTCATCTTGTAGGGATGAGACAGTCATATGCTGGCTTGGTCAAACACCGTATTTTGGTTTTGAGCATATTACTGGTGCTTATTTTAGGCTCGCTGTTGCTAGACTTTTCGTTAGGGCCAGCAGGTCTAACACCTTCTCAGCTTATTCATGCATTATGCCATCCTTCTGATGGTACAGCGTCCATCATTGTATGGCAGTTGAGACTTCCTTACGCTTTGATGGCGATCTTAGTAGGGCTTTCATTAGGCATTTCTGGTGCGGAAATGCAGACCATTTTAGATAACCCCCTTGCCAGCCCTTTACCTTAGGTGTTTCAGCAGCGGCGGCTTTTGGGGCTTCACTGGCCATAGTGTTAAATTGGCGCATTCCTTATGTACCAGAAAACTGGATGATACCCATTGAGGCATTTATATTTGCTGTGGGATCAGCCTTATTATTAGAGCTGGTGTCTCGTACGCGCTCCTGCTCAACATCTGTAGTGGTTTTGTTTGGTATTGCGCTTGTATTTACGTTCCACGCTTTTGTAGCGCTTATGCAATTTGTTGCAGATGAGGACTCACTCCAGGAACTCGTTTTTTGGACAATGGGTAGTTTAACGCGTGCTGACTGGGGAAAAATTCTCGTCCTGACTGTAGGGTGCGCTATTGTTCTTCCTTTTTCGTGGAAATCAGCTTCAGCCATGACAGCCTTGCGATTAGGTGAAGATCGTGCAGCGAGCTATGGTGTGAACGTCCAACGTTTGCGGATGATGTCGCTTTTACGCATTAGCATCCTGTCTGCTTTGGCAGTCTCTTTTGTGGGAACAATTGGTTTCGTTGGTCTTGTAGCCCCGCATATTGCAAGGCGGCTTTTAGGTGAGGATCATCGTTATTATCTTCCCGGTGCTGCTTTATGTGGCTGCCTCATTATGTCACTATCTTCCATTGCGGCTAAAAATTTAATTCAGGGTGTCGTTATTCCTGTTGGTATTGTTACAGCTCTGGTTGGCATTCCATTTTTCTTAGGCGTTGTATTGCGGAGGCGCATTTAATGTCTGGCTCTGCTCATTCTACACGCGAGAGTTCATTATCTGTCGAAGAGTTAAGTGTTAAGTACGGAACACGACAAGTTATTGATAATCTAACATTGGCACCTATTAGAGCAGGTCGCATTACCGCTATTTTGGGACCTAATGGTTCAGGAAAATCGACATTATTACGCGCTATTGCCGGTTTAACGCCGTCACATGGAAAAATTTCATTAGGTGAGCATAAGCTTTCATCTTTAGCTCAGGCTAAGAGGGCACAGCTCAGTGCATATCTTCCGCAAACATTACCGCCTACAGTTCATTTACAGGTCTTAGAAGCTGTTATGGTGGCTCGTAGGGCAGGGGATGCTGTTTCAGCAGAATTGGCATTAGATGAAAGTGTTGCAATTTTAGAGCGACTTGGAATAGCGGCTTTGGCTCTGCGTTACATGGATGAGCTTTCAGGTGGACAACGCCAACTTGTTGGGCTTGCTCAGGCGCTGGTAAGAAGACCTTCTCTTTTGTTACTTGATGAGCCTTTAAGTGCTCTGGATTTGCATTACCAGATCGCTGTTATGGAGGCGGTTCGTCATGAAACAGAAATGCGTAACTTAGTGACACTTATTGTCGTGCATGACCTCAATATCGCACTGCAAAGGGCATCTGATGTGGTTTATGTCAAAGAAGGGAAACTCATTGCGCAAGGTGGTGTAAAGACAGTAACAACCCCCAAGATTTTGGCAGATATTTACGGCGTTAAGGCACGGATCGAAATGTGCTCACGCAATAATTTGCATATTTTGGTAGATGAGGTTGTTTAAAATATTTTTGCTGAAAATAGTAGAAAGGCCCATTTTCGTATGAAAAAAGGGCCTTTTTTTAATTAAGAGCTTATGGCCAGCGAAGGTCAGGAGGAAGGCTCATTAAAATGGCTTCGGTGTTTCCACCAGTCTTTAGTCCAAAGACAGTTCCCCGGTCGTAAAGAAGGTTAAATTCAGCATAGCGACCCCGGCGAATAAGCTGAGCTTCGCGATCTTCTTCAGTCCAGGGTGTAAAGAGGCGTTTACGTACAACTTCTGGATAGGCTTTATAAAATGCCTCACCAACATCTCTAGTAAATGCGAAATCTTCTTCCAAATCTTCAGAGCGTAACCAATCGTAAAAAATACCACCTAAACCGCGTGGTTCTTTGCGGTGGGGTAGATAAAAATATTCATCGCACCATTTTTTAAAACGCGGATAATAAGACGGGTCGTACTTGTCACAAGCTGCTTTAAAAGCTGCATGAAACTCTTCTGCATCTGAAATGGCGCTCTCACTTTTTGGGAACATTGGTGTAATATCCCCTCCACCTCCGAACCAGCCACGTGATGTTACAATCAGGCGCGTATTGAAATGAGCGGCTGAGACATGGGGATTACATGGGTGAGATACGAGAGAGATGCCCGTAGCAAAAAAACGGGGATCTTCTTCGGCTCCTGGAATTTGTTTTCTAAATTCCGGAGAGAATTCTCCCCAAACTGTGGAGACATTAACCCCTACTTTTTCAAAAACACGACCGCGCATGACGGACATAACACCGCCACCACCGCTTGAGCGTGTCCAGGCTGTTCTTTCAAAGCGTCCTGCCTCATGGCGGTCCTTCAGGACCTGAGACTGACCAGCGACAGCCTCATCTTCAAGCTGTTCGTAAGAAGCACAAATACGGTCTCTTAAAGATTCGAACCAAGCTTGTGCTTGCTTTTTAAGAGCGTCATGAGGAACATCTTGTCGTATTAAGTCTTTGAAGCTCGGCGTCGTGGTCATGAAGTTTATCCTTCTGTCTCGCCTTAATCTAATATTGATATAGCCAGAGGACTGCCCTGGCGCTGATAATGACTATACAAGATTGCACCTCACAGAAAAGGGAGCATGTGTTGCAAATTATTAAAACCAGCTATCACCTTTTCTAAAATTCTATGTGCATTAAAGGGTTTAACCGTTATGAAAAGCTGGTCTTTTGTTAAAATAAGGGGTCGTAAACATGGCTGAGAATAAAATGGTTAAACCTGTCATTGGCGTTATTGGTGGCTCAGGATTATATGAAATTGATGGTTTAAAAGACCGCCAGTGGCGCCGTTGCGAGACTCCGTGGGGTGAACCGTCTGATGAGCTACTTTTTGGCACATTGGATGGAGTCTCTTGCGTATTCCTTCCACGCCATGGGCGCGGCCATCCAATTCCACCTTCAGAGCTAAATTTTCGGGCTAATATCGCAGCACTTAAAAAAGCTGGCGTTACCGATATTTTGTCACTTTCAGCAGTTGGATCGTTAAAAGAAGAATTAGAGCCAGGTCGCTTTGTATTGGTAGATCAGTTTATTGATCTTTGCCAAAATCGTAAGCGTTCCTTTTTTGAAAAAGGCTGCGTTGCCCATGTCGGTATGGCCGACCCTGTTTCCCACCGCCTATTGGATGTGCTGGAAAAGGAAGCGCATGATCTTTCTATTCCTTTAAAACGCGGCGGTACTTACGTTGTTATTGAGGGACCGCAATTTTCTACAAGAGCAGAGAGTGAACTTTATCGCTCATGGGGCTGCTCAGTCATTGGCATGACAAATATGCCTGAAGCCCGTCTCGCTCGGGAAGCAGAAATGAATTACGCAACAGTGGCAATGGTCACAGATTATGATTGCTGGCACGACGAACATGAGGCTGTTACGGTAGAAGCTGTCATTAAAATCATGCAAAAAAATGCCGATCATGCTCGTGCATTAATAAAAGCCGCAATTCCTGTTTTGGGGCAAGAAAGAGAGCTTTGCTCAAGCGGGGCAGAGAGAGCACTTGATAATGCCATTATTACGGCACCTCAGGCTCGTGATGAAAAAGTGGTCGAGACATTAAAATTTATAGCTGATCGCGTTTTGTAAAAATAACGTCTGAAAATGGTCGGATATTAGGGGAGTTTTTGAACACTCCCTAATATTGGGCTTTTAATGAGCTTCTAATTTTTCTGAAAAGAAAGCCAGTGTCCTTTCCCATGCTAATTCACTAGCCTCTGCATTAAAGCTGGCGCGGTCGGTGCACCCAAAACCATGCTCGGCATTTTTATAAACATAGAGTGGAATGTCAGGATAAGCGTCAAGAATCATGTCTAAATCTGCTTCGGAAACATAAGCATCATTATCTCCAAAATGAAGCTGAACAGGGCACCGAGGTTCAGGAGAGGTGTTTTGTGCGATTTCACCGCCATACCATGCGACAGAGGCATCAACCTTTAATGACTGCGCTGCTTTCCAGGCAAGCGAGCCACCAAGGCAAAAACCTATAATGCCAATAGGTCTCTCAGGATTTTCATGACGCAAGGCATTGATGCAGGCTTCGATATCCTCAAGGGCCTTTTTCTGATCAAGTTGTGCATATATTTCCATGCCTTTTTTCAGGCCGTCTTCATCATAAGGGAAAATAGCTTCAGGTTGCACGCGGTCAAAAAGGGCAGGGGCAATAACCTGGTAGCCAACATGGGCCAGCTGTTCGCTAACATTACGAATATAATCGGTAAGCCCAAAAACTTCCTGCACAACAATCAGTCCTGCTTTGGGTTTGCCGGTTTTTTGTACGGCCTCAAAAACATCAAATGAGTGACCGTCAGCAGATGTAAGTTGTGCTGTTGCTGATAGGATTGGGTTAGAGGGCATAATCAACCTCCTCGAATGGTTATAAGACTAACAATGAATCAGACATTAATGAGTATGGTTAAAAAAAAATCTTTTTAGAAGAGGGGACGCTTCTTGACGCGTTGATAAGGCGATATTATCTCTCAGATGCGCCTCTTATGATAAAAAGAGACGCACAGAGGTGCGCTGCTGTTTTTGAGCGCAATAACCCGGCCACGCTGCTTTGAACAAGGGCTGGCCTAGAATGGAGCGATCCATGACGAAGTTTCGTCCTCTACATGACCGTGTAGTCGTCCGTCGTTTGGACGGTGAAGCAAAAACTGCTGGTGGAATTATTATCCCAGATACCGCTAAGGAAAAACCAATGGAAGGCGAAGTTGTCGCTGTTGGACCTGGCGAGCGTAATAATAACGGGCAGCTTGTCCCGCTGGATGTAAAAACAGGCGACCGCGTTCTGTTTGGCAAGTGGTCTGGCACTGAGGTCAAGGTTGATGGTGAAGAGCTATTGATCATGAAAGAAAGCGATATTCTGGGCGTTGTAGGCTAATTTAGGCTTTTCCCCTTCGCTTGTTTTAAACCTCAAAGGAGTTGAGTGTTATGGCTGCTAAAGACGTAAAATTTGGTGCTGATGCACGCGAGCGTATGCTCCGTGGTGTTGATATTCTTGCTAATGCTGTGAAAGTGACATTGGGTCCAAAAGGCCGCAATGTTGTTCTTGATAAAAGCTTTGGCGCACCACGTATCACAAAAGATGGTGTTTCAGTTGCTAAAGAAATCGAACTAGCTGACAAGTTCGAAAATATGGGCGCACAAATGGTGCGTGAAGTTGCTTCTAAAACCAACGATATTGCTGGTGATGGTACAACGACAGCCACTGTACTGGCCCAGGCAATTATTCGTGAAGGTGCAAAAGCTGTTGCTGCTGGCATGAATCCTATGGATTTAAAACGCGGCATTGATAAAGCTGTTGGCCAGGTTGTTGAAGAGCTAAAAACACGCACCAGCAAAATTTCTTCTCCAGCTGAAATTGCTCAGGTTGGTACAATTTCTGCCAATGGTGAGTCCGAGATTGGTGAGATGATCTCCCAAGCTATGGAAAAAGTTGGCTCAGAAGGTGTTATCACTGTAGAAGAAGCACGTGGTCTTCATACCGAACTTGATGTTGTCGAGGGTATGCAGTTTGATCGCGGTTACATCTCTCCTTATTTCGTGACAAATACAGAGAAGATGACAGTGGATATGGATAACCCACTTATCCTTATTCATGAAAAGAAAGTTTCTTCTCTTCAGCCAATGCTTCCACTTCTTGAAAGTGTTGTTCAGTCTGGCCGTCCACTTCTTATCATTGCAGAAGATGTTGATGGTGAAGCCCTTGCAACTCTCGTTGTGAACAAGCTTCGTGGTGGTCTGAAAATTGCCGCTGTTAAAGCGCCTGGTTTTGGTGATCGTCGTAAAGCTATGCTTGAAGACATCGCTATTCTTACAGGTGGCCAGCTTGTCTCCGAAGATATTGGTATCAAGCTTGAAAACGTCACTGTTGATATGCTTGGTAACGCTAAAAAGCTGCATATTGACAAAGAAAACACCACAATCGTTGAGGGTGCTGGTCAGACAGATGCTATCAAAGCACGCTGCAACCAGATTCGCGCTCAAATTGAAGAGACAACATCTGACTATGACCGTGAGAAGCTGCAAGAGCGTCTTGCTAAATTGGCAGGTGGTGTTGCTGTTATCCGTGTTGGTGGTAGCACAGAAGTTGAAGTTAAAGAGCGCAAAGACCGCGTTGATGATGCATTACATGCAACACGCGCCGCTGTTGAAGAAGGTATCGTCCCAGGTGGTGGTACAGCTCTTGCCCGTGCAAGCCTCAACCTAGGTAACCTGACATTCCATAACGAAGATCAACGCGTTGGTGCAGAGATCGTTCGTAAGGCTCTTCAGGCTCCACTTCGTCAAATTGCTCACAATGCTGGTGAAGATGGTGCGGTCATTGCTGGTAAAGTTCTTGAGAAATCAGACTATACAACTGGCTTTGATGCTCAAAAAGGCGAGTATAAAGACCTTGTTGCCGCTGGTATTATCGACCCAACTAAAGTTGTTCGTACTGCGCTTCAAGATGCTGCTTCTGTTGCCGGGTTGTTAATCACAACCGAAGCTATGGTTGCCGAGCGCCCAGAGAAAAAAGCGCCTGCAATGCCTGACGAAGGTATGGGCGGAATGGGTGGCATGGGCGGAATGGGCTTCTAATGTGAAGCACACCTTATCTTTCATATTGTGTGAAAGATAAAAGCTCATAAAAAAAGGCTTTCACTCTTTAATGAGGGTGAAAGCCTTTTTCGTTAAAAACCAATTTTTAATAAGACTACCCTGAAAAATTAAGTAGAGAGGTCTGAGTTTAAAAATTCAGCAATTTCTTCAAGAGCTTCTGACAGGGGTAAACGTTTCACGTCCACGCCTTCGGGAAAAGCAGAGAGAAGACGTGTTGGTAAACGGCGATCTAGCATGACAAAAACGCCTTTATCATTTTTGCGGCGAATAAGACGTCCAAAAGCCTGACGTAAACGTATACGTGTTACAAAATCGTCATATTCATATGAGTTTCCGTTAGAAAGATAACGCCGCCTTTCACGGTGTAAAATATCTGGCCGCGGCCATGGGGTACGTTCAAATACCACCATGCGTAAAGCATCCCCAGGAATATCGACACCATCTCTCATGGCATCAGTTCCAAGAAGGCAGCTATTACGTTCAGTGCGGAAAATATCAACTAAAGTTGCATTATCCATCGCATCTATATGCTGAGCATAAAGAGAAATATTTTTACGCCCTAAAGGCTCTTCTATATGCTTATAAACCGCTTTAAGGCGGTTAATAGCTGTAAAAAGACCTAAAGCGCCGCCATTGCTTGTTTCAAAAAGAGCCTGGAATGCCCTGCTCAAAGACGTTATTTCCGAAGATATATCTGTAATAACATAAGCCCTCGTTTGCTGAGCATAATCAAAAGGACTTAACAAGGCGGCCCGCACAGGGGGCTTTAAAAAATGGGGTATTCCTACTCTTTGCTCTGCACGGTGCCAGGCTTCCTCGTCATTTCTCTGCTCTCTTTGATCGCGCAATGTTGCAGAGGTAATCAATAAGCCATGGGTTGTAGTTTGTAGAATGCTTGCAAAGGGTATGGTGGGATCAAGCCAGTGACGATGAAGAGCTATATCAAACCCCTCAGATCCTAATCTTGGAACAGAAAAGCGATCGCGTCTTATAAAATCAATATAAAGTGGCAATTCATTTTGCTGAGGTGGCACGGCTAATGCCCTCAGCATAGAGAGCCAACCCTGCACGGGCGTAAAAGCGCGTCGGTAAAGGCTGCGGGTTGTGGCCTCAACTCTTTGTATTAGAGCTGGATCTAGCTCGTCTTCCTGCTCAATTATGCTTGCAAAATAATTTATAAGCCGATCAAGAGGGGACAAAACTTGTTGTAAAGCCTCAATAAGAACCTCTGCTTTATGCAAAACGTCCTCACTTGCCGGGTGCAGGTCAATTTCCTGACGATTATAATATTGTTCAGCGTCTTTTGTTTTTGTATTTTGAATAAGTCTTGTTTCAAGAAGATGATCCAGAGCATGAAGAAAATTTTCTGCCGGATTTTCGAGTGGTTCTTGTGAAAACTGCGAGTTAACTGCCTCTTCTGATAAAGTTTCTTCATCGGTCTTAAGGGCCGCAGATGCCCGTGCATCCCGTGCTTCCTGAAGTCTAATGCTCCAGCGGGGTTGTGGTAAAGCCAACGTGGCAGATGTAAGGAGTGCCTGTAAAATATCTTTAATAGGGGGGAAGATTTCTATTAAATCATCCATACGGCGCTGTAAGCCGCGTGCCCGGGAGCGCCCCCCTTCAGCACCTAAAAGCCAGCGTCTTAGCTCAGCAGCTTCCAGTCCCGAAAAAACATGAGCAAAAGCGTTATCACTGGCTTCAAAAATATGATGTCCTTCGTCAAAAATAATATGAGTGGGAACACCATTTTCATCTGTTAAATCTGCCGGAGCCAGGGACTTTGGCACTAAAGCATTCCATGCTGCCTGAGACAGTACAAGGGCATGATTTGCTATAACAAAATCAGCATGACGGGCTTTGCGGATAGAATTTTCTATAAAGCAGCGTTGATAATGCTGGCATGCAGAATGAATACATTCGCCCCGTCTGTCAGCAATCGTTGTGATAAGGCTATGGCCAAATAAATCTCCAAACCAGCCTGGCAAATCACCTCCCTGTAAATCTCCATCAGACGTAACTTCAGCCCACCTGACCAGAAGAGAAAGAGCAATCAGTTGAGGATTGTTTTGAGTGGGGCGGTTGAGGGTGCTAACAGTAATATCTTCTAAATTTAAAAGACAAAGATAGTTTTCTCGTCCTTTTCGAATAACGACCTTTTTTCTGCGGATCGTAGGATCAGGATAAAGCTTTGTGATTTCTTGTTCGATCTGGCGTTGCAGATGGCGCGTGTAAGTACTAATCCAAACTGTGCCGCTATTGGTTTCGGACCATATACTTGCAGGAGCAATATAGCCAAGAGTTTTGCCTGTTCCCGTCCCTGCTTCAGCTAGCACAATATTGGGTGCATTGATGGCAGTACGAGGTTGAAAACTATAACTAGCTACCGAAGAAAAATCTGCCTGACCTGTACGCGTCTCTGCATCAGGCCCAAGAATTTCTGCCAGACGTTTGCGTGCGTCCAAAACTGATACAGATTGAGAGCCAGGAGGAGGGCGGGGCGCTTCTTCTTCCCACTGAGGGAGGCGCTGCCAAATTTTGAGCACATCCCCAAAATAAGGCTCAATCTTATGGCTAGAGAGATTTTCTGCTTCGTCTGAATGAACATTAAGCGCTAATTTTACTGTTTCAGCCCAGCTCCATCCAGCCTTGCTTAAAGGGCAAGGGCAAGCGTCAGGTTTTTATGGAGGAGAGGATCAGTTCCATATTCGCTTAATTGTGAGAGCAAATGATGCGTTATATTATAAAGAACATTAGCTTCAAGATGAGGGTTTTCCTCTTCTTTCAATAACCCCAGTGCCAGAGAGAGACCTCGTGGTGTTGGTGTTAAAGATTGAGCTGGATGAATAAATAAAAAGAGCTCTAGCAAATCCAGCCATGGTACAGGCTGTGTTTCAGGAGGGAGATCTAATAAGCGTAGTGTTTCTGGCCCATGAACTAATAATGGAGGGGGATAATCTTTTAGAATTGGTCTTAATTCATGGTTTGGTAAACGCAACATTTCACCATCTGGTGTCACAAAAGAAGAGACACCAGGCTTTGCAATCAAAGCAGGAAGATCGAACGGAGAGAGAAACGTTTCAGACATTTGCAGTATTTTATCTGTAAAAGTCGTTGATGCCGAGAGTTTAATCTCTTAGAACAATCAGCACTTCTTGACCCTGACTTAAAGGGTTACTATTTTTTAGGTCTATGCATAATATGTTAAGCCACGCTTTGCCTGATTCTTCTTTGCTTAAACTCTGGCCTTTTGAGGAAGCACGAAAATTAAGCGAGAGGGTTAAAGATAGAGATTCTGAAAAGCCCATTTTATTAGAAACTGGGTATGGTCCTTCTGGTTTACCACATATCGGCACATTTGGCGAAGTGGCTCGTACAACCTGGGTTCGTCAGGCTTTTGAAGCTATGACAGGCCGTAAAACACGGCTTTTAGCTTTTTCTGATGATATGGATGCGCTCCGTAAAGTTCCAACCAATGTTCCACAGCAGGATATGTTGCAACAGCATTTAGGGTTGCCGCTTTCTTGCATACCAGACCCTTTTGGAACACATGAGAGCTTTGCAGCGCATAATAACGCCCTTTTATGCGAATTTTTAGATAATTTTGGTTTTGACTATGAATTCGCCTCAGCTACAAAATATTATAAAAGCGGCACATTCGACAAAGCTCTAAAGCGCGTTCTGGAAGTTCATGACAAAATTATAGCCGTTATTGCTCCTACTCTAGGTGCTGAGAGACGTGCGACTTATTCTCCTGTGTTACCGATCCATCCAGAAACGGGTCGTGTAATGCAAGTGCCCATTTTAGAGGTAAACCCTGAGGCTGGCACAGTTGTTTGGGAAGATGAAACCGGAAAGCGTTTTGAGACCTCCGTTTATGGTGGGCAGGCCAAAATGCAGTGGAAGGCAGATTGGGCCATGCGCTGGTATGCGCTGGGTGTCGACTATGAGATGTCAGGCAAGGATCTTATTGAGAGTGTAAAGCTTTCTTCAAAAATCTGCCGTCTGTTAGGTAAAGAGCCACCTGTTACGCTCACTTATGAGCTTTTCTTGGATGCTCAAGGGCAAAAGATTAGCAAGTCCAAAGGCAATGGGTTGTCTGTAGAGGAATGGCTACGCTATGGCACGACGGAAAGTCTAGCCCAATACATGTTCCAACAGCCAAGCCGGGCTAAACGTCTATATTTTGATGTTATTCCCCGTGCAACAGATGATTACCTGACGTTTGTTCAAAAAAGTGAGCAACAAGAGGGGCTGATCTTTATAATAACCCAGTGTGGTTTTTACATAATGGTGAAATACGCCATAAAGATACAAGCCCTATTTCTTTTACAGCCCTTCTTAACTTGGCAAGTGTAGCAAATGCTCATGAAGCGGCAACATTATGGAAGTTTTTGGGGCGTTATGACAGCTCGCTCTCTCCAGAAACACACCCTTATCTAGACCGTTTAGTCTCTCATGCCCTGACTTATTTTAACGAGCGCGTAAAACCAACAAAGGTTTATCGTGCGCCAACAGAACGAGAAAGAAAAGGTTTAACGGATTTAGCCGCAGCTCTTGAAGGCATTCCTGCCAACTCAACCCCAGACGAAGTCCAAAATGTCGTTTTTGAAGTTGGAAAAAGATATTTTGAGAAGTCTGAATTAAGAGCCTGGTTTGGGTGTCTTTATGAAGTTTTGCTAGGACAGAGTGAAGGACCACGTTTTGGTGTTTTTGCTGCTTTATTTGGCTTAGCTGAAACAATTTCTTTAATTAAAGAGGCCTTGGCGCGCCCTGAGGTAAAATTAGGGGAAGCAGAAGATTAAACAGGGGACGGGTAAATCATAGGGTTTTATGTCCAAAGATTATTCTTCTAAACCCATAAAGCACGCTCTCCCACAACAGACAAAGTGGAGGCGTTTTTTTAAGCATTTGCCTGCTTTTTTTGGTCTAGTGCTTTTATTCGCTGCTGCCATAGTGATTTGGCGGCAGCTAAAGCATCTTTCTATTCATGATGTAATAGCCAGTGTTAAAGCCCTGCCTGCTTCGTCCTTATGGGCCGGGGCCGGGGCTACCTTTTTGGCTTATGCTATTCTGACATTTTATGATGGTCTTGCCTGCCGGCAAGTAAAAGCCAAAATTTCCTGGTTAAAAGCCTCCTTTGTTGCTTTTTGTGCCTATGTTTTGTCTCATAATTTAGGCTTTGCAGCAATTTCCGGTACAGCGGTTCGTTATAGATTATATCGCAATTGGGGTGTACCTGGACAAAAAATAGCGTCTATAGTTGCTTTTTGCTCTGTAACTTATTTACTGGGTACAACAGGTTTAGTTGGAATAGTTCTATCCTGGCAACCCAATACTATTCCTATATTATCTCACTACGGCACCTGGTTTCCAAGATTATTGGGTGCAGCTTGCTTTAGTGTGCTGTTACTTTATGTCGTTCTGTCATGCTGGTATAAAAAAATCACTTTTTTTGGACATGAAACTGAGCTGCCAGGTTGGAAAATGGCTCTGGGGCAAATATCAGCCAGCATGGCTGATATGTCGGCAACGGCATTGATTATCTGGTGCCTTATTGGGCCATTACCGCCAGAAACGACGTTAACTTTTGGCAGCTTTCTGGGTATTTATCTCGTTTCCTACACGGCTGGTTTGGTAGCAAATATTCCTGGTGGGTTAGGGGTGTTTGATGGGGCTATGATTGCCGCTCTTTCACCATGGTTGCCAGTTTCACATATCATGGCAACTATTCTTGTCTTTCGTATCATGTATTATTTGGTGCCTTTGATTTTGGCAGGTTTTTTATTTGCTTCGCACGAAGTCCTTTTACGTAGCAAATATTTCTTACCCAAAAATCGATTGACTGAGGGGTCAGGGCAGGCTTTGCGGGAATTTGAGGCTGACTTTAGTATAAGAGCTGCTTGCGTTATACAAATTCTGCTAGGTATAGCAACAATCTGTTATGCTCTTTTTGCACCATTACCTACATCACTTTCGTCAGTCTATACTTTTTTTATTCAAATTTCTGCACTACTTTTAATTATATTTGGAGTTGTATTAATAGCCGCTGCCATGGGGCTAATGCAACGCGTGCTATTGGCATGGCGTGTATCTGTATTGTTACTACTATTTATAGAAGCCATATTAGTTTTTCGTCATGATTCCTGGTTTGTGTGTCTTTTGATACTGAGTGCTTTGCTTGTTTTACTGCCTTTTCGCTCAAGTTATTATAGGCGGGCTTATTGGCGCTCTGAGCCACACTCACCATTACTTTTTTTCTTTTTAAGTTTATGTATCGTGAGTTTAATTGGTTTACGCTGGATTGCCGTAAATGAGCATTTAGGTGTGATATGGTGGCATCCATTACTCTTTGATGCTCGCCTGATAAAAGCCCGTTTACTCATGTTTTGTGTGTTGTTTAGTTGTTTTATTGGTTTTTGGTTGGCATTAAGAAAAGCAAAGTTACATCCTTATCACTGGAGTACTCAGTCAGCTGCTTTATATGCCTGCCTAGCACATGACGAGCCTGCTGAAATTATTATGGAAAAGCTCGGTGTAACGCCAAACGGCCTATTTTATGACGAAACTAAACAAGCTGCACTGGCTTTTGTAAAAAAAGACTTTTTTGTTTTGGCAGTTGGAGAGCCAGTAGGGGCTGCTCATAAAGCAAGGGCAGCGATTTTGCGCTTGAGAGATTACGCTTTGCAAGAAAATTGTATGTTGGCTTTTTTGCAGTCAAGTGATCGTTTTAATGAGCTCTATAATAATCTGGGACTGACGTGCCTTTATATTTCTAGAGATAAAATATTATTTTGCTCTCTTGAAGATTTTCTTATGCTTAAATCTTATGTTGAAGAATTTTCTAAAAATAATGGGTCAGATAGCTGGTCCGTAACTTTCCAAAACTGATATTAAACCGTAGTTTTTTGAGTCGTACACTTCGATTAAGTTGATTTGGTCAACTTTAGAGATTGAAGCTGAAAATAATCCATTAAGCTCTAACCAGGACATAAGTTCTCGTTCCTTGCCAGAGGGTAATATTCCTAATTCCAAAAAAGGTGCAAACCGCCTTCTTGGTGTTGAGGCTCCTGCACGTTGGAGCGCGAAATCAATTTTTTGTTTTAATCTGATAAGCTCAGATGAAGCTACAATAGAAACGCCGATTTTATAATTCTCATTATAATTTTGGAACGCTACACTTTTTACGGCAACTGAAAAAGCAGGCCAGGTAAGGCGTGACAATTCATAATCAATTTCTTCTAACAATATAGAGTTATCAATATTCCCCAGACAGCGGAGCGTGATGTAAGAGCTATGTTTTTCTTTCCATTGAACTCCCTCCAAACTGCTCTTTAATATTGCGAGACGTTGCTCTAATGCTGGTGAAGCAGGAATAGTGACAGCCAAATTAACCATATGTAATGATTGTGCCTTTATTTATGATCATTATGTGGGACGCTCTTGACAGGTCAGGAATAATCCCCACATCGTTGTATAACTAAAAAGCCTTTTGTAATAGGTTTTTACCAGCTTTTTCCGGATAATAGGTAATATGGCATTTCATTACGATTATAACTCTACTGGAAGCCAGCAAGGCTATGCTGCTATGGACGCAGGATTGCGTTCATATATGCTCCGTGTTTACAACTGGATGGCTGTTGCCCTTGCTTTAACTGGGGTTGTAGCTTTCGCAATCATAAATACATCTCTTAAAGAGGTGTTTTTTCACGTTGCACGCACCTCTTCAGGATTTGCTCTTGCGCCAACTTTGTTAGGTTACGTTGGCATTTTTTCTCCACTGGTCTTTGTTCTTGTCCTTTCTTTTGGCGTAAACAGATTGTCGCGCTCCACCGCTCAGCTTCTTTTTCTTGTTTATAGCGCGGTGATGGGGATAAGTCTGGCTTGCATATTCTTTGCATATACAGGTGCTTCAGTCGCACGAACCTTTTTTATAACGGCTGGTTTATTTGCGGCTGTTTCTCTATGGGGATATGTGACAAAACGCTCATTAACGGGCTTTGGCGCCTTTTTGACCATGGGACTGATAGGCCTGCTAATAGCCATGGTTGTGAATATGTTTTTTGCCAGCTCCATGATGTCGATGATTATTTCTTTTGTTGGGGTGTTGGTCTTTACGGGCTTTACAGCTTACGACACACAACGCATTAAGTTTTCTTACCAGCAGCAATATGCTTATTTAAACCCTGATGAGTTAGCAAAGAACAGCATCTATGATGCCTTATCCATGTATCTCAACTTTGTTAACCTTTTTCAGTTTCTTCTTCAGTTTATGGGTGTCAGATCAGACAATCGCTGACCGTAAACATTTGAATTCTTTGGTGTGAAGAATGAAAAAAAGAAGGCAGAGCAACCAAACTGTCTTCTTTTTTTGTGCTTAAAATAAACTGTGTTTCTGGGTTATTGTACCCAATATTAAAAAACCGTAATTCACGTTTACATTTGCGTGAAATCCGATAAGATACGAATCAGACCAAACGTTTCCTGTAATGGCCTAAGCAATTACCGTTTGTTCTCGCTTAGTTTTCCCTTGTAATGATTAAATACAAGAGAATGAGTCTAGGGAAACATAAGGGGAATTGTCCCCGAAACATTGGTAAATAAGTGCAGGGGCGAGAAGTCTCACCTCTGCCGTCAGGACTGGAACGAAGGAAGGCAAAAAATGACGACGTTCTCATGCGCTAGGGCGGTCCTGACAGTGTCAAATTGTTATCTGGTTATTTTTGGCCAGAACGACAGATAAAGGCAGGATCCATGAAAAGACTCTGGCGATTTTTCCCGGCGTTGCCTGCATTGATGCTTTCTGGGTGTACGGTTGATCTTCTTCAACCGCGCGGCCCGATTGGAGATGGCAATAGCTTTATGATGGTGCTTGAATGGGCCGTCATGATGTGTGTTGTCGTCCCTGTCATCATCGCAACATTGCTGATTGCTTGGAAATATCGGGCATCAAACAAAAAGGCTGAATATTGGCCAAACTGGTCATTCTCACACAAAATTGAAACATTTGTGTGGGGTATTCCAATTGTAATAATTCTCATATTGAGTGTTGTTAGCTTCTGGAGTACACATTTTTACGACCCATATAAGCCTTTAACGCATGACCAGCTTGTTAAAGAACATGCTGAAAATCAAAAGCCTCTAAATATTCAGGTTGTTTCACTAGATTGGAAGTGGCTCTTTATTTACCCTGATCTGGGTATTGCAACAATTAATGAACTAGATGTACCGACAAAGACGGAACTTAACTTCCACATCACATCTGATGCAGTTATGACATCCTTCTTTATCCCGCAGCTTGGTTCTCAGATCTATGCAATGGCCGGAATGCAAACAGAGCTTCATTTGCTAGCTCGTGAGCCTGGCATTTATAAAGGTATGGCAGCTCAATATACGGGTAAGGGCTTCTCAGACATGCATTTCCAAACAATTGCAATGCCTGTCGATCAGTTCCAGTCCTGGGTTGAGAATGTTAAAAACGGTGACAGCAAATTTGCTTCTGGTGAGCCTCTAAATGGTTCAACATATGCAAAATATTCTGCGCCACAGGTTAACGCGCCAGTGACATATTTTGCTGATGCACAGTCTGATCTTTTCCAGTATATTGTAGCTAAATACAATAACGGTGCAGTTAAAGATCGTGCCACAGGCAAGATTATGCACATACAGCCTGCTTCCAACAGTGCTGCTTCTGACGACACCGGCATGTAAGGAATTACCGAAAGATGCTCGGAAAACTTAGTTTATCTGCTATTCCATATGATGTGCCCATTTTGGTGGGAACATTTATTGGCGTGGCAGTCATAGGAATCGCTGCTTTGGCAGTGATCACCTACTTCGGCAAATGGGGATATTTGTGGCGTGAGTGGTTAACAACTGTTGACCATAAAAAGCTCGGCGTCATGTATATCGTGTTGGCAATTGTTATGCTTCTGCGTGGCTTTGCTGATGCTGTTATGATGCGTACGCAGCTAGCGCTCGCTTATGGCAATAACCCTGGCTATCTTCCTCCTCATCACTATGACCAGATCTTCTCTGCTCATGGCACCATCATGATTTTCTTCATGGCTATGGCGTTCATGACAGGTCTGTTCAACTTTGTGGTTCCTCTTCAGATTGGTGCACGTGACGTTGCGTTCCCATTCTTGAACTCCGTGAGCTTCTACATGACTCTTGTCGGCGCTGTGCTGATTAACGTGTCATTGTTCATTGGTGAGTTTGCGAATGTGGGCTGGCTCGCTTACCCACCTGTATCGGAACTAGCATTTAACCCTGGTGTTGGTATTGATTACTACATTTGGGCTGTGCAGATATCTGGTGTAGGTACGCTTCTTACAGGTGTGAACTTCTTCACAACTATTGTTAAGATGCGTGCTCCAGGCATGAAAATGATGCAGATGCCAATCTTTACATGGACGGCATTCTGGGCAATCGTCATGATCCTGATTACCTTCCCTGTTCTGACAGTTACACTGGGTCTGTTAAGTCTTGATCGTTATTTAGGTATGCATTTCTTCACCAATGATGGTGGTGGTAGTGTCATGCTTTATATCAACCTGATCTGGGCTTGGGGTCACCCTGAGGTTTATATCCTCATTCTGCCAGCTTTTGGTGTCTTCTCCGAAATTGCAGCTTCGTTCTCTGGTAAGCCACTCTTTGGTTATAAAACCATGGTTTACGCAAGTGGAGCGATCAGCGTTCTCGGTATGCTCGTATGGGTTCACCACTTTTTCACCATGGGAGCAGGGGCAGACGTCAACACCTTCTTCGGCATTGCAACAATGCTGATTGCGGTTCCGACTGGTGTGAAGATCTTTAACTGGCTCTTCACCATGTATAAAGGTCGTGTCCGCTTTGAAGGGCCAATGAACTGGATCGTTGGCTTTATGATCACCTTCTCAATTGGTGGTATGACCGGTGTTATGCTGGCTATGCCTGCTGCTGACTGGGTGCTTCATAACTCATTGTTCTTAGTGGCTCACTTCCATAACGTGATTATTGGTGGTGTGTTCTTTGGCTATGTAGCAGGTATGAATTACTGGTTCCCAAAAGTATTCGGTTACAAACTGAGTGACGCTTGGGGCAAGTGGGCATTCCGCTTCTGGTTCGTCGGATATTACGTTGCTTTCGTACCACTATATATTGTGGGCCTTGAAGGCATGACACGTCGTTTGAACCACTATAACAACCCAGATTGGCATCCATGGATGTTGGTTGCGTGCGTTGGTGTGTTCATTCTTGCTCTTGGCGTTGTTTGCCAGGTTGGTCAGCTTGTCACAGCTATTATTGATGCTGTAAAAGGTAACAAAGCTGATGCTAATGATCTTTCTGGTGATAACTGGGGATCAGGGCGTACACTTGAATGGGCAATCTCATCACCTGTACCTTCCTACAACTTTGCGCGTATTCCAGTCGTTAGAGGTATGGATACATTCCATATCGATAAAGAGCTTGGTCGCCCAGCTGCTGTATCTGAGCTTGCGCCAATCCATATGCCTAAAAACACGGCTGTTGGTGCGGTTATCGGGTTCTTCACGTTCCTGGTAGGCTTTGCTCTGGTCTGGCATATTTGGTGGTTGGCTGCTATTGCCTTCGTCGGTATTATCATTTCCACGATTTACCGCAGTGCTGATCTTGATGTGGATTATTATGTCCCAGTATCTGAGATCAAAGCTAACGAAGATGCATTTGCCAAGCGCATCGCCGCTGCGCAAGCAGCTGAATAAAGGGAGAGATGATCACTATGTCTCATGACACGACTCACTCGCCCTCAGTAGGTCACGAAGAACACGAGGATCATGGTTCCACCACGGTCTTCGGCTTCTGGATCTACCTGATGACGGACTGTATCCTTTTTGGAACACTCTTCACTGTTTTTGCTGTGATGTGTCATCAGTTCGCTGGCGGGCCCACAGGTAAAGAACTTTTTGACATTAAAAATGTCGAGATCGAAACAGCGATTCTCTTGGTGTCTTCGATCACTTACGGCTTTGCAATGCTTAGTGCATTTGCACAGCGTAAATCCGGCGTTTTAGTCTGGCTGTTCATTACCTTCCTTCTTGGACTTTCCTTCGTAGTGTTGGAAGTCAAAGAATTTGCTGAACTTATTGCCGATGGAAATGGTCCTGATCGCTCTGCGTTCTTGTCCTCTTTCTTTACGTTGGTGGCTACTCACGGCCTTCACGTAACCTTTGGTCTGATCTGGATGGTTGTACTGTTCTTTCAGGTCATGGGTAAGCAGGGACTTGGCAGTCGGATGGTAACCAAATTAACGTGCCTGAGCTTGTTCTGGCACTTCTTGGATATCGTTTGGATTTGCGTCTTTTCCTTCGTTTATCTTGGGAGTGTGATGTAATGAGCCATTCGCACAATGTAACTCACGAAGGTGAGAGCCACGGTTCTTACGGTTCCTACATCACAGGCTTCATCCTTGCGGTGATTTTGACAGTAGCGGCTTTCGCTGTTGTCGTAACCAAAGCCTTTGACTTTTGGACAACATTAGTTGTTGTGAGTGCTCTGGCTGTAGTTCAGATTGTTGTTCATGTGGTGTTTTTCCTTCACATGAACACAAGCTCTAAACAGCGTTGGAACTTAATGACGTTTATTCTCACAGTTTTGTCTGTGTTAATTATCGTTGCTGGTACGCTGTTTGTTATGTGGAATACACAAATGCACATGATGTCTCGCTAAGAGAAGCAGGCATTTAGTCTATTCTGAAAAAGGCCGGTAAGTTTTCTTACCGGCCTTTTTTTATGCTCCATTTATGAAATTATAAGACGTAAAAAAACCTGACATCTTATAAAAAGATGCCAGGTCTAAAAGGGAAAAATAAATTATAGAGGCTTAGTCCTGATGTGGGGCTTCTGAAAGATATTGCGCCTTATCTGACTTGCCATTCCATTCTTCTGCATCTGCCGGTGCAGTGCCCTTTTGGCTAAGATTTGGCCAAACTTTTGCAAATTTAGCGTTAGTTTCCATCCAGGGGCCTGATCTCTCATCGCTATCAGGGAAAATAGCCTCTGCCGGACATTCAGGTTCACACACGCCACAATCAATACATTCATCAGGGCTGATAACAAGAAAATTTTCACCAGCATAAAAGCAGTCTACCGGACATACTTCTACGCAATCCATGTATTTGCAGCGAATGCAGTTTTCTGTGACCACATAGGTCATTGCCGTCTCCAATTGTTATGTAGGCCCGCAACAAGCCTAAAGTCGAGAAATTTAAGAATGATATGCCGAAAGTTGGGGGTAAGATGCAAGCTTTAATCACTCATTCTTTTATATCGAGATATAATTGCATTGCTTCGGGTGCAGGCCCTCGACGATTACCAAGTTTTAGAACTTGCCATACTTTAATAGTCATAGGAGCAGAGGGCAAAGGAAAAGTGAGAATATCTCCCACCCTAACTTTGCTGTGCGCTTTCAAAATGCGTTGTCCATTTAGCCTTACAGTTCCTTTTTCTATGAAATTTGAACAAAGATTTCGGCTTTTGGCAAGGCGAGCATAAAAAAACCATAAATCAAGTCGTTGTGCATCCATATTATGTTTAGATGTAAAATTTAATGCTTAAGTGTATGTAGTATAGCAAAAGGTGAATCACTTTTCAGGATTTTGGGGTTTTGTTTTTTACGAGAATATTTTTTTCTTCTAGCTTTTACCTCTTGAGATATTAGCATTAAAGGCATAGCCGGCCCGTATAAGGTTGGAGAAAGAGCACATGGTTTTTTATGAGCAATTCCTAATATTTTAAGCATATGTGATAGATCTTTTTGCTTTACACCCATAAGTGAACCAAGATTAGAGGGTGCTGGAGCATAATGTTTATGTCTCAACGTTTTAGACAAAAGCTTAAAAACATTTTCGAGTTTGTTAATCAAAAATATTTTGCTTCCTAAAGCTACGGTGCCAGGAGGTGCGATCATTTCATCACTGCGGGTTGAATTCCACAAATTATGAAGCTGTGTCAGTATTTGGTAAGCGTCTTGTTTGAAAAGAAAGGGGCAAAAAATATATCTTTGTCCCACTTCTATACCTAAATGGAACAAATATTTTCTGTCTTTTTTCGTGAATGACGTATCACTTAAAAGTAAGGGTGTAATGCCGCCATCTTCATAAAGACGATGTATAAGCCCTCTAAATTTAGGTTCAGCGTCAAGTTTCTCTTTAGCTACGAACAAAGAACGAAATATTAACTTGATTTGTTTCGTAATAAGAAAGTTTAAATGCTCTAAAACGGCTTTGCGTTGGTTCGTATCCTGAAATTCACCATCTAAAAGTACTAATTCGGGCGAAAAATACGTATCTCCACGTGTTAATCGCGCAATAGCAGATCCGTTCCATGTAATAATATTGTCTTTTTCGATAGTAATTGATGATTCGTCTTCATCTAAAAAGCGCCGTATTTGCCGAGGTATTTCTTGTAATAAGGCGCGTCTGGCTGTTTTTAATAATATTGGTTTTTCTGCTTTAGATGTTAGAGGATCCAATTCAATGGAAAAGCCTTTAATATAGGCAATTTCATGTCCTTCAACGATAATGCGATTTTGATCAGTAATTTCATATAGAAAATCTGTTTTGTTATTTGTGAAATTGCGCTTCATAAGCATGGCAGCGCGCTTATTAACAAAGCGCGCCGTAAGGCGCTCATGTAAAGCATCAGAAAGTTTATTTTCAACGTCGTGACTACGGTCTTGCCAATAATGGTTTTTACGTAACCAATGGGGATGAGAGGCGATATATGAGCAAATTCGCACACCTAAAAGGCGCTGCATAAGAGTATCTATGCCACCTTCGCTTTGATTAAGGCCTCGTAATTGCCCTTCAATCCAGGAAGCAGGTATTTTTCCTTCTTCTAATATATACTGGAAAAGCTTTGCACAAAGTTGTGCGTGGCTGCCATCACCAATTTTTTTAAAATCGGGGATTTGACATATTTCCCATAAAAGGCGCGTTAGGCGCGAATGACGTATTTTTTTGATAATGTCATGAGAGGAAATAAGTGTTTCAAGAACATCTAAATCAGATGAGGCACGACCTTTTACAAGCTCAGAGCGGGGCGGTTTAGTCTGTAAACTATGCAATAAAGTAAAAGGCGTGCTGAAATCCAAATCTGTTTCGCGCCAGTAAATTTGTTTTAAGGGAGTGAAGTCATGATTTTCAATTATTTTGACCATGTCGGAAGGTAACTGAGGGCAGCTTCCTTCCAGAGTCCCGAAAGTCCCATCCTTCATACCGCGCCCAGCCCGACCGACAATTTGAGCAATTTCCTGTGCTGAAAGATGACGATAATTAAAGCCGTCAAATTTTCTTAGAGAGGCAAGGGCGACATGGTCAACATCCATGTTAAGACCCATACCAATCGCATCTGTTGAAACCAGATAATCAACTTCACCTTTCTGATAAAGCTCAATTTGGGCATTACGCGTGCGGGGGCTTAGCCTTCCCATAATAACGGCGCAACCGCCTCTTTTTTGACGCATCATTTCAGCAAGAGAGTAAACTTCTGCTGCGGAAAAAGCGACAAGAGCCGTGCGTGGGGGAGGCGTGTTAAAGAAAGAGGGCCAATAAAATGAAGTTGAGAAAGGCGTGGGCGGGTTTCTATTGTGATATTGGGAATTAATTTACGCAATAAAGCGCGTATGGTGTCTGCACCTAAAAAGAGTGTTTCTGCCTTACCCCGTGCATTTATAAGGCGGTCGGTAAAAATATGGCCACGGTCAGGATCACCTGCAAGTTGAATCTCATCTATTGCTATAAAATCTACTTTTCGGTCCACAGGCATGGATTCAACAGTGCATGAAAACCACTGTGCTTTAGGTGGGATAATTTTTTCTTCACCTGTTATGAGCCCGACTTTATCTTCGCCTTTTATTTTGACAAGTCGTTCATAGTTTTCGCGTGCTAACAGTCTTAAAGGAAAACCAATAATACCACTTTCATAAGCAACCATTCTGGTTAAAGCATAATGAGTCTTACCAGTATTGGTTGGTCCCAATATAGCGTGTACGAGACTAGCTGGTTTTGATAAGAAAGACGTATCGTGCATCTATTTCCTGCAACGCGTAAAATTAAGTAAGATTAACTGAAAAAACTTTTTGTTTATAAATTTATTAAAGGTGGTGAATGATTATTAATAGATCTATCCCTCTTATTGAGGAAACAAACGCAAAAGAGTCACGCCCTCTCTATTTTGTCAAAAAAGGTGATAACGATAGATTAAGAGAGCTAAGTGGGGATCACTGGCCTTACCTTAAAGCGCAGCGTGCTGAAATCAAACAAAAAGAGTTTTTCCTGCTTCCCTCAAATGAGGGAATATCAGGTGCTATTTTTTGCTATGATAACGAAAAAAATCCTGATGCCTATGGTTGCTTAGCGCAAAAATTACCTGAGGGTGCATGGTTTCCTCACGCACAGGATGAAACAATTCTTGAAGCTCTCTTTTTAGGATTTTGCCTGGAAGCCTATCGTTTTTCTTTATCTCATAGATCATCGCATGATGCTATGGATCAAAAAAAACCAGCTGGGTGTCAGCTTATTGTTCCTTCATTTTTTGCAAGAGACAAACTTAAAAATCTCAAAAGCCTGGTTCAGACAATCTGGCTAGGGCGTGATCTTATTAATATGCCTGCTAATCTTCTAGGGCCGCAGGAACTAGCCCAAAAAGCGGCAAAAGAATTACGAAAACGAGGTGCCGAAGTTGATATTATTCAGGGCGAAGCCTTAGAAAAAAATTACCCATGTTTGGCAGCTGTTGGGGCTGGGTCAGACAGGAAAGCAGTCGTGTTATCTGCAAAATGGAAAGCAAGGGATAATGCACCCCTTATTGCTCTGGCTGGAAAAGGGGTTTGTTTCGATACAGGCGGGTATGATCTTAAACCTAGTGCCTCCATGCTTAAAATGAAAAAAGACATGGGGGGAGCAGCCTTAATGTTGGGGCTTGCCTGTGCACTTATTGATACCCATCAGGATGTTGCAATTGAACTGCGTATAGGGTGCGTAGAAAATAGTGTTTCTGGTCGTGCTATGCGCCCTGGAGATGTTTTAAAAACGCGGCAAGGCCTGACTGTTGAAATTGGCAATACAGATGCTGAAGGCCGATTAGTGCTGTGCGATCTCATTACTGAGTTGGGGGAGTTAAAGCCTGATGTCATTGTGGATGCTGCAACCCTCACTGGTGCTGCCAGAGTGGCTCTGGGCCCCGATTTGCCAGCATTATTTTGTAATAACGAGATCTTGGCCAATCAAATCATAATTATTGGAGGAGAAATATTTGATCCATTATGGCGTCTGCCTCTTTGGCCTGGCTATGAATCTTGGCTGAAAAGTAAAGTTGCAGATTGTAACAATATTTCCATGCGTCCTATGGCTGGTGCCATTACGGCATCGTTATATTTGCAAAAATTTGTCCCAAATAATCAAAAATGGGTTCATATTGACAGTTATGCATGGAATGATGATGACAGACCTGGCCACCCTCAGGGGGGAGAGATGATGGCGATGAGGACGTTATTTTCGCTATTTTCAGGTAATTTTACAGTAGAGTCATAAATAAAGGGCATAGCTGGTGAGTGGATAATGCAATCCAAAAATTGTTACGGTTCCCGTATACTTGCAAAACCGTTCCAAATAGGCGATAGGGACGGCGTTTTTATAGGTCAAAAAAGCTGCCTTGAAGTGAGTGAAATTTCTTAGGCTAGTTTGTAGTAAGGTAAAATGATTTTATGAATCGTAACAAGAAAACTAACCAGTCGCTTATTTTATTGCGTGATACAATCGTTGAAAGTGTAAGACGTGAAGGCCCTGATCTTTCAGCACGGCAGCTAGCTGTGTTTTTGACTTGTTATTTAAAAGAGGGGGCTCACACTGTACGCGGTTTGGCGCAGCTTTTAAATGTGTCAAAACCTGCTATTACCCGTGCGTTAGATCGCCTGGGAGAATTAGATTTAGCGCGTCGTAAAACAGATCCTCTCGATCGCCGTTCAGTCCTTGTGCAGCGCACGTTAAAAGGGGCAGCATATTTGCGCGAACTAGGGCATATTATGAATGAGGCTGCTGAGGGAAAACTGTCTTTTGAGGAAGAAAAAACGGTTAAGTTACAAAATGTAACGGCTTTTCGTTCTTTAAAAGTTGGCTAAAACTCTTAATTCAAAGGTTTATTGTCACTATAAGTAGTTATTTAAGGTAATTTTATGTCTGGGTCTGTTCCGTTTTTAAACCTATCTGCACAACGGACCCGCATAAACTCTTTGCTAAAACCCAGACTTGACCGTGTTTTTGAGCATTGCCAGTTTGTATTAGGGCCAGAAGTTCAGGAATTTGAGCAAAGGCTTTCTCATTATTGTCATGCTCGACATGCTATTGCGGTTTCCTCGGGGACCGATGCTCTTTTAGCTGTGTTAATGGGTGAAGATATTGGCCCAGATATGGCAGTTTTTTTGCCATCTTTTACTTATACGGCTACGGCTGAGGTCGTTCTATTACTTGGGGCAACACCAATTTTTGTAGATGTTGATCCTGAGACATTCCAAATTGATATAGCCTCTTTAAAAAAACGCTATAATACCGTTCTATCCCTAAAAAAATTAGTGCCCAAGGTCATCATAGCTGTAGATTTATTTGGCCAACCAGCACCTTGGGACGAGTTGAAAGAATTTGCAGCGTCAAGAAAATTAACGCTTATTGCCGATTGTGCTCAGTCTTTTGGGGCAGTCTATAAAAATAGAAAATTAGGGTGTGAAGCTCTGGCAACAACGCTTTCTTTCTTTCCATCAAAACCTTTAGGCGGTTATGGAGATGGGGGCGCTATTCTCACTAATGATGACGAAAAGGCAGCTCTTTATCGTTCTTTAAGATCTCATGGAGAAGGAAAAGAGCGCTATAATGTGCAGCGAATTGGTTTGAATGCCCGCTTAGATACGCTGCAAGCCGCCATTTTGCTTACGAAATTAGACGTATTTGAGCAAGAATTGCAAAAGCGGGAAGAAATTGCGCGCTATTATGACAAACATCTTCCACTAAATATTACACCACCTCAACGTGTTCCTTACAGTAAAAGTGCGTGGGCAATTTATTGTGTGACCTTGGAATCTCGCGAAAAGCGTGATTCTTTGAGACAAACCCTTACAGACAATAATATAGGTTCAGCTATTTATTATCCAAAGCCGCTTCATTTTCAGCCGGCTTATAAAAAATACCATGATGGCACAGCTTTGCCCGTTTCTGAGTCTAAAGGGGGGTATGTACTTGCTTTACCTATCTATCCCGATCTTAAAGATGATGAGCGTAGTCAGGTTATAAAAGTAATTAAGAAATGGGCGAAAGATAATTCATGAAACTAAAAAATCTTCTTTTATTGGGCTATGCAGTCATAGTTCTTGTGCCGGTTATTCTCGTATGGACAATGGCTTGGCCTATTTTAAAACCTGTTCCGTTTCCTGTTATAGACTCAGGAAGGTTAGTTGTACCCGTTGAACGCTCTCTCAATAGCGAGGAAGTTCGGTTTCTTGACCAGTGGGTAAGGCAGCATAAAACAGCCTGGGGCACAAAAGGTGAGCAGGCACCAGGTCTTGCTTCAGCTCGTTTTGTTCTTGAAGGAAAAAATCACGAGAAGTTTTATCTGTCTCTCTGGCATTTTCGTCATGGTGATGACGTTGCTGGTTTTCAAAATGCCGCTACAGGCCCTTACAGAATGAGATCTCTTAATAAAGGTGAACTCGCTCCTCTTATGAAGCTTTTTTCTGACTTACCCTGGAAAGCGAAAAAGTAACAAGAGATGAAATAATAAAAAGGGAACCTGGCCGGGTTCCCTTTTATGTATTTAGGATTTGTCATCCTCTTTATCTTCTTTTTTCCGATCCTGTTCTTTTTTCTGAGCTTCAAGTTCTTCTTTATTCACTTCTGAAACGGCAATTCGTGTGCGTTCACCATCTTCTAAAGGGGGCATGGCTTTGTCAAAAACAGCGAGTAAGGCTGCTGTGATGGGTGAAGCTAGAACCAGTCCCGGAACACCTAGAATTGAACCAAAAACCGTTTGGGACAAAACGGCCAGAGCTGGCGGCATGTGAACAGCTCTACGTTGGATGAAGGGCGCGAGTACATTGCCTTCTAAAAATTGAATCACGCTATATAAAATTGCGACAAAAAGAGCTTCTTTCGTACTAACTGAAAGACTGATCAGTAAGGCAGGTATGGCGCCCATAATGGCGCCAATATAAGGGATGAAGTTACATAATCCTGCAACAACGCCCAAAGCGAGAGCTAAAGGGACACCAATTAAAGAAAGACCCAGCCAGGAAAAACACCCAACAACAAACATATCAAGTGCTTGTCCAGCCGTCCAAGCCCATAAGGTGGTTCCGGCAGAAAAAAGAAGTGTTCTTGTGGCTTCACGTTGTGCTGGAGGTACAAATCGTAAAAAGCCATTAATGTAAATAGAAGGAGAGATGGCAAAATAAAATGCCGCAATCAGGACAACAAAGAGCGTGCCTAGCAACCCAAAAGCACTGCTCAAAAGACCAGTTACCGAACCAGCCAGACCAAAACCTAAACTACCCAGAGGGTTATTATTGTCGTTCCCTCCTATAGAGGCGGGAAGATGATCAAGAATAATTTTACCTAATGTCGTATGAGATAAATGCTCTTTCAGATCTCCAGATTGCGTTATAAGCGCTGATTTCAAGCTTAAAAACTGATCTCCAATAGCCGGGCCATTGCTCCAGATGAGGGCTGTCAGTAGAGCAATAATAATCATTACGACAATACTAACGGCAGCAGTATAGGGTATGAATCGTAAATGCTTGCGTAAAAGTCGTGCCAAGCCGTGCAGCACAATAGCTAATAAGGTTGCAGCAAATAAGACAGTGATAACGTCTCCCACAAGCCATAAAGCGACTATAATGAGGGTTAGCACTGTTATAAAACGAAAAATTGTGACTAGTTGCCCTAAAGCGCGCGAAGGGGTTTCTTGTTCCGGAGGGGGAGAGCGGTAAAAGAAAAAAGCCATAAAACGCAGCCTTACATAAGGGTCAGAAAGGAGAAAAGAAGCGTTTAATTATCGCTCTTTTCAAGTTCATCTTGTGCTTCAAACCATTCAAGTTCGGTTTGTTCTAATTTGTCCGTGATTTGAGCTAACTCGCTATTCAAATTGACTATGTCATCATTTTTGCCTGAAACATATAGTGAGGGTGAGGCGAGTTTTTCTTCAAGTCTTTTTTTCGCTTCTGTGAGTTTTGTTATACGGCTTTCGGCCTCTTTAATCTTACGTCTTATTGGTGCCAGTAATTTAGTTTTCTCTTTTTGTGTCACTCTTTTTTGAGCATTATCCGAGATCTTTTTAACCGTATTTGGTGAAGATTCCGTTTGTGCACGGCGTGCTCTGTTTTCTAGCCAGTTTTTATAGTCCCCCATATCTCCTTGAAACGGAGTTATGGTCCCGTTTTCGGCAATCCATAAATCATCAGCTACAGATTCAACCAGATAGCTATCATGGCTGATGAGAATGACAGCCCCTTCAAATTCGCACAAAGCGCGGATTAAAGCGTCACGTGCATCAAGATCCAAATGGTTGGTCGGTTCGTCTAACAAAAGTAAGTGAGGGGCGTGGCGTGTGGCCAATGCCAAAACAAGGCGCGCTTTCTCACCTCCTGAAAGGCTGCCCACAGCTGTTTCTGCGCGTTCTGAATCCAAACCAAAGCGAGCAAGCTGTGCCCTGATCTCTGTTTGTGTCGCTTTGGGCAGAGCGTGAGCCATATGGTCAATGGGACTATTTTGAGCGATCAATTCTTCACTTTGATGCTGTGCAAAATACCCTACTTTAAGGCGGGGATTAGCAGCAAAGTCACCTTTAAGTGGCTCTAATCTTCCTGCTAAAAGCTTGGCAAATGTTGATTTTCCATGCCCATTTTGCCCCAAAAGAGCAATGCGGTCCTGCATATCAAGCCGTAGGTTAAGATTGCTTAAAATGGCTTTTCCGTCATAGCCCACTGCAACATTTTCTAGCCTAATCATGGGAGGTGGCAAAATTTGAGGTTCAGGGAACGAAAAAGTGGTAGGCGTTGCCTCTATAACGGACTCAATTTGAGGTAGTTTTGCCAGAGCTTTGAGGCGTGCCTGAGCTTGCCGTGCTTTTGTCGCCTTGGCCCTAAAGCGCGCTACAAATGATTCCATTTTAGCGCGTTGCTGAGAAATTTTTTCTGCCGCTCGATTCTGCTGTAAAGCCTGTTCAGTTTTTATTTGTATAAATCGGTCATACCCACCCGGTGTGAGAGAAAGCTTTCCCTGATCAAGATGAGCAATGGCCTGCACGGTATTATCAAGCAAAGACCGATCGTGACTTACCATAAGGACGGCGCCAGGATATTTTATAAGCCAGTTTTCAAGCCAGAGTGTTGCTTCAATATCAAGGTGATTTGTAGGCTCATCAAGTAAAAGTAAGTCTGGAGCCAGAAATAATGCACTTGCCAGAGCAACACGCATGCGCCACCCACCAGAAAAGTCAGAGACGGCTCGCTGTTGGGCTTCCTGGCTAAAGCCTAACCCTGCCAGAATGATACTGGCGCGTGTTGGTGCTGTATAAGCATCAATAGCAAGAAGACGTTCATGAATCTCTGCCAGGTCATGAGGATTATGAATCGTCTCTGCTTGATGAAGAAGAGCGGTGCGCTCTTCATCACTTGCTAATACTGTTTCAAGGAGGGATTGATCTCCTGAAGGGGTTTCTTGTTTGACGCGCCCCATAGTTGCGCGGTTAGAAAGGGTAATTGTTCCATCATCAGGAGCAATATCTCCCGCTATAGCCGCTAAAAGAGTCGATTTTCCTACGCCATTGCGTCCGACCAAGCCAACTTTGCGTCCAGGATCAATATTGAGTGAGGCTCCTTCAAGAAGGGGGCGTCCAGCAATGCGGAGTGTGAGATTATTGATAACAAGAAGGCTCAAAAGGGGACCTCAAGCGCTTTTAGCGGTAAAAAAGTGATCTGCACCCTATCAGACTCTTCTTTTTTCCTCTAGTGAAACCTAGAACTTTCCCTTTTAAAGAAAGGATTATTCCATGGCCTTAGAACGTACACTTTCTATTATTAAGCCTGACGCTACTGAGCGTAATTTAACAGGTAAAATTAATGCCGTTTTCGAGGATGCAGGTTTACGCATCGTTGCTCAAAAACGTATTCAGCTTTCAGAAAAAGAGGCAGGTGCTTTTTACGAAGTGCATAAAGAACGCCCTTTCTTCGGTGAGCTAGTTTCTTTCATGATTTCGGCACCTGTTATTGTGCAGGTTCTCGAAGGTGACAACGCTGTTGCTCGTCATCGCGAAGTTATGGGCGCTACAAATCCTGCCGAAGCAGCAGAGGGAACAGTGCGTAAACTCTTTGCAAAAAGCATTGGCGAAAATTCAGTTCACGGTTCAGATAGCCTAGAAAATGCTAAACGTGAAATCAGCTTCTTCTTTGCTGAAACTGAAATTCTTCCATAAGAATGATTTTACAGGCGGTGTTATGTAACACCGCCTGTAATCTTCAAAAATTTAAAAAGATTAAAAAAGCCCAAAATGCTTAAGATTATGAGCGTTTTTCAGTAATGAAACGAGCCAAAGTTTCGGGATAAAGACGGTGTTCTTGCACAAGAACGCGTTGGGCTAAATCGTCGGCTGTGTCATTTTCAAAAACAGGTACTTTGGCCTGTGCGAGTATTGGGCCTTCATCCACACCCGGCGTGACTAAGTGAATTGTGCAGCCATGTTCTTTAACGCCAGCTTTTAAAGCAGCTTCATGAGTATGAAGCCCGGGAAAGGCTGGGAGTAAACTAGGGTGGATATTAAGCATGCGGCCAGACCATTTTGTCACAAGGTAAGGCGTTAAAACACGCATATAACCAGCGAGACAAACTATTTTAACGCCCGTTTTTTCCAAAATCTGGTTAATGTCTCTTTCGTGAGCTTCACGGTCGCGTCCATAGGATTTGTGATCGACAAAAGATGTCTCAATCCCAAATTTACGGGCGATATCTAAGCCAGGGGCATCGGGTTTATTGCTCAATACCAAAGCAACGCGCGCTGGGTAGTCAGGCTGAGCACATGCCTCAAGCAGGGCCATCATGTTACTGCCCCGACCGCTAATTAAAATAGCAATCGGGGTTTTTTCAACAATGTTTGCCATCATTTAAAAAGAAACCGGCTTGCTAAAATGAATGCCCGGCTCTGTGGTAATGTGTCCCATAATAAAAGCTGGTTCATTTAGTGTCTTTAATTGTGTCATAACCTCATCTGGATTGCGCGTTACCAGCACCATGCCAACACCACAATTAAAGACTTTAAGCATCTCTTCTTGTGAAACAGGGCCTTCTTTGGCAAGCCAGCCAAAAACATCGGGGCATTGCCAGGCGGAGCCGTCAATAGTGGCACCTAAACCTTCAGGGAGCACGCGTGGTAGATTTCCAGGAAGACCACCACCTGTAATATGGCTGCATCCTTGCAGTAAATTATTCTGGTGGAGGTGCAGCACAGTTTTAACATAAAGCCTGGTTGGCTCTAAAAAGGCCTGAGCCAGTGTCTTACCCTGAGCAAATGGAGCAGGATCGTTCCATTTTAATCCCGTTTTTTTTACAACACTGCGAACCAGAGAAAAACCATTGGAATGAACCCCTGATGAAGGCAGCCCAATTAGAGTATCTCCGGCTTTGATATCAGCAGGGAGTAACTGCCCACGCTCTGCTGCGCCAACACTAAATCCAGCCAGGTCGTAATGACCGCTCTCATAAAGTCCTGGCATTTCAGCTGTTTCGCCACCAACCAGGGCACAGCCACTTTCCTTACAGGCACGTGCTATGCCTTCAACAATGCGTTTAGCTACATCTACAGTAAGATGGCCCGTAGCCATGTAATCAAGGAAGAAAAGAGGCTGAGCGCCCTGAACAATCAGGTCATTGACGCACATGGCAACAAGGTCGATACCAATATCATCATGCTCTCCGCTTTCTACAGCGAGCATAAGCTTTGTACCGACCCCATCAGTACAGCTAACAAGAACAGGGTCTTTAAACCCTGCTTTATTAAGGTCAAAAAGAGCGCCGAATCCACCAAGACCTCCCATAACACCGGGGCGTGACGTTGCTTTAGCTGCTGGTTTGATGGCTTCGACAAGTGCATCTCCTGCCGCAATATCAACTCCAGCTTCGGCATAAAGTGCACCGTGTGAAGTTTCGGAAGTCGAGGTCATTAGAAAAGAGCCCTTATAAAGAGTTGATGCTGGCGCTATTCTAAAGCATCCTATGAAAAGACGGAATAGCCAGATGTGCGGGCTATGGAATGAAATAGTTTGAAAAGAGCAGGAAAGAGGGTTTATGAGCGAAAAACAGGCGCAATTAACGCTAGATTTTCAGCATAAAAGCCGTTTTTCCAAGCGTAGTTTTATTAACGGCTCGTCAAATGCTTCGGCCCGAACTTGGCTGTCTCGCAATTCATGGCCAGAAAATCGCCTATGGTTATGGGGCCCACCAGGAACAGGAAAGACACATTTATTACAAATTTGGTCACAAACCCACCATGTTCCTTTTTATGAAGCAAGTGAGTTTGATCATGCAAAACTAAGTGAAATTTTAGAATTTGATGAAAGCAGAACACCCATCAAAGCCATTATAATTGATCATTTAGATGACCTAAAAGATGAAGTTTCTTTGCTGCATTTAATCAATCGTGCTTATCAGAAAAAAATTAAAATATTAATGGCAGCGCGTCAGCCACCTGCATGGGGGCGCTTTACTCTTCCTGACTTAACAAGTCGTTTAAAGGCAACATTAACAACTTATATTGAAGAGCCTGAAGATAAGCTGCGAGCGACTTTACTGCTATCTTTGCTGGCTGAGCGTCAGCTTGTTGTTCCCCAACCAGTAACTGACTGGTTGTGGCGAAGATTGCCCCGTACAGGTGAAGCACTTGTCGAGGCTGTTTCGCGTTTAGATCAGGCTGCTTTAGCCAAGGGTGTGTCAATTTCACGGCCACTCGCTCTGGAGGTTTTGGCCGATTTACTGAACCCTGAGAGTCAACCAAAAGAGGAGAAATGATCATGGAACAGGCCACAACAAAATTACATGATTTTTCGCCTAAGGCTCAGGAATCGGAAATTACCACTATTCGCACTTCGCCAAAACGCTTTGTAAATAGAGAACTTTCATGGCTCGATTTTAATCAGCGCGTTATTGAAGAATCTGAAAATAAACGTAATCCCTTACTTGAGCGTGTACGCTTTCTTTCTATTAGCGCCAGAAACCTGGATGAATTTTATTCAGTTCGTGTGGCTGGGCTTGTAGGACAGGTAAGAGAGGGTATTTCGACCTTAAGCCCTGATGGTGCAACGCCGGAACAACAGCTCGAAGCTGTGCGTTTTAAAGCACGTCATCTTAAACAAGAGCAGCAACGTATCTGGCAAAATTTACGTAATGAACTTGCTGAAACAAATATCAAGATGCTGGAAGCTGCTTCTTTAAAAGCCGATGATAAAGAATGGCTTTCTGATTATTTTGATGAGCAGGTTTATCCGGTTTTAACGCCTTTAGCAGTTGATCCTTCTCATCCTTTGCCTTTCATACCTAATATGGGTTTGACTCTTGTTTTATGTCTGAATGATCCACTTAGTCATAAGCATGTAATGGATGGGATTGTTTTACTTCCTGGACAAGTACCCCGTTTTTTACGCTTGCCCAATAAGGGAGACGAAATAAGATTTGTCCTTTTAGAAGAGATTATCACATTATTTGCATCACGTTTATTTCCAGGTTTAACAATTACGTCTTCTGGTGTTTTAAGAATTATCCGTGATACTGACGTTGAATTTGAGGATGAAGCGGAAGATTTGGTCAGCGCCTATGAAACAGCTTTAAAACAAAGACGTCGTGGTGTTGGCATTCATCTTGAGTTGGAGGGTACTCTACCCGAAACTCTAGGGCGTGAACTTTATAAGGAAATGGGAGTAGGGCCTAGCGACGTTGTTGTACTTCCCGAAATGGTCGGTATGGTCGATCTTGCCCAGCTGGTTGTTAAAGACAGACCAGATCTGATTTTTCCTCCCTACACACCGCGCTTTTCTCAAAGAGTATTGGATTTTGATGGTGATTGTTTTGCCGCAATCAGATCTAATGATTTTATCGTCCATCACCCCTTTGAGAGTTTTGATGTTGTTGTGCAATTTTTGCAACAAGCTGCTTTAGATCCGAATGTTTTAGCAATTAAGCAAACACTTTACAGAACGTCACGTGATAGTCCGATTGTGCATGCTCTTATTGAAGCCGCCGAAGCAGGAAAATCTGTTACTGCTGTAGTCGAATTAAGGGCACGTTTTGACGAAGAAGCTAATATACGCCTTTCTCGCTCGCTAGAGGCGGCCGGGGTGCAGGTTGTTTTTGGGCTGGCACATTATAAAACTCATGCAAAACTTAGTCTTGTTGTACGGCGCGAAGGCAAAAAATTACGCTCTTATGCCCATTTTGGAACAGGAAATTATCATCCTGTAACGGCTAAAATTTATACAGATTTATCGTTTTTTACCTGTAACAGTGCCCTGGTAGATGACTCTGCACGTCTATTTAATTACGTAACTGGCTGTATTGTTCCTGAAAACATGGAGGCCGTGGCTTTTTCTCCCGTAAATATTAGGCAGTCCCTTGAAGATTTGGTCAGGGAAGAAATTGAGCATGTAAAAGCGGGTCGACCTGGCCATATCTGGTTAAAAATGAATAGTCTGGTCGATCCCCAACTGATCGACTTGCTCTATGAGGCGTCTCAGGCGGGTGTTAAAATTGTCGCCATTGTAAGAGGAATGTGCTGTTTACGCCCTCATGTGCCAGGTCTGTCTGAAACAATTCAGGTGCGTTCAATTGTCGGTCGGTTTTTGGAGCATTCTCGTATTTTTGCTTTTGGCAATGGCCGTCATTTGCCTTCTCGTCAGGCCAAGCTTTTTATTTCCTCTGCTGACTGGATGCAGAGAAATATGAATAAGCGCGTAGAGGTTATGGTGCCAATTACCGACCCCACAGTACACGCGCAGATATTAGGCCAAATTATGACGGTTAATTTACGAGATACCCTCCAAACGTGGAAGATGACCTCACAAGGAAGTTGGCATCGTCTATCTACTGATCAAAGGCAGTTTTCTGCGCATGAAAATTTTATGAAAAATCCGTCTTTGTCTAAAGGTGGCAATAGTAATAGCCGTACCAAGCCTGAACCCTATATTGTTCCTGAATTAAACTGGGAGGAGACCAGTCATGGAGCTTCATCATAAAAAACGTGCTGCAATTGTTGATCTTGGCTCTAACTCAGTACGTATGGTCGTGTTTGAAGGCGTTACACGTAACCCTGTCATTAGTTTTAATGAAAAACATACACTTCGTTTAGGAAAAGGACTGGATAAAACGGGCCTCCTGAATGAAGAAGGGGTCAAAAAAGCCAAAAACGTATTAGCACGCTTTGCCATTATCGCTCACGCTATGAGAGCTGATCCCTTTCACATTGTAGCGACAGCCGCTGTACGTGATGCTACTAACGGAGCTGCTTTTATCAAAGAAGCCCAGTCATTGCTGCCTAATGCACAATTTCGCATTTTAAATGGCGAGGAAGAAGCAGATTACGCTGCTAATGGTGTTTTATGTGCATTGCCAGAAGCTAATGGTTTGGTCGCTGATATTGGGGGAGGGTCTTTAGAGTTAATTCACATTGCACAGCAACGTTACCATAAGGCAACGAGCACACATTTAGGTGTGATACGTCTTAGAGAACGCTCCGAGGACTCGGTTAAAAAGGCTTATTCTCTTGCTCAAGACTGTCTGAAGCAGGTTGATTGGCTCGCCAAAATGAAAGGCAAGGCGTTATATCTGGTAGGAGGAGGTTTTAGAACGCTTGCACGTTTAGATATTGCTCGCAGAAATTACCCTTTAAATATCGTACATCTTTTGCGTTATTCTGCTCAGGAAGCGAATGATCTTGCTTTATGGATTTTTCAATCTTCTTCAGAAAAATTAGAAAAACTAGGCAATGTTTCGCGTAAAAGAGTTACTGACGCCCCTTATGCTGCTGCCGTCTTGCTAAGTTTAATTAAGGAAATGGCACCTTCCGAAATTATATTTAGTGCTAATGGTTTGCGTGAAGGCTGGTATATGCAGCACGTAGCAGAGTCATTATGGAAGCAAGAGCCCATGGTGGCGTTGCTAGAAGAACTAGCCGGGCGTTTTAGCCGCAATGTAATGGCCCCCGAACTTTTATATAACTGGACTACACCTTTATTTAAGGGACCAGAGGGGCTAGGAGAAACAGGCTATTTAGCAAGATTGCGTTATTTCTCCTGTCTTGTTTCTGATATTGGAGCTTTTGCTCACCCTCAATATAGAGCTGAACAATCCTATCGCCTTATTCTTTATAATCAGGGCGTAAGTTTTGATCACCAGACAAGGGCATTTTTAGCGTTAGTGATCGGGATTAGATACGGTATCTCTCGCAAAGACCCATTACTCGATATTTCGAGAGACATATTGGATGAAAATTTATTTACTCACGCCCTGACATTGGGCACGCTTTTAAGGCTTGCTTATAGTTTATGCGCAGGAACCGATTTTCTGCTAGGTGCATGCCACTTATCTTTGCAAAAGAACGTTCTTTCGCTTGATCTCAAGGCAGGATCAATTCGTTCAGTCGGTAGTGCCGTTGAACAGCGTCTAAAACGTTTAGCCACTGAGTTAAATAAGCCGTTTGCTATTGTGACTTAGTAAATCTATCTCAATAAAGCAGCTTCTTATAAATCAGGATGAGAAAAAGGCCTCAAAAGTCGGTTCAGATAATCCAGCTCTGCTTTAGGCCGTGTTTGGTCAGAAGCACGTCGACGCAATTCCTGCTCTAGTAATTTGTAATTTTTGTTTTTCTGACTATCAGGAATATGCGCATCTGATGCTGTTCCCTCATCTAACTTACGCCCCAAAGGATCGCGGTTTTTGGACTGCGAGCCATCTTTATCATCATCCATGTCATCGTCATCCTGATCTGAACTTTGATCTGACGAGCTAGAACCATCATTTTTCTGGTGTTGTTCCTGCGGAGATTGTGGAGGTGGAATAAACCCAAGGCGCCCTTTAGATGATTTTTGAAGAGATTTCAGATTATCCTTCATATCTTTCTTAGCTTGAGACAGATCTTCCAGAATTTTCTGCTCCCATACAGCACTATCATGATCGTGCCGTTGGGCAATGGCCTGTAATGCTTTTTTCATGTCTGAGAAAGCATTATTAAACCCGGCATTCTCTTTGTGCGTTAGCGTCTTTCCTCGTGTAATAAGAATGTGAGTTAGCGTTTTAAGAGCCTCTTGTACCTGGTAATTCTCTTGACGTTCATCTGCAAAACGTTGCTTTAAAAGCGGATCTTGTGGTTCGGGGGTAGGGGCTTCTGTTAATGTAGGAGGCGGTGTTATACCTAGCTGCCGTAACAATTCGGCAGTTGAAAGCTGAGATATATTCTGGTTCTGAGGCTGAGATTTTGGTTGTGAGCTGGAAATGCGCATATGGGCAGCATTAAGAAGTAGTGTTTCTTTTCTGATTAAATCACGCAAAGCAGCATATTGATCACGTGCTTCTTCTTTTGCCTGCATTTGTAGCGATAAAGATTTTAAATCCATAGGCTGGGCCTGGCGCATTTGCTCGGCCATATCAGCCATCTCAGCAAGGTAGTTTTTAGCTTTATCTATATTTCCCTGCACTGTTTCTCGCTGTATCTGATGAGAAAGTTTTTGCCAGGGAGCCCCTTTTTCGGAGGGCATGGGCATGATAATTCCCGTTTGGCTAGCCTGTAGAAACATAAGTTTCATGCGATAATCTAGCGCATTTTTGAGCCTCTCCAACCTTGTATGAAGCTCTTCCTGTTGCGCTATGGATGAGGGGTGTTTTTCCCCCATATCATTGATTTGTAATAAAACATCTTGTTGAGCGGCCCTAAATTCGGCCATAGAGGCGGCAACATTAAGCCCTGCTTTATCACGATCCTCGACATATAGAGCTAAAAACCATAATTCATTGGTTAAATCAGAGCTTATTTCTTTATGTTTTACATGTTCAATAATATTAATCAGGCCAACTAATATATCACGTGGCATTGGCAGGGCACTTAGAAGAGTCAGGTCGTTCAAAGCTTGAGAGCTTGTTTCTTCATGCAAAGCTAATCTTCGGCGAATATCCAGTAATGACCGTGATAGAGCATTATGAAATGGTCTTGCTGCAATCTTTATCGTCTGCGGTGTTGTTTCTGAAACGAGGCCAGAAACACTTTCAGCGCGCAATTTTGCACTAACATTTTGGCCCGCAAATGGATCACTAGAGAGATCTAGAATTGCTTTGCCCTGAGAATTTTTGGGCGTGCCTTTAAGGGGTAAATCCCAGTGCGCTATACGCGGTTTTTGTCCTGAAATAGGATGCTGATTTGGTAATGTTAAAACAAGTTGAAGGGACTTTAGCCCGTTTGCCTGTTCTGCTTCCCAGGAAATTACTGTCCTCCAGCTTTCTTTTAAAGTCTTGGCCTTTTCTTTCCAGGCTATGAAAGGGGGGAGGTCTTTTTCAAATTTAATGTTCCACCACGCTAATTTACGCCCTCTCATACGTAGCGCAATTTTGCTGGTGTGAATGACGCGTCCCTCTATTTTCCAGCTTTGGTGCTCAAGCTTTTTTAGGTGTAAAAGCTTTGCTCCTTTTAGATGTGGAGTGGCGCTACTGCCCGTTATGACAGCAAAAAAACGCGCTCCTTGAAGAATAGGGGCATCTATTTTGTGAAGATTTTGTTGCAGAAATATAGTTGGAGCGCCTGTAAATGAGGGCGGATCTATCCAAGCCTGTACATGGGCGAGAGGAACGGCATCATCATCCATTCCCGGAACAAAACCTGCCTTGAGGCGCAATAAGCTTTCAGGAGCAGTGTGAAATAAAGAAAACCCCACAATAAAGATGAAAAAAAGAGCACATAAGGCTTCACCAGAGTTTTTAAAAAAACGAGGTGCTCTAACTTTAAGACCTTTAATGTTTTTCTTAAGGCGTTTTTGATGTTCAAGCCAAATATAATTTTGGGCAGTAAAAGCGTCTTTTTGCTCTGTCGTGACAGGATGGTCTTTTAAGTCAGATAAAGGATAGCCATGCAGGTGCGTAGAGCGCTCAATAACACGATCAAGCTCATCAATAGTGGGAGGCGTGATTTGTTTTTTGCGATAGCGAAAAATAAAGACCAATAGAGCAAAATATAATAGCTCTAAAATAGCATGAATAATATCAGGAAGTTTTTGAGGAAGATGAAATAAGGAAGCAAGGAGCCATAATAATATGAAAAAAATTGGCCAGCACAATTTATACCAAATCTGCTCTAATTTTATAACACGCTTAGCTTTTAAACGCGCTCGGGTCAGTTCTTTGGAGAAGAGGCCGGCCATATTTTAAAAAACTTTAGCTTTCAAGCCATTCTGGTAAGCGCTCCGTGCGGAGAATGTCATCAAGTGTCTGTCTTTCACGAATGACGGCCCATTTATCATCTTCAACCATAATCTGAGCAGCTAATGGGTGTGAGTTATAAGTAGAGCTCATAACAGAACCATAAGCCCCTGCATCTAGGAAGGCAACCAAGTCACCTCTATGAAGCTCGGGAAGAAGGCGGTTATGTGCAAAAACGTCGCTGCTTTCACAAATAGGTCCGACAACATCATAATGTGTAAGGGGGGTATCTTTTGCAAAGGCTTTTAAAGGAAGAATGCCATGCCAGGACTCATACATGGCAGGGCGGACCAGATCATTCATGCCAGCATCAACAATGGCAAAGTTTTTTGTGCCTTTTTTGATATCTATAATTTGTGAAAGTAAAATCCCGGAGGGAGCAGCCAGCCAGCGTCCGGGTTCTAACCGTAATTTAACGTCCAAATTTCCAAGCGTGTTATAAATAACATTGGCTAACATTGAAGGTAATGGCGCTTTTTCATTACGGTAACGTATGCCTAACCCACCACCGCAATCTAATTCTTCTACCGTAAGGTTGGCTTGACGGAGAGAGCGCACAATATTCGCTAATTTCTCAAAACCGGCCAAATAGGGGTGCTCAGTTATAATCTGGCTTCCTAAATGAACAGCCAGTCCAATAACATGGAGCCCCTTAAGTTCGGTCTGGGCTTTGCGATAAAGAGGAATAATATCGTGATACTGAATGCCAAATTTATTTTCGGCACGGCCTGTTGTAATTTTTGCGTGAGTTCCTGCATCAACATTAGGATTAACGCGTAAAGCTACGCGAATTTTTTTACCTGAAGACAGTGCTAGTTCATTTAAGCGAAAGAGCTCTTCGGCACTTTCTACGTTAACTTGAGCAATTGATAGTGAGATTGCCTGCCTAAGTTCATCATCTGTTTTGCCAACGCCAGAAAAGACAATGTTTTCTGGTTTAATGCCTGCGGCTAAAGCGCGGTTGAGTTCTCCACCACTAACAACATCAGCCCCATAGCCAAGATTACGGAGTAAAGTGAGGCAGGCTTTGTGATCCTGGGCTTTTACAGCAAAATGGAACTGAATGGGGAGATTACGTTCTTTAAACGCCTTTTGAAACTCTTGCGCACGCTGTCTGAGGGTCGTAGCACTTATGACCCAACTAGGAGTACCCACCTTTTGAGCAATCTCACTCAGGGCCACTTTTTCCATCATTAACCCTTTATCGGGGTCAATAGAAAATTGAGGGCGGCTAGAGAGCAGAGAAAAGGGGATGGGATCAGTTGCAGAAGATATCATATAATAAATGCTGGCCACAATGGAGATGGAAAGGCGATTTAGAGACTGCTTACATCCTATTAATCACAATTAATAGATTTTTTTAAGACGCAAAAGTTAGCATGACCCTGGTTTGAAGAGCCAGTAATATTAGGTGAAATTATGTCCGCTTTTGTAAAAAAAATTCATCCTTATAATTCTAAATGAAAATCTTTTTTATTTTTTCTAAAAAATACCTTTTATATATCGCATTTAAGTCAAGGCGACAGATTAGGAAATCATGCCATAATTTGGCTATGCAACTCTGGCACAGTTATAGAAAAACGCTGGATTAACCGCAGAATGCGGTAAAAGCTGTTTTCATGATTGAGAGAGTTTTTGTCTTATCCTTATTATCTGTGCAGGCTATCTACATCACGCACATGGTAAAAAATAAATTATGTGATCTCTGCTATAGAAAAGCAGCATTAACTTTTGGCGTCTAATGAATGGTGCAGTGATTATGCAGGATGTTTATGCTTGTTAAACCGCAATATAACAGCAAGACCAAAACCTAATATTGATGTTGCAGCTCCTAAAAGAAAAATAGTTTTATATCCGAGTATGTCAGCCACTAACCCTGCAACTGGGCCGGTAAAACCATAAGCCAAATCTTGAAAAGCTGAAAAACCACCTAATGCAGTCCCTCGAAGATGAGGTGCAACAATACGTACGACTTCGCGTCCCATTCCTGGAAATACCATCGAGCAGCCTAGCCCGGTAAAAAAGGTCCCGGCCAGGGCAATATAAGGGTTTGAAGCATCCCAAATCAGGGTTTGACCTAGCGCTTCTATAAGGAGTGAACCGATCGTTACAGACAAACCCCAATACGGTCGGGTAAATTGCCACAGAGCATACGAACTAGCACAAATCCTACACCAAAAAATGTAAGTCCCAGCCCTGAGTGAGGCCAGTGATTGGCATGAAAGTAAAGAGAGAAAAAAGCACCAATAACAGCAAACCCTATCCCCTGAAGGCACACAATAGTCCCATAAGGCCAGATTTGCGTTATGATTGTAAAAAATGATGGTCTTTTTAAATCAGGGTGGGCAGGTACAGGTGGAATAGGCCAGATTGCCATTAAGCCTAGGCTAGGCAGAATGAGGCTGATCAACATGGCTCCGGAAAATTGGACATGGTTAAATAGGTAAATTCCTAATGGTCCTCCTATGGCAAGAGCGCCATACATGGCTACTCCGACTAAGGCCATAGCTTTGCCCGAACGCTCAGGCCCGACAAAGCCAATACACCAGCCTATAATGCCGACCATTACAAAGCTTTCGCCAATACCCAGAACAATGCGCCCAACGATTAGAATGGTATAAGCAAGCCATGGATCGTTAGTGACGAGCCCAGAGCAAAAAGAAAAAGTAGCACCCAATAAATAAAGACAGAGCCCGCGACTGACTGATAATTTTGCGCCTTGTTGATCAGAAAAACTTCCTGCTAAGCCGCGTGTAAGGATTGTAACAAGAAAGGCGCTTCCAACGCTCAAACCTGCCCAAACATTATTTAATTTTAACGTGTGAGCTACAAAAAGAGGTGTAACTGAAAGCGATATGCCCACATATAAATAGCATATAAAAAGAATAAATGTGAGAATCAGTAATCTTTTATGATTAATATCTTGCGGTAGCATATTTGGCATAAAAGTCTCTTTATCATTCTTTAAAGGGAAGAGACATAACAAATATTTTACGCTTATTGTGACACAAAAAATGTCACTTCATATTAAGGCACTAACACATAATACCTTAAATTTAATAGTTTTGAATAGAGAATGGTGCACCCGAAAGGACTCGAACCTCTAACCCCCAGATTCGTAGTCTGGTGCTCTATCCAGTTGAGCTACGGGTGCCAGGCATGAAAACATGCTTTATATTATGGTGCACCCGAAAGGACTCGAACCTCTAACCCCCAGATTCGTAGTCTGGTGCTCTATCCAGTTGAGCTACGGGTGCGTTGTGGGGCGCTTTCTAGCTTCAATTCAAAGACTGTGCAACCCCTTTAATAAAAGTTTTTAATTTTTTATCGACGTATCAATGTAACACGGGCGCGACAACGGGGAGATGCATAGGTGCCGCCAATAGCCTGTCCAACAGGGTAGGCATCAAAAACCTGACGATAAACCGAGTTATTCATGCTCTTTTCATTAAGTTCAGCATGAAAATTCTGAGACCCTTTTTTGTAATGTCCTCTTAAAACTTTAGGACCCATGCCAGGGTTAAAAATGAGATGATCTCCTCTTACTTTCAGCATGGAGAGATCATCCTTGGGGCATGATCCTTCTTCGGTAACAAGTTTGCCTGTCCAGGTCCCGTAGGCATTTTGAGCGGGGTCGGTAGCGGCACAGCCGGCTAGAAATGTCATTCCGATTGCGGAAAAACAAAAAAACGAAAAGCGCATGACTAATCCTGTAAGTTGAGAGAATGCTCAAAGAAACTTTTTAATAGTTATCACAAAAGGATGACGTTTTAGTTTTCAGGCATTATAAATAAGCCATATCCGTAAAGAATTAAGCCATATCCCAGAGGCGAGGTCAGAACCTTGACGCAAAAAAGCGCAGAAAACCTTCACCATCTTGATGAAACTCTTCATGAGGATAGAATCCTTATACTTGACTTTGGAAGTCAGGTAACGCAGCTCATTGCGCGTCGCGTGCGTGAAAGTGGCGTTTATTGTGAAATATGGCCCTTCACGGCGAATGATGAAAAAATCAAGGCATTCAATCCCCGCGGTATCATTTTATCAGGCAGCCCTGCCAGCGTGCATGATGAAAAAGCGCCGCAAATCCCTTCGGCTGTTTTTGCCTTAAACCGTCCTATCTTGGGCATTTGCTATGGCCAGCAAGCACTATGTCAAAAGCTCGGTGGTAAAGTAGAAACGCACGAACACCGCGAATTTGGCCGGGCTTTTATCACCGTTGCGGAAGAATGCTCCCTTTTTCATGGTTTATGGGCCGTAGGCAACCGCGAGCAAGTTTGGATGAGCCACGGTGACCGTGTGACATCACTACCTCCAGGCTTTAAGGCTGTTGCTTATTCTGAAGGGGCACCTTTTGCGATTATTGCTGATGAGTCGCGCAAAATATACGGGGTTCAGTTTCACCCAGAAGTGGTTCATACCCCTCATGGTGCTGCCTTGATTCGCAATTTTACCCATGATGTTGCTGGTTGTTCAGGATCCTGGACAATGGCAGGCTTTCGTGATCTCGAAATAGAGCGGATTCGTGAGCAGGTCGGTGATGGCAAAGTTATTTGTGGCCTGTCCGGTGGGGTAGATAGCTCTGTTGCAGCGAAATTAATACATGAAGCAATTGGCGATCAGCTTACATGTATTTTCGTTGATCCAGGTATTTTACGCTCTGGAGAAGCCGATGAAGTTGTACGCACATTCCGTGATGAATTTAATATCAAATTAGTTCATCGTGACGCTTCTGATCTCTTTTTAGGTGAGTTAGCTGGCGTTACTGATCCTGAGATCAAACGCAAAACAATTGGCCGCCTATTTGTTGAAGTCTTTGAAGAAGAAGCTCTTAAGCTTGGCGGCGCTCAGTTTTTGGCACAAGGCACACTTTATCCTGACGTCATTGAAAGTGTGAGCTTTACAGGTGGGCCTTCTGTTACAATCAAGTCACATCATAATGTTGGTGGCTTGCCAGAACGCATGAATATGAAGCTCGTTGAGCCTCTTCGTGAGTTATTTAAAGATGAAGTCCGTGCCCTTGGCCGGGAGCTTGGTATTCCAGAAGTGATTGTTGGCCGTCACCCATTCCCGGGTCCAGGACTTGCGATTCGTATTCCTGGCGATATCACACGCGAAAAGCTTGATATTTTACGCAAAGCTGACGCGATCTATCTCGAAGAAATTAGATCAGCAGGGCTTTATAATGAAATCTGGCAGGCCTTCGCAGTTCTTCTACCCGTTAGAACTGTTGGTGTCATGGGCGATGGCCGTACTTACGACCAGGCTTGTGCGCTACGTGCCGTTACAAGCACAGATGGCATGACCGCCGAAGTCTATCCTTTCAGTTTCGAATTTCTAAACCGCGTATCAGGCCGCATTGTCAATGAAGTCCGCGGCATTAACCGCGTTACATATGACATTACCTCCAAACCACCTGGTACGATCGAGTGGGAATAAGATAGCAACTATCTGAAAATAATAAAAAAGCCTGTGTTAGCAAAACACAGGCTTTTTTATTTGTAAGGGCATTACTGCACGTTATAATAACAACCCATCACAAGTTAATAATGACCTTCATTGCTTTTTCATCTGCTGCGTGTTTGAAGACATCATAAGCTTTGGGCAATTCATCAAATTTGAAATGATGAGTGGCGAGTTTGTCCATGGGGAGGGTGCCTGAGCAGCATGTTTTCATTAACATACCGGTAGTATTGGCATTAACGAGGCCTGTGGTGATGGTCAGGTTTTTGATCCAGAGTTTTTCGAGTGAGAAATTAACTGATTTCCCGTGAACACCAACATTGGCAAGATGCCCGCCTTCTTTTACAATTTTCTGGCAAACATCCCATGTAGCTTCAATACCAACAGCTTCAATGGCACAATCAACGCCGCGGCCATTAGTAAGTTCGCGAATTTTTTCTACGGCATTTTCTTTGCCGGAATTAATAACCTGGGTGGCACCCATTTCTCTGGCCATGGCGAGGCGGTTATCATCTACATCAACCAAAATAATTTCAGAAGGGGAGTAGAGCTGAGCTGTAAGTAAGCACCCCATACCAACCGGGCCAGCCCCTATAATGGCTACGGAGTCACCTGGCTTAACGTCACCATACTGAACACCAATTTCATGGGCAGTGGGTAGAGCATCTGACAATAAGACAGCTACATCCTCATTTAAACCCTCAGGAAGAAGATAAAGCGAATTATCGGCATATGGGGTGCGGACATATTCAGCCTGGGTGCCGTTTATCATATAGCCCAAAATCCAGCCGCCGCCATTTAAGCAGTGAGCGTAAAGCTGTTTTTGACAATTTTCACAAGTTCCGCAGCGTGAAATGCAGGAAATAATAACCTTATCGCCTTTTTTAAAGTTGGTGACAGCGGCTCCAACTTCTTCAACAATCCCTATGCCTTCATGTCCTAAAATACGGCCAGAGAAGTGTTTTTCTTTTTTCTTAGCTGTTTCCTCAATTTCGGGGTTTTTGCCTTTTAGAATCCCTAAATCTGTTCCACAAATAGTGGTTTTGGTTAATTTAATAATAGCATCAGTGGGGTTTAGAATTTTTGGTTTAGGACACTCTTCAAAGCGGAGGTCATTGGCACCGTGATAAACCATTGCTTTCATAGTATTAGTCATAGGAGTCTCTCCCAAATTAGAGTGTTAACCTATAGGTAGGATATTGCTATTTTAAATTATCTAAGTAAATTAAAAGTTTTTTTGTTTTTAAGATAAAAGCATGATGACTGACATAACCAGTTTTGTCTAATGGTTTATAATGTAATTTTTAAACTATTTATTTCTCCTACCTGATCTAATAAGAGAGACAGGTTAGCCTAACCATTTGGAGGCGTGTTTTTAGTTCATGTCTTGTTGCTAAAAAATTTTTCTAAAATAAAATAAACTTAACTTGCTCCAAAGGCTAACCCTTGGCAGGGATAACAATATGAAGTTGCTGCATTTTCATCATGTTAAGCTAGTCTCATTGGCAATACTGCTTTTAATGACAGTAATGCTTTGTTGTTCTTATGAGACATATGCAGTTACCGCTCATCATAGCTCTCATGCAAAACTACGTTCAAAGAAAATAACACCTCATAAAAACAAGAAAAAACACAGAAAAATTCGTGTTTTGAAAAAGCATTCTCAGCCTGTTTCTGCTGGCCCCAAAGCGGCTGCGATAACTGCTGGAACTGCCGCAGTAGCCGCTGGGGCCGTGGCTCAAAAACCTGCGCAGGCAGAAGCACAACCAGCCTTGCCTGAACTGGAAAAAGGAACCGAAACGGGGTATCCAATTCCACGTTTTGCTTCTTTAAGGGCTGACCGTGTTTATATGAGGAGAGGACCGGGCGAACGTTACCCCATAGACTGGGTTTATCATCGACGTGGTCTTCCTGTGAAAATAGAGAGAGAATTTGGGGTCTGGCGTCTTGTTGAGGACTCTGATGGGCAAAAAGGATGGGTGCATCAGGTCACTCTTCGTGGAAGCCGGACCTTTGTAGTTATGGGGCCAGAAAAAGCGCTCAAAGGAGAACTTAACGGAGCAAAACAAAAACATGCTGACCCGCTTATAGTGGGATATCTTGCAGAGCAAGACGTTTCTCATAAAGATGAGCATGATATTTATCTTGTGAATTCGACTGGGACAGGTCAGAAGATAATAGCTATTTTAAAACCAGGTACGGTCGGCCGGCTTATTGAGTGTCCACAAGGTACGCTATGGTGTCATGTTTCTGTAAGTAACTATGATGGTTGGCTTGATCGGCGTCTCATCTGGGGGCTGTTACCAAATGAATTTATACAACCTAGCTAAATAAATTGAGGATTTTATGACTAAAAATATGCATCATCGTCGTACTAAAATAGTTGCAACGCTGGGGCCGGCATCATCTTCGCCCGAAATGATTCTGACTTTAGCGCGCGCTGGGGTGAATGTATTCAGGCTCAATTTTTCTCATGGATCGCACGAAGAACACGCTGCTCGTCACAAAGCAATTCGTGAGGCCGAAAAAGTAGTTGGTCACCCTATCGCTATCCTGGCTGATTTGCAGGGTCCCAAGCTGCGCGTTGGTGTTTTTGCTGCCGGGCCAATCATGCTTAAGCAGGGTCAGCGTTTTCGCCTAGATTTAGACAGAACTCCTGGAGATCAAAACCGTGTTTGCCTGCCGCACCCAGAAATTATTCAGGCAGTAGATGTCGATCACCGTCTTTTATTGGACGATGGTAAATTGGCTCTGAAAGTCATCTCTAAAACAATTGATTCTCTGGAAACAGAAGTCCTTGTGGGAGGCAAATTATCAGAGCGTAAAGGTGTTAACGTTCCTGACGTAATCCTCCCGATTCCTGCTCTAACCGAAAAAGACCGTGCTGATTTTGATTATGCATTGTCTTTAGGTGTTGATCTGGTTGCTCTTTCTTTTGTGCAAAAACCAGAAGATGTAAAAGAAGCGCAGGAAATTGCGAAAGGGCGTGCCTGGATCGTTACGAAGCTTGAAAAGCCACAAGCTGTAGATGCCCTTGAAGAAATTATCCATCACTCTGATGCTTTAATGGTGGCTCGCGGTGATCTTGGTGTAGAACTTCCAGCCGAAGAAGTACCTGTTACGCAAAAACGGGCTATAGCTGAAGCACGCCGTCAGGGGCGCCCTGTGATTGTTGCGACTCAAATGCTTGAAAGCATGATTGAGAGCCCAACACCTACACGAGCAGAAGTTTCCGATGTTGCTAATGCCGTGTATGATGGAACTGATGCTGTTATGCTTTCAGCAGAAAGCGCAGCGGGCAGCTATCCGCAAGAAGCTGTCGAAATGATGGTGCGCATTGTCTCTCGTGTTGAACGTGATCCACATTGGCGTGCCCGTATGGATAAAATGCGTCCACAAACAGAGCATACCATTCAGGGTAGCCTTGCACAGGCAGCATGGGATGTTGGTCATTCCCTAAATGCAGCGGCTCTGGCTGTTCATTCAAGAAGTGGTCGGGGTGTTATTACAGTGGCGCGCGAACGGCCTCATAACCCTGTCGTTTCTCTCACAAACGAAACAGTAGCACGTCGTCTAGGCCTGGTTTGGGGTGTTTATCCTGTTGTCATCAATATGAGTGATGAAGCCATGGGTATTGAAGATTTAGACGGCCCAACCGCAGCTATTGTAAAAGACAACCATATGGCTAAAGAGGGCGAGCATGTTATTTTGCTTGCTGGTTTACCTTTTGGTCATGCAGGTAGCACAAACACACTACGCGTTATTAAAATCTAACGCGCAATATGTTGTTTGAAAAAGCCCGGCTATCATAGCCGGGCTTTTTTGTTTTGGCTTCTTAAGCTTGATGATTGGCAATAAGAGTTTGTCTAATGCGTCTGCCGCGTTTGATACGGTCAGTAATATCCTCGCTTTTTTCATCACGAATAGCCTGAGCCATTTTTTCTGTTTCTTTTTGAAAACGCTCAAGGATTTCAAGAATTACATCCCGATTTGCCAGGAAAATATCCCTCCACATAATCGGATCTGAAGCTGCGATACGTGTAAAATCGCGAAAACCCGATGCAGCATATTCCAGAACATCTGCTCTTAAATCACTCGAAAGGCGGTCGGCGGTGTCGCAAATTGTAAAAGCAAGAAGGTGAGGAAGATGACTGACCATAGCGCACACATGGTCATGATATTCGTCTGTGATACGCCGTGTTCTGGCACCGCATTTTTGCCATAAGAGTTCTATTTTAGAAATGGCACTTTCTGATGAATTTTCGGGGGGAACTACCAAGCACCAGCGATTTTCAAATAAGGTAGAAAATCCCGCATCGGGTCCTGAAAATTCTGTGCCAGCCATAGGATGGGCCGGTATGTAATGAATGTTCTTGGGCAATAAAGAAGAAATTTTCGGCCCTAACTTTCCTCGAACAGACGCCACGTCGCTTAAGATGCTACCTGGTTGCATATGCTTTAGAGCATCTGATGCTAGTGTTTCAATTGAACCAGTAGGGGTACAAAGTATTACGGCATCAGCATTTTTTACACCCGCGGCAAGATCGGTTGTGTAAAAATCGGCAAGCTCAAGCTCTTTTGCACGTTTGACCACTGAAGGATCATGGTCAATAGCGATTAAATATCGGGCAATATCTCCATTTTCTTTAGAGCGACGAAGAAGTGAGGAACCTATTAAACCAGGTCCTACAACTGCCAAACTCTCAAAAACTGGAGATTTATTCATGCTTTTATAAGCCTTATTTGGAAGGTGACGTTTCTTTTAAATTGCGAATATGCCTTATTTCAGCAATTTGCCATAGTAAAAGTACAGGCACACCAATAACGATATCACGGCCGCGTCTTAAAAGTGACAAACTAAACGAAATATCAGTGCTGACACCAAAAACGAGGCCGAGAGCTATGTAAGCTCCTTCCTGCACGCCAAGTGCTGCTGGTACTAAAAATCCTACAGTCATCATACCGCACACGACGCCTTCAATGGCTATCGCATTAAAAATAGAAATATTTGCTCCTAAAAAATGAAGTCCGACCCAGGTAATAACAGCACTGCCCAGCCAAAAAATAAGATGTATAAAAGCACCATAAGCAATGTTTTTAGGATGTTTCCATAAGTCATCAAGGGCGTTTTGGAATGAGTCGGATTTATTTTTGAAACTTTCATGCCAGCTTGCGGCAATATGGCGAGATAAAAAATAGCCTATTTTTGCTAAAATATTGCCGCTTTTATGCTGCGACCAAATAAAACTTGAAATACCAATAGTAAGTATAAGAATGCCAGCAATTAAGGGGATAATAAATTTACCGGCGTCCTGATGCCCAATAAGGCATAATATTGCTAAAATGATAAAGACGATCTGTCCTAAAGTTTCGCTAGTAATATCAATGATATTGGATGCTATGGCTTCTGCCCAGCTGACCCTGTTTTTAGGGTTGGCAGGATGCTCGCAAACTGTTGCTTTAAGTCCGGCTAACATACCGCCTAATTGTGAAAATGGTAAACAGGTAGAGGCAGCATCCCTTACAAAGCGCGCCATGGTCAGGCGTGATAAGGCGATTTTGGGTGTGCTTGCCTTCCAGGAAACGCCCAGGCCAAAGTTAATGATAAGCTGAATGATTACAAGAGCGAAAAACCCCAATAATCCCACTTTTTTAAGTGCAACATAAACTGGGTCGATACCTGCTTTTGCGCTCAAAAAGGTAAATAATAAAATTCCCGCAAAAGTGAGAAGGTATGGAAGGGTTTTCTTAACATTAAGAGCCATAAATTTATCAGCATTTCACTCTATTTAAGGTGGATGAAGGTAAATACCATTAAATGCATTAAGCTGTATTTTACAGGAGAGCATAAGCGTATTATACCCTACCAGGTGGAAATTACTAATTTTGATATGAGATTAAAATGGCCTCTGATATAACACTCGTTACAGGTGCAACAGGGTTTGTAGGATCTGCCGTAGCGCGTGTTTTGCGGGGCAGGGGCCATAATTTACGATTACTTGTGCGTTCGACCTCTGATAGAAGTAATATCAACGATCTTGAGGCAGAAATTGTTGTAGGGGATTTATCAGAACCCGCAACACTGACCGAAGCCTTTAAAGGTGTTCGTTATCTTTTTCATGTTGCTGCTGATTATAGATTATGGGTTCCTGATCCAGACGTGATGATGCGTGCCAATGTTGAAGGCACAAAGCAGCTCATGCTTATGGCTCAGAAAGCAGGCGTGGAAAAAATCGTTTATTGTTCTTCGGTTGCTGCATTAGCTACGGCTCATGATGGTATTCCAGCTAATGAAGATAGCCCTGTTACAGAAGATCAAATTGTTGGGGCTTATAAACGGTCTAAATATAGAGCCGAACAGCTTGTGCTAAAAATGGCCAAAGAAGAGGGGCTGCCTGTTATTATTGTTAATCCCTCAACTCCAATTGGACCTCGTGATATTAAGCCTACCCCTACAGGGCAAATGATTTGGGACTGTGTCAGAAAAAGAATGCCTGCTTATGTTGATACAGGGTTAAATATCGTTCACGTTGATGACGTTGCTGAGGGGCATGTCCTTGCCTTGGAAAGAGGCAAATTAGGAGAAAAATATATTCTTGGCGGTGATAATCTTATGTTAGGCGATTTTTTTGCCTTGATTAGTCGCGAAGCTGATATTGCCCCGCCAAAAATTAAATTAAATCAGTCCCTTCTTTATCCAGTTGCCCTTATTTCTGAAGGTTTGGCAAGGGCTTTTAAAATTGAGCCACGTGTCACAAGAGAAATGCTGGCCATGTCACGAAAATTAATGTTTTTTTCGAGTGATAAGGCAAAAAAAGACTTAAATTATACGCCCAGACCTGCGGAAGAAGCTGTCGCGGACGCAGTTGCCTGGTTTAAAAAGAAAAATTAATCATCCTAAAGTGAAATCTGTAATGGCTGCATTAATATCATTTATAACGTGGTTATACCTTATATTTTGTCGCGGCTATTACTGGGTAAGTGGGCCATGGCTTGAAAAAGTCAAAGGTGAGGATGCTCAGCTTAAATTAAAAAAATTACCAAAAGTTTCTATTATCATTCCAGCCAGAAATGAAGAGAGTTCTATTGAAGCCTGTTTGAATTCTTTGTTAAATCAGGATTATAAAGGCTTTTACAATATCATTCTTGTCGATGATGAGAGTGAAGATGCGACATCAGCTATCGCTAAAGTTGTGCCTGATCCTCAGAAGCGCCTAACGATTATAAAAGGTGCTAAGCGTCCTGATGGTTGGAGTGGTAAACTCTGGGCTGTGTATCAAGGTCAGAAAAAAGCTTTTGAAATAATAGAAAATGAAGATTTTGTTTTTTTGACTGATGCAGATATTGTACATGCACCGGATCATATTTCCAGTCTTGTTACAAAGGCTGAGAAAAACCATCTTGATTTAGTTTCTGAAATGGTAATGCTAAATTGCACAGCCTTTTGGGAAAAATTGCTCGTACCAGCTTTTGTATATTTTTTCGCACTCCTTTATCCTTTTCGTAAAATAGCCGATCAGCAGTCATCTATAGCAGGTGCGGCGGGCGGGACTGTTTTACTTAGATGTGAAAAGTTAAAGGCCATAGGTGGTATTGAATCTCTACGTCAGGCGCTTATTGATGACTGCACATTAGGTGCTTATGTCAAAAAGGCCGGTGGCCGCCTATATCTGGGCATGAGCCGACAAGCCTGGTCTGTTCGTGAATATAATAAGCTAGGCGATATTTGGCATATGATTGCACGTAATGCTTATGTGCAACTTCAATTTTCTCCCTTGCGCCTTTTATTAGCCATCTTGGGTATGTCTCTTATTTGGATCGTCCCTCTTATGTGCTTCTTTTTTGGCAAAAAAAAGACCCGCTGGGTGGGGGGACGGTTTACGCTATAAGTTGTGCTAGTTTTATACCAACTATTCGTTGGTTTAATCTCTCTATATGGCGAGTGCTACCTCTGCCATTTGTTGCATCATTTTACATGCTGGCAACGCTTGGGTCGGCTATGCAACATTATCGCGGTTCTGGAGTGACGTGGCGGGGTCGCTCATATGAAAGAAAAAATAATGGTTAAAATTGATGATAGCGTTTGGGGTAAGGAAGATGTTACCTCCTCAAAAGGCATGAAGGATGAAAACTTTCCAGTAGGGTCCTTTCTGATAGCGCCTATTCACCGTCCTATTGTGCATCACTATTATCATTTTGCTCGTGTCGCTGATGATATGGTTGATAACGTGTCTCTTACGTCTGAAGAAAAAAAGGCTCGTCTTGTCGCGTTGAGAGAGGTTCTTTTAGGCCTTAGGGAGGCACCCAACCGCGCTGATGCGCAGTCTGCGGCTAAGCTGCGCCAGAGCCTTATGGCAAGAGACCTGCCTCTTTCTTTGGCTTCAGATTTAATTACAGCCTTTATAATGGATGCAGAAAAAAACCGTTACCAAAGCTGGGATGAGCTGCTTCATTATTGTCGTTATTCAGCAAATCCGGTAGGGCGCTTTTTGCTTGCCTTGCATCATGAGAGTGAAGAAACATTAGAGGCCTCAGATGCGCTCTGTACTTCATTGCAAATCATTAATCACTTACAGGACGTGCAGTCTGATTTAAATAAGTTAGATCGGTGCTACGTTCCTCTTGAGTGGCTGAATGAAGAAAAAGTCACACTTAAAGATTTAACACTAGCTCGTTCCAAACCCGGAGTCAGGCGTGTTTTTGACCGCATGTTGGCAAAAGTTGATGGGTTAAATACAAAAGCGAAACGTCTGCCCTCCTTAATTCGTGATAGACGTATGCGCCTTGAAGCAGCTGTGATTGTTAATTTATGTGTGCAGTTAACAAACCATTTGCACTATAATGATCCAATTGAAAAACGTGTGGCTCTTACGCGCAAAGATGGTGTTTATGCTTTGCTGAAATCAATAAAATATTTTTCGGTCTCAGCTTAACAATCTCCTAATTTGTTGATGGGCTAAAACTGAAAAATAGCATAGAATGTCAAAAGCGGTTTAGCTCAAACGGGGTGAGAAAGAAGAGAACAATGAGTCCTGGTTATAAAAAGGAAGCTCTTGGGTTAGTTTGTGCTCCTGCTGATCTAGCCCATGTCGAAGATATTGTTATTTCTTCAGGCACGTCTTTTGGGAAAGGTATGCGTATTCTTTCTCCGATGAGACGCCAGGCTATGTTTGCCATATATGCTTTTTGCCGTATTGTTGACGATATAGCCGATGGTGATAGTGGTGATAAAAATCCTGCTCAGGCATTAGAAGCGTGGTTTGGGCGGCTTGAGGCTATTTATCAAGGCAAAGCGTCAGATGCCCTGGATCGTGTTTTAGTGGCTGCGATTGAGCGTTTTCACTTAAAAGAAAAAGATTTCCGTGCTGTCATTGATGGTATGTTGATGGATTGTCGCGGCCCCATCATTGCCCCTGATGAAGTTACTTTAGATTTATATTGTGATCGTGTTGCCTCGGCTGTTGGACGTCTTTCTGTAAGAATATTTGGTACACCTCAAAAATATGGAGAGATACTTTCTCATCATTTAGGTCGTGCCCTGCAACTTACAAATATTTTGCGCGATATTTCTGAAGATGCACGTAGAGGAAGGCTCTATCTTCCAAAAGAATTACTAGATCGGTTTGATATCCCTGCTGATCCTTTCGAGGCCTGTTATGCACAAGGTTTGGAAGGGGTGTGCCAGATTCTGGCTGCAAGGGCCCATGACCATTTTCGAGCTGCTGAAATGATTATGAAAAAATGTCCAGCTCACACAGTTAGACCAGCGCGGCTAATGGCGGCTTCTTATAAAGTGACCTTATCAGCGCTTGAGAAAAGAGGTTGGCGTAACCCTGAAGCCTCGTTGAAAATCAACAAGCTAAAGAAAAAAGTTCATTTAGCTATAGCCTTTGCTGGAATTTAATTGTGAGCCACGTTCATATTATTGGTGGAGGGTTGGCCGGCCTGTCGGCAGCTGTCGAATTAGCCCCACAAGCGCAAGTCACCTTATATGAAGCTGGCCCTGTTTGTGGCGGTAGAGCCCGTTCTTATTATGATCGCACGTTAGAAGTCACAATCGATAACGGCAATCATATGCTGTTATCTGCTAACCCTTATAGCTTTCGTTACCTTGATCTTATTGGTGCCAGAAATACACTTAAAGGCCCTGGAAAGCCCATCTTTCCTTGGTATGATTTAGATGATGGTTTAAGATGGTGCCTGCGTCTTTCAAAAGGAAAAATTCCATTTTGGCTGCTTAGCCGGCGGTCGCGTGTGCCTGGAATGGATCTGAAAGAGGTCCTTTCTTTAAGACGCCTCATGAAGGCCAATGACAAAATGACCGTGGCTGAGTGTTTGAGCTCAGGTGAATTCACGCGTCGTCTTTTAGCGCCTCTGGCAATTTCGGCACTTAATACTGACCTGGAAAGTGCTAGTGCTGCTTTATTGGGAAATATTATTAAAAAGACTTTAGCTCAGGGTGGGCAGGCTTGTTGTCCGTGGGTAGCAAAAAATGGTTTATCTGAGTCATTTGTAAACCCGGCACTAACTTATCTGGAAAAATTCTACAGCAGAATATTATTTGGTACACGTGTCTCTGCTTTGAGGCGGGAAAATGGCAGAGTAATATCCTTTAGAACGTTTGACCGAGAAATTGTACTGGGGGCCGAAGATTCAGTTATTCTGGCTGTGCCTGCGCCGGTCGCGTCTAGCTTATTGCCTGAGCTTGAAGTGCCTAATGCCTTTGAAAGCATCGCAAATGCTCATTACCGCCTCCCTTATAAAATTAAGGCAAAAGGTGATGTTGGAAAGGCTGGTTTTATTGGTCTTGTCGGCGGGATGGCTGAGTGGGTGTTTTTACATGACAATGTTCTATCAGTCACTGTAAGTGCTGCTAATCGTTATTCAGAATATTCAAATGAAACTATGCTTGATATGATTTGGGAAGAGATTTCTCAGGCTCTGGGAGCTGTAATTGAAGGATCTTTACCGCTAACAACGCCTGCCAGTAGGTTTATAAGAGAAAAACGGGCCACATTTGCAGCGACGCCTGAGCAAAATAAACGCCGGCCAGGAGCCAAAACATCAAGTGAGAACTTGGCATTGGCAGGAGATTGGACCGATACCGGTTTTCCCTCTACAATTGAAGGTGCCATCCAGTCAGGATTAGAGGCTGTGGCAGCCCTTGGTTTTCGTTCAGCTCTAAAACGCTCTTGACGCCGTGAAAAATATTTTCTCAATAGCGGCATTAATGATCATAAATCAGCGAAGTGTGAGATGACTAAGGAGAGATCAGTGAGTGAGACCATGTCTTATCCAGGTGACCTAGGTAATGTCGTCGACCGCGCGATCAAAAGTGCTCACGGCGCCTTAAGTAACCGTCAGCACGAAGATGGTCACTGGGTTTTTGAACTGGAAGCAGATGCGACAATCCCTGCTGAATATGTTCTTTTGGAGCATTTTCTGGATCGGATTGATCCAGAAAAGCAAAAGAAAATTGGTGTTTATCTAAGAAGAATACAGGGTAGTCACGGCGGTTGGCCTCTTTATCATGATGGGGATTTTGATATCTCTGCCACGGTAAAGGCCTATTTTGCCCTAAAAGCAATTGGGGATGACCCTGAGGCGCCTCATATGAGACGCGCTCGCAAAGCTATTTTAGCACGTGGTGGTGCTGAAAGAACAAATGTTTTTACACGGATTCAGCTTGCTTTATTTGGAGAAGTTCCCTGGGATGCCGTTCCGGTCATGCCTGTTGAACTTATGTTACTGTCGCGTAAAGCCTATGTTTCCTTATGGAACATGTCTTACTGGTCGCGTACGGTCATTGCTCCCTTACTTGTGCTTGGTGCTTATAAGCCTTTAGCAAAAAATCCTAAAAATATTCATGTGCCAGAATTATTCGTTACACCGCCAGCACAGGTTAAAGATTGGATCAGGGGACCTTACCGCTCTCATTGGGGACGGTTTTTTAAATATTTGGACTCAGTGTTACGTAAAATTGAGCCTCATTTTCCTAAAAAAACTCGTAAAAAGGCGATCAAAAAAGCGATTGCTTTTATTGAAGAGCGCTTAAGTGCTGGTGGTTTAGGGGCAATTTATCCTGCTATGGCCAATGTTGTGATGATGTATCGCATACTCGGCGTTTCAGATAATGATCCTAAAGTTGTGCAAGCTTGGCAGTCTATTCAAGATCTTCTTATAGAAAAAAATGGTGAAATTTATTGCCAACCCTGCGTGTCTCCCGTGTGGGATACAGGCTTGTCTGGTTTAGCCATGTTAGAAGCGGCAACAGGCCCTAAAGCTGTTGAACGTGAGGAAACCTTTAAAAATTTAAAGAAAAGTGCTTCCTGGCTAAGAGATCGGCAGATTTTGGATGTAAAGGGTGATTGGGCCATTAACACACCTCATTTACGTCCAGGGGGATGGGCATTTCAATATGAAAATGACTATTACCCTGATGTTGATGATACTGCCGTTGTTGGCATGCTACTTCATCGTCTTGATCCTGAAGAAAATAAAGAAGCCATTGAGCGGGCACGGGAATGGATCATTGGCATGCAAAGCACCAATGGCGGTTGGGGCGCTTTCGATATCGATAATGACCTGGATTTTCTAAATCAAATCCCCTTTGCTGATCACGGTGCCTTACTTGATCCACCAACTGTAGATGTTTCAGCTCGTTGCGTTTCGTTTCTTTCGCAATTAGGTCATCCTGAAGATCGTGCCGTTATTGAAAAGGCCATTACCTATATACGTAAGGAGCAGGAACCAAGCGGAAGCTGGTTTGGACGTTGGGGCACAAATTACATTTATGGCACATGGTCTGCTTTATGTGCCCTAAATATTGCCGGCGTCGACCATCAGGATCCTACAATTCTTCGGGCTGTAGAGTGGCTCGAATCTGTTCAGCGTGAAGATGGTGGTTGGGGAGAAGATTGTGCCAGCTATGAAGGTGCTGCGCAGGGCGTCTATAAACAAAGTCTTCCAACTCAGACAGCATGGGCAGTTTTAGCGCTCATGGCTGTTGGCCGTCGAGACACTGAGGCAGTTAAACGTGGCATAGCTTATCTGACTAAAGAGCAGGATGAAAAAGGAGAATGGAACGAAAATCCATATAATGCGGTTGGATTTCCTAAGGTTTTCTATCTGCGTTATCATGGCTATAAGCAATTCTTTCCGCTCACGGCTCTTTCACGCTATCGCAATTTGGAATCGAGCAACTCTGGTCGTGTAGAGTTCGGGTTCTAATGCTTGGTATTCTTACGGGTTTAAGAGAAGAGGCAAAACTCGCTGTTAAGGCTTTTCCTGACGCACTCATCGTCATGAGTTTGGCAGATGAGGAAGGTGCTAAAAAAGCCTTACAGACTCTTTTAAACTATGGCGTTACTGAACTGCTTTCTTTTGGGTGTGCTGGTGGTTTGGATCCTTCCTTGCCACCAGGTACAATCATTGTGCCAGATCATGTTTGGCACAAAGGTCAGGCTTTTTACTGCACACCAAAAATGAAAGCGCGCTTTAGTAATGAAAATAGCTTAAATGGAGGAATTCTTCATAGCCCTAAAATAATCGAAACAGCGGCAGAGAAAAAAAGCCTTCATGAGCAAACTGGTTGTTCTGCTGTAGATATGGAAAGTGGTATAGTCGCCCAGTCCGGTCTTCCTTTTGCGGTTTTGCGTGTCATATGTGATGATGCTGCTCAGGATTTGCCTCCTGCTGCTTCGGAGGGACTGAAAGAGGGAGAGATTTATATTCCTGGTTTATTGGCTTCTCTTTGCCGTAAACCCTCTCAGCTAGGCACTTTGATTAAATTAGGGCAAGATGCCACTAAAGCTCGAAAAAGAATGGCTGAATTTTTGCTTGAATTAAGTTAAAGAGAGCTTGTTTTTTCCACTATAAAAAGCTAGGAAGAGCCGCTTACCTCATAAGAGGTGAGTATTTCACACGCATAGTCCAGATATTCTGGTGTCCATATAGGGCCAAACTATGCGGAGGATTAACCAGAGAAGAGGTTGCTTATTATGGCAATGCCTAATTTTACAATGCGTCAGTTATTAGAAGCTGGTGTGCATTTTGGTCACCACACGCGCCGCTGGAACCCAGCAATGGCGCCTTATCTTTTTGGTGTGCGTAACCAGGTTCATATTATTGACCTTCAGCAAACAGTACCTTTGTTAGACCGCGCTTTAAAGCAGGTTCGTGATACTGTTGCTTCAGGTGGTCGTGTATTGTTTGTTGGCACAAAACGTGCTGCATCCGAGCATATTGCAGAAGCTGCACAACGTTGTGGCCAGTACTATGTCAACCATCGTTGGCTCGGTGGGATGCTGACAAACTGGAAGACCATCACCGGCTCCATCAAACGCCTTCGCGCTATTGATGAAATGCTTTCTGGTGACACATCTGGTCTGACAAAAAAAGAAATCCTTGATATTACACGTGATCGCGAAAAATTAGAGCGTTCACTCGGTGGTATTAAAGACATGGGCGGTTTGCCTGACCTTCTTTTTGTTATCGATACCAATAAAGAAAAATTGGCTGTTGAAGAAGCAAACAAGCTTGGCATTCCTGTTGTTGCTGTCCTTGATAGTAACTCAGATCCAAAGGGTGTTAACTTCCCTGTTCCAGGCAATGATGATGCTATCCGCGCTATTACCCTTTATTGCGATCTAGTTGCTGGTGCTGTGCTTGACGGTATTTCTGCTGAATTAGCTGCTTCTGGTCAGGATATTGGCGCTTCTGAAGAGCTTCCAATCGAGGCTGTTGTTGCTGAAAGCACCGCTGCTACCGAAGAAGCTCCTGCAAGCTAAATAGCAGAAACATGCTTTACGTGCTTTTGTAAAAAAGTACATTCAAAAGACTGAAACCATGCAACCGGCTATTATTTAGTTGGTTGCATGGATTTTTACATAAAAGGTGATGATATGGCTCAGATCACAGCAGCCCTAGTACGCGAGCTTCGCGAGGCAACAGGGGCAGGCATGATGGACTGCAAAAAAGCCCTAACAGAAGCAAATGGTGATATTGAAGCCGCTGTTGATTGGCTTCGTAAAAAAGGTCTTTCTCAGGCAGCTAAAAAATCCGGTCGTGTTGCTGCTGAAGGTCTTGTTGGTGTTGCGTCTGGCAAAAACAAAGCAGCGATGGTTGAAGTCAACGCTGAGACAGACTTTGTTGCCCGTAACGAAGCTTTCCAGAATGCTGTAGAGCAAATCGCTCACGTTGCTTTGGAAGTTGGCGATGATGTTGAGGCGATTAAAGCAGCTAAATTGCCTTCTGGTCGTACAGTTGCAGATGAATTAACACACCTTATTGCTACAATTGGTGAGAACATGACATTGCGGCGTGCCGCTGTTCTGACTGTTCCATCTGGTGTTGTTGCCAGCTACGTTCATGGTGCTTTGCGCCCTGGTATTGGTCGTATTGGTGTGCTTGCTGCTCTTGAAGCGCCTTCAGAGTCAGAAGCTATTCAAACACTGGGCCGCCAGGTTGGTATGCATGTTGCAGCTACACGTCCGTCAGCTTTAGATATCGTCAGTGTTGACGCCGATGCCTTGGAGCGTGAACGCACAGTTGTTGCTGAGCAGTCACGTGCTTCTGGCAAGCCTGAAGCAATCATTGAAAAAATGGTCGAAGGCCGTATCCGCAAATTCTATGAAGAAGTTGTTCTTCTTGAGCAGGTATGGGTACATGACGGTGAAAGCCGTGTGAAAAAGGTTGTAGAAAAAGCAGGGGCAAAATTAGTTGCCTTTGAACGCTTCCACCTTGGTGAAGGTATTGAAAAAGAAGAAAGTGACTTTGCTGCTGAAGTAGCAAAAGCTGCTGGAAACTAAGTTTTTCTTGACCTTCTTAAAAGGCTCCCATGAAATAGTGGGGGCCTTTTTTGTTTGGTGAGGAATAAATTATGGAGTGGGAAGCTCCCGCAATTATTTTGCGCTCTGAATTACAAGGTGAAACGAGCCTTATTGTAACGGTTTTTACCCAGACTCACGGTGTGTCGCGCGGTATGGTCAAAGGCGGTAATTCTTCTCGCCACCGTTCAATATGGCAGGTTGGTAATATTATTATGGTGCGCTGGAAAGCCCGCCTGGCTGAACAATTAGGGAATTTCACCGCAGAACCCGTAAAAATAATTGCTGCCCGTTTGCTAGATTTTCCTTTATCTCTGGCATTAATGACAAGCTCTTGTGCTTTGCTCGTAAGCACCTTGCCAGATAAAGAGCCTTATCCAGATTTGTTCAATCATTTAGTACGTTTATTTAATGCTATGGCAGTCTTTCCGAATGAACCTCCATTTGCTGATTACATAAGATGGGAAGTGCTTCTTTTAGAGCAATTAGGTTATGGTCTTGATTTAACGCAATGCACTGTAACTGGACGTAAAACAGATCTTAAATTCCTGTCTCCCAGAACAGGTAAGGCTGTAAGTGAGGAAGGAGCGGGAGAGTGGAAAAGTAGGTTGTTTATTCTACCTTCTTTTTTGCTAAATGATCATGAAAGCGGAACGTTGGAGCAATGGAAACAAGGACTTTTAATAACAACACATTTTTTGGAAAAAGCAGTATTTGGCTCTTTTCATAGAGATTTACCTGCTGCCAGAAAAAGATTACTTGAAAAATTATCGTAAAATATTTCTTGAAACAACTTGTAATTTAACGAACTGCAACACATCTTGCATTGAAGCAAGAGGCTATCTCTTGCTGATTTATTTTATATTTATTTATCTATTTATATTTATGCGAGATTTATATTATGTCATATGAAGAAGAACTATGTTTTTCAAGCCCTTCTATTGAAGTAGTTGAAAATTCACTTTGGTATTACGCTGATAGACCTGTTGCAGATAAAGTAAAAGATATTGTTCTTTTATTACACGGGAAAAATAATACTGGATTTGGAGTGTGGTCCTGGTCTTATTTTAATTCAATGCCCCGCGATGGATTTTATCCTGTTGCATTAACATTACCTCACTCTAATACAGCTGATTTAAATATATCAGGCAAATATGTAGCCGCTGCAATTTATATTTTGCGTCGGAAATTTCCAGCACATCATATTCATATTGTGGCCCATAGTATGGGAAACATATCAGCTGCGTGGGCTTTTCATTACCGTCCTAGCTTTATGTCTAAGCATGTAACTAGTTTTTGTAGTATTGGAGCTGTTTATGCAGGTGTAGCAAATTTATATCCTGGCAAACCAGCTACACCAGCCGATCTTCAGGTTATTGCTGGCTCAAATTTCCTTAAAGAAATTAACTCTGCACCATTTCCTGATCCTGTTCGTTATCTTTCTATTATTTCAGAAACAGACGAAGTGACAACAGGTAACGCTCTGACTGCGAAAGAAATAGCGACTTTCCCGGCAGGGACAAAGGGAAAGGTTGTAACGCCTCAGGAAGTTTTCGGTTTGAATACAAAAATTAGTCACGTTGAAGAAGTTGCTGTAAGCTCTGTTTATGAAATAGTCAGAGCATTTTTACGAAATAAAGAAATTAATTTATTAAAGGTTAAAAATTTATATTATGAAGGCATGCAAATAGACGGATTAAATCTTACCTTAAATTCTGGTGATAAAATTTCTCATCATGGTGATAGTCCGTTAGTGACTCAAGAGCCGCCTCTTAATGACGTCGTTATTTAAAAAATAATATTACCTGGAAAATTTAGGGGGAGTATAGCTTTTGCTATATTCCCTCATCTCATTGACATAAAAAAACGGACTTTTGTACAAAACAAAATTATGGAAAGCCTCTTTTAGTGTTAATGATAGACCTCACCGTACTTAAAGACTAATTTACTTGTGTTACATAATCTAAATAAAAGCGGAAAACGAGAATGGATCATGCAGGCCACATTGAAGATACGCGCTTAGCAGAGGCTCTGAGCGAGCGTTATGTAGCCTATGCGTTATCAACAATCATGTCACGTTCTTTGCCAGATGTGCGTGATGGTTTAAAGCCAGTACATCGGCGTTTGCTTTACGCCATGCAGCAACTTAAGCTTGATCCAAGTTCTGGTTTTAAAAAATGTGCCCGTGTCGTGGGTGATGTTATTGGTAAATATCATCCTCATGGTGATGCTTCAGTCTATGATGCTTTGGTTCGCTTGGCCCAGGACTTTGCCGCGCGTTACCCCCTGGTTGAGGGGCAGGGTAATTTCGGTTCAGTTGATGGCGATGGCGCGGCGGCTATGCGTTATACAGAAAGCCGCATGACCGAAGTGGCTAAGGTTATGTTAGATGGCATTAACGATGATGCTGTCGATTTCCGACCCACTTATGATAATGAAGATCATGAACCTGTTGTTTTGCCTGGGTTCTTTCCCAATCTTTTAGCTAACGGCGCGGCAGGTATTGCCGTTGGCATGGCAACAAGCATTCCCCCTCATAATGCGGCTGAAATTTACCGCGCTGCCTGCCTTCTAATTGAAAGGCCTGAAATTTCAATTCAAGAGCTTTTGGATGTTATACCAGGGCCAGATTTTCCTACTGGCGGAACCTTGGTTGAAAGCCGGGAGGCTGTTCTTCAAGCTTACGAAACAGGAAGAGGTTCTTTTCGTACGCGGGCAAAATGGGGTGTTGAAAAAAATCGTAACGGTACATGGTGCATTATCGTTACCGAAATTCCATACCAAGTTCAGAAATCAAAGTTAATTGAACAGATTGCAGCATTAATGGAGCAGAAGAAACTTCCGCTTCTTGGTGACGTGCGAGATGAAAGTACAACAGATATTCGTTTGGTTTTAGAGCCAAAAACGCGCCAATGTGATGCCGAAGTGCTAATGGAAACACTCTTCCGTAACACAGCACTTGAAACCCGTTTTAGTTTAAATATGAACGTCCTTAATCATGACCGTGTGCCGGGGGTCATGTCGCTTAAAGACGTTTTAAAGGCGTGGTTAGATCATATTCATGTCGTGTTTGTCCGTAGATCGCAACATAGGCTAGATGCTGTATTAAAGCGTTGTGAAATTTTAGATGGCTTTTTGCTGGTTTATTTAAATCTTGATGAAGTTATTCGTATCGTTCGCGAAGAGGATGAGCCCAAAAAAGCGCTTATGGTAGCATTTGATCTTACTGAGTTGCAGGCAGATTACATTCTTAATATGCGTTTGCGCTCACTAAGAAGATTGGAAGAACTGGAAATTAAGCGGGAAAGAGATAGTCTTGCCAAAGAACAAGCTTCGCTCGAAAAATTATTGGGATCAGAAAAACGACGCTGGAAAAAAATCTCTGGAACGCTGAAGATTTTGGAAGAACGTTTTTCAAAAGGAACTTACGGTTCACGTCGTACAATTATTTCTGAGCCGCCTGCAGAGATTGACACATCGTTGATTTTAGAAACTGAGCGTGAACCCGTGACGGTTCTTTTGTCGAAAGAAGGGTGGGTTAGAACAATTAAGGGTCATGGCATTGACCCCGCTACTCATCGTTTTAAAGAGGGAGACGAAGCAGGTTTTACCCTGGAGTGCCAAAGCACTGATAAATTATGCTTGGTAGGACAGGCAGGAAGAGCATTCACATTAAAGGTATCCGACCTTCCGGGAGGAAGAGGATTTGGGCAGGCTGTTCGAACTTTATGTGATATGGCGCAGGATGATCAGCCTCTGGCCTTATTTGTTTTGGGACAGGAAGAAGAAAAATGGCTGCTCGCCACAGCACGAGGCCGCGGCATGATTGTTTCGACCAAAAATTTGGCTGCTGAAAAAAGAACAGGACGCCAGGTTTTTAACCTCTCTGAAGGAGAAGAGCTGGTAAGTTGTATTAAATGTGACGGAAGCCATATTTTATGTTTAAGCGAAAATAAGCACGCTCTTATATTCCCGCTTGAGCAAGTGCCTGAAATGACAAAAGGCAGGGGTGTCTCCCTGCAAAAAATGGAAGATAGCCCTCTCAAGATTATTCGTATTTTTTCACTTGATGAAGGACTTATTTGGAAAGAGGGGCAACGCGTTAGACCTGCAAGTGATTTGTCAGGTTATTTATCTCGTCGTGGTGCCAAGGGACGGTTAGCACCCCAATGGATGTTAAGAAAATAAAAAAGGGTTTTATTAGCCTTTAGGCAGAAGCATGAATCATATAACGCTATTAACGATTTGCTACGGGGTCATAAGCCTAATATGTTCTATTAGCGTTACGATTCATATCCTTTTAACGAAAAGAGACACAGCCTCATGTGCGGGGTGGATCGGCGTCTGTTGGCTGATGCCTCTTTTTGGGTCCGTACTTTATCTCATGTTCGGAATTAATCGTGTCCATCGTCGTGCCCAAAAAATGATGGATGAAGAGGGCACCGAACATTATCTCCCCCTCAAAGAGCTGCGTCACGAGGTAAAGGGCCAGTTTCTTCCATTGGTTAAAATGCTTGACCGTTTGACAGGTCACCCGCTTTTGGGGGCAATATTGTACGCTGTCTTCATGATGGTGATAATGCCTACCCAGTTATGCTGGAGGCGATAAGCCAGGCTCAGCATTCAGTGCTTTTATGCTCATATATTTTCAGACATGATATTATTGGTGAAAAATTTGTAGAGGTTTTATCTGAGGCCAAAAACCGTGGGGTTGAGGTCCGTGTCTTAGTTGATGGTATTGGTAGCGGCTATATTTATAGTGATATTCTCCGTTCTTTGGACGAGAAAAACATAAAATGTGCACGTTTTATGCATTCTTTTTTGCCTTGGAGAATGCCTTTTATTAATCTAAGAAATCACAGAAAAATTCTTGTTATTGACGGCAAAATTGGCTTTCTTGGGGGCCTCAATATAGGCGCCGAAAACCTTTTGCGTGTGACCACTCATCAACCTGTCGCTGATACGCATTTTCGCTTTGAAGGACCTGTTATTACACAATTAACAGAGGCTTTTGTGAAAGACTGGGCCTTTACAACTAATGAGGTTCTTACCGGTCCTCGTTATTTTCCTCAACCAGTTCCTATTGGCAATGTGCCAGCGCGTATTGTGACGTCTGGTCCTGACGCTGATATGGAAAAAATTGAATATGCCATGCTTCAGGCCATAATTTTGGCCAAAAAAGAAGTATGGTTTATGTCTCCTTATTTCATTCCGGATAATCGCTTTGCAACTGAGCTTGGCCTGGCCGCCTTAAGAGGGGTTGAGGTCAATATACTAGTTCCCAAAGAGAGTAATCATAAATTTACTGATTATGCCCGTAATGCCTGCTTACCACGTCTCATAGATGTTGGGTGCCATATTTGGCTTGGAGGCCCACCATTTAACCATTCTAAGCTAATGGTTGTGGATAGAAATTGGAGCTTTGTTGGAAGTTCTAATCTTGATAGACGGTCTTTAAGACTGAATTTTGAAATTAATGTTGAGATTCATGATTTTATTACGGCTTCACATTTAGAAGGCTTTATAAAACGTCATTGCAGTGAAAAACTTACCAAAGAAGATTATCAAGCCTGGTCATTGCCGGTAAGGCTGCGTAATGCCGTATTAAGATTATTTACACCTTATCTGTAACCGGTAAAGTTTCCGGCTCTAATGTGAGTGTTATAGGTCGGTGGTCAGAGCTTAGGCGAGGGAGAGCCCTGGCTTTTAAGCGTCTAAAACCGCGTGCCAGGCAATGATTAAGCTTCAGATTATTTACGCTTTATCTGTAACTGGTAAAGTTTCTGGTTCTAATGTGAGTGTTATAGGCCGGTGGTCAGAGCTTAAGCGAGGGAGAGCCCTGGCTTTTAAGCGTCTAAAGCCGCGTGCTAGGCAACGATCAAGGCGTAAAGGAATACGGTTGAGCATTAGATGAGTTTTCTCTCTCGGTCCAATATCGCGAAAGCCTTTAAGCAAGGGAGGACCGACAATATTAAAATCACCTATAATGATCGCACGTTCAGTTAAATGGCTACGTATAAGGCGTAATTGTCGACGATTTAGCATTGGTCCATGAGAGAGATGGACATTCGCGATTGAAAACATTCCAAAACCAGTTTCAAAAGTTAAAATTTGAGCTGATCGAAGAGCACATATGCCTGGTTGTAACGGTAATAAGGTAGGTGTTTCAAACGGAATGCGGCTCCAGCAAGCCGTGCCATGGGGGCGCCCGGGCAGAACAGACCGGTGATAATATCCACCAATAAGACCCGGAAGTTGATCAACGCCAAATTTCACTTCCTGTAGTAAAACTATGTCTGGTTTTGTAATGCGGATTAAAAGAATAATATCCTCTATCGTTGCTCCCTGTTCATGCAACAGGTTCCAGCTCACTAAAGTGAGAGACTGCAAAGAGGCGGGAGAGGGAATATATTCATTAAACATAAAATCTACTATGCGTAATAAAAAGGCAGATAAAGGTTAAATTCTTTCAGAATTTTGCGAATAAATTTAAAATTAGAAAGAGAACTCTTCTATGACGCAGAAAAATGGCAAAAAATTGGACAATACAGGGTGGTCCCGTCTTTCGACCCTGCTAACTCATTCAGCCCGGCCCAAACCGCCATCAGAAGGTGTTTTCGTCAATGGTCCTGTTACGCGTGGATCGACGGTGCTTTTTCCGACCGTTAAAGATTTAAATAGTAATGATGAAAAGCGCTATAACCATGAGCTGACATATGGAGCCATGGGTAATGATACTCAGTTTTCGTTAGAGGCACTTATAGCAGCCATAGAAGGGGGGCAGCATGCGCAAATAGTGGGTTCAGGCTTATTGGCCTGCACATTTGCGTTGCAAGCTTTTTTAAAATCAGGTGATCATCTGCTTTTGCCTGACTCTGTTTATGGTCCTACACGGCGCTTTGCTCTTAAAACTTTGTCGCGTTTTGGAATTGAAACAAGTTTTTACCCTCCTTTAGCTGGTGAAGAAGAATTAAAATCCTTTCTAAAACCAAATAGTGCGGTCATTTTTGTCGAAAGCCCCGGCAGTCATACTTTTGAAGTGCAGGATATAAAAATGATTGCACGTTTGGCGCACGAAAATGGGGCAAAGCTTCTTTTGGATAATAGCTGGGGTATAGGAGCCTTTCAGCCTTTTGAGCATGGGGTAGATGTTTCTATTCAGGCTCTCACAAAATACCCCTCAGGTCATTCAGATGTCGTATTAGGGGCGGTGACAGTCGCTGATAAAGCAGATTGGAAGTGTTTGCGTGACGAGGCCATATATATGGGACTTTGTGCAAGTTCGGATGATTGCTGGCTCACATTAAGGGGGCTTAGAACAATGGCCTTACGGTTAGAGAAACAGTCAGAAACAGCTTATGATCTGGCTGTCTGGCTCAAAAGCCGTCCTGAGATTTCTATGGTGCGCCATCCTGCTTTGCCTGAGTGCCCAGGGCATGAATTTTGGAAAAGAGACTTTCATGGGGCAAGCGGCGTTTTTGGCGTAGAGCTCCAGTCTGATGTCTCACTATCTGCCATGGAAAATATGCTCAATAATCTGCATTATTTTGGCATTGGTGCAAGTTGGGGAGGGTATGAGAGTCTCGTTTTGCCAACTCAAGGCAGTATCACACGTTGTTATAAATCGGGTGTACCGCAAAATGCGGCTTTTCGCCTACAAATAGGGCTGGAAAGTTATGAAGAACTTCGTCAGGATTTGGAAAGAGGTTTAGAGAGTTTAAAAACCAAATAAGTATTTCCTGAATAATATTAGTATGTCCTATTTAGGATGAGTACTTTATTAGTCATAATTAACCAAAAAGGACCATTATGCCTTTGCTGTCAGAAAGAAAATTTTCATGAAAATTTTGAAAAAATCGAACAAGCTTAATCATGTGCTTTACGATATTCGTGGCCCTATCATGAATCGCGCAAAGCAAATGGAAGAAGAAGGCCAGCGGATTATTAAGCTTAATATTGGCAATCTGGCTGTGTTCGGTTTTGAAGCCCCTGAAGAAATTCAATTAGATATTATTAGGAATTTGCCTAATTCAGCCGGCTACTCAGATAGTAAAGGTATTTTTGCAGCGCGCAAAGCCATTATGCATTACTCTCAGGAGCAAAATGTCCAGGGCGTGACATTAGATGATATTTATTTGGGAAATGGTGCTTCCGACTTAATAAATATAGCTACTAATGCCCTGCTAAATGACGGTGACGAATTACTTTTACCAGCCCCCGATTACCCTCTATGGACCGCAGTCACAAGCCTGTCAGGTGGCACTCCTGTGCATTATCTGTGTGATGAAGAAAAAGGGTGGATTCCTGATCTAGACGATATACGGTCTAAAATTACACCCCGCACCAAAGGTATTGTTGTTATAAATCCCAATAATCCTACTGGTGTGCTATATCCTGACGATGTTCTTAAAGACATTATTTCTATTGCTCGTGAACATGGCTTAGTCATTCTCTCTGATGAGGTCTATGACAAAGTGCTTTATGACGATGTTAAGCATACGGCGCTGGCAAGTTTATCTACAGATGTGCTGACACTGACATTTAATTCTTTGTCAAAGAGTTATCGTGCCTGTGGTTATCGTGCTGGATGGATGGTGATTTCTGGTGATAAAAGCGGGGCTCAGGATTTTATTGAAGGCCTGAATATGTTGGCCAATATGAAATTATGCGCCAATGTACCCGGCCAATGGGCTGTTCAGACAGCATTAGGTGGGTATCAAAGTATAAATGATCTGGTCGGGCAAGGGGGACGATTGCGCCGCCAGCGGGATTTGGCTTATGAGCTCATTACAGCCATTCCTGGTGTAAGTTGCGTAAAGCCGCAGGCAGCACTTTATATGTTTCCAAGGCTCGATCCTGATATTTATCCTATTAAGGATGATCGTCAATTTTTCTTGGAGTTGCTCGAAGCCACTCGTGTTATGTTGGTGCAGGGCACAGGGTTTAACTGGCCACAGCCTGATCATTTCCGTATTGTGTTTTTGCCTCATGAGGCCGATCTACGTGAAGCCATCAGGCGCATTGCAGAGTTCTTAGAAGAATATCGTAACAAACATGCAAAGAAAAAGTGATTCTAATCTGGTTTAAGTTACACGGTAAAAGAGGGCAGAGATTGTAAAATCACTGCCCTCTAAGGCGGTAGCTTAGGGCTTCTGCAATATCAGCCCGTCTTATGGAATTTGAACCATCTAAATCAGCTATCGTACGAGCGACACGAAAAAGCCGCGTAATAGCTCTGTTAGACAAGCGCATTTTGACTGCTGCTTGCTCAGCTAATGATTGTGCATCTTCTTCTAAATTAAATTCTTCAGGCAAAGCGATGGCATTACAAACACCTTGGCGTTTTAATTGTCTTTCTCTTGCTTTGCAGACGCGCTTACGAACAGTTTCGCTATTTTCTCCCTGAGGAGCACGACTAATTTCAATAGGAGAGACTGGCCTTATTTCAACTTGTAGATCAATACGATCTAACATAGGCCCTGAAATGCGAGAAAGGTAATCAGCTCCACAACGTGGTGCTTTATGACATGCGCGCTCACTATCACCTAAATAGCCACAACGGCAGGGATTCATGGCGGCAATAAATTGAAAACGTGCTGGGTAAGTTGCATGTCGGGTTGCACGGGCTATGGAAACAGACCCCGTTTCTAAAGGCTGCCTTAAGGATTCAAGGCATGAGCGTGAAAACTCTGGAAGTTCATCTAAAAAGAGAACGCCATTATGCGCTAAACTTACTTCACCAGGTTTTGCTTTTGCGCCGCCTCCAATAATAGCAGGTAAAGTGGCACTATGATGGGGAGCTCTATATGGTGGTCTTGTGACGAGACGCCCTGCTTGCAACATGCCACTTATACTGTGAATTTGACTCGTTTCTAATATTTCCTCACGTGTCAAATCTGGCAGAATTCCTGCAAGGCGATTTGCCAGCATCGATTTTCCTGTTCCCGGTGGGCCACTCATTAATAATGAATGGCCACCAGCAGCGGCAATTTCCAAAACACGTCTACCTAATTTCATGCCTTTGACATCGGCGAGATCAGGACCGTAATCAGGTTCTTGAAATTGAGGTTCTGAAACAGGTGTTAAAATTTGTTCGCCGCGAAAGTGGGAAAGAAGGGCTAAAAGATTATCCGCTGCCAAAATATCGATATTAGGATGTCCCCAACGTGCTTCCACACCTTGAGACTTTGGACAAATCAGGCCTAAATCTAGAATGGCAGCTCCTAATGCTGCGCATAAAACGCCATTAATGGGATTGAGGCGCCCATCAAGAGAAACTTCACCGATTGCTGCGTAATTTATTATGCTTTCGGAAGGAATAACACCCATAGCCACGAGTAAACCAAGTGCTATAGGAACGTCAAAATGAGCACCTTCTTTGGGTAAATCAGCAGGAGTCAGATTGACTAAAATACGCTTGGGAGGAAGAGCCAAGCCCATGGCAGCCAAAGCAGCTCTGACTCGCTCGCGTGCTTCTCCCACTGCTTTATCTGCCATGCCAACAACTAAGAATGCAGGCAACCCATTCGATATTTGAACTTCTACCGTAACAGGCACCGCCTCAAGACCAGAAAAAGCAAAGCTTTGTATTTTTGCAAGAGTTGGGGCGGTGACGTTAGAGGAAGAAGACATTAGCTTTTATCGAGTAACTGCCCTGATAAGGCGCGTGCGTAATGTGCCTTCTAGTTGGCGTAATTCTTTTAATATAGTTTGTTCAATGGCTGATTTATCTTGCCCGTCATAAGCTTCTGCTTCCACGACAACGTAACCAATCTCACCATCTGTTTGCAGGAACTGAGCCGTCACATTGCACGCAGCTTGTGCAAAAATTTCGTTAATGTGACGTAATGTGCCAGGCCGGTTAGCATGAACATGCATAAAGCGCATGCCACCTGGGCGCTCGGCAAGCTGAACTTCAGGAAAGTTAACGGCACCGAGAGTGGATCCAACATCGGAGTAGCTTACAAATTTGCTAGCGACTTCTACACCTATGCGTTCTTGAGCCTCGATTGTTGACCCACCAATATGAGGTGTTAGAAGCACGTTTTCTAACCCCTGTAGAGGAGTAGAAAAACGCTCTTGCGGGCTTTTAGGTTCTACAGGAAAAACATCGACAGCAGCGCCCATAAGATGGCCGTCTTTTAGGGCAGCAGCGAGAGCATCTACATCAACAACATTACCGCGCGCATTATTAAGTAAAATGCTGTTAGGCTTCATAGCCCGTATTTCAGCTTCTCCAATCAAATTATTTGTATCAGCAGTTTGTGGGACGTGCAGCGTTACAATATCAGATTGTGCTAAAAGCTCATGAAGGCTGGAGACTGCAACAGCATTACCGTGGGGTAAACAAGGCACTGTGTCATAATAAATGACACGAAGGCCAAAAGCTTCCGCCAAAACAGAAAGTTGTGAGCCGATAGAGCCATACCCAACAATACCGATTGTTTTGCCACGAACTTCCCAGGAATTTTCGGCAGACTTATCCCAGCCACCCTCATGGCACTTGGCGGAGCGGGAAGGAATCCGTCGTAAAAGCATTACAATCTCGCCCATTACCAACTCGGCAACAGAGCGTGTATTGCTGTAGGGTGCATTAAAAACGGGGATAGCAGCCATACGTGCTGCGCTGAGATCGACCTGGTTAGTGCCGATACAGAAGCAGCCAATAGCCATTAATCTATCTGCTGAATCTATAACATCTTTTGTAAGCTGTGTGCGGCTGCGAATACCAACCATATGCACGCCTTTGAGGGCCTCTTTTAAAGCGTCACCTTCAAGAGCTTTTTTAAGATGAGTTACCTCAGTGTAGCCGCGTTCATTTAAGTAAGAAACAGCACTTTCATGAATACCTTCTAAGAGCAAAATGCGAATCTTGTTTTTAGGAAGTGAAAGCTGTTGTGAAAGCGCTGTATCCATTTCCATGCATCCTCGTGAAAGCTTTATCTGCTTATTAAAAGTGAATATTGCCGGTGTTAATTATTTTAAAGTAAATTATTAAAAGCAATCAGGAAAGAGCTTTTACAGCTTCTCCTAATAAATTAGGTGACCCACAGGCCAAAACATTGCCCTTGCTCTCTAATGTTAGGGCGTGGCCATTCCAGTCAGTGATAGTGCCCCCAGCTCCTTTAATGACTGGAACTAAAGCCGCCCAGTCCCATGGTTTGAGAGTGTCTTCGGCGATAAGGTCGATATGACCCAGGCTTAACAGCCCGTAAGCATAGGCATCTCCACCCCATGATGTACGTTTCACACTATTTTGTAGCTTTTCGAAACGACTTTTATTTTCCTGACTAATAATTTCGGGAGAGGTGCAGGAAAGTTCGGCCCTGCTAATAGTGTTGCATTGCCTCGTGCCGGCTGAACCAGTGATATTAGGAGACATAAATTGTGTTTTTTCTCCTTCTATGCCGATCCATCTTTCTTCAGTAATAGGTTGGTCAACCAGCCCTAATACGGGTTTTCCTTTATGGAAAAGAGAAATTAATGTGCAAAAGCTCGGACGTCCCGTAACGAAAGATCGTGTTCCATCAATGGGATCCAAAATCCAGAGCCATTCACCTGATAAATGCCCCTCTTGTCCTTCTTCTTCACCTAAAATGCTGTGAGAAGGGTATTTGCGCATTATAATTTCACGCATAGCCTGTTCTGCTTTGCGATCAGCCATTGTTACAGGACTATTATCCTGTTTAGTATCTATTGTGATATTTGCTCTAAAATAAGGCTTGATGCATGCTCGTGCAGCGTCAGCGCAGTCCCGAGCAATCGGTAAAAATTGTGAAAAATTATCGACTATCATGATAAACACTTAACCCCTAATATTTAACCTTTATTGAAGCCCCATTAGAGACATAGCATCAAGAGTTTTTATGCGCCCTATCGTCATTATACCATCCAGACTTGCCTCAACACGCCTGCCGCGTAAGGCGCTAGTTGATATTAACGGCGTTTCTATGATCGAACGTGTTATAAAGCAGGCCCTCTTTGCTCAAATAGGTCCGGTCATTTTAGCGTCAGGTGATGAAGAGATCATCACAGCAACACAGCATATTAAAGGTGTGAGGGCTGTTTTAACGGATCCGGCCCTGCCCAGTGGGTCTGATAGAGTGTGGGCGGCCTTACAAGAAGTTGATCCTCATAATGACTATGACGTGGTTATAAATTTACAGGGTGACCTTCCTCTTTTTAACCCAGATGATTTAAAAGCCGTTTTAAAACCGCTTGAAGACCAAGCCATTTCAGTTGGGACGTTGGTTGCTCCAATTTATGATCTAAATGAGTGTAACGAGTCTTCTATTGTAAAAGTTGCATGTGCTTTTCCAGAAAATAATAATTTGGCGCGTGCCCTTTATTTTTCACGACAGCCCATTCCATGGGGTGAGGGGCAATTCTGGCATCATGTTGGTGTTTATGCATGGCGCAGAGAAGCTCTGGCAAAGTTTGTCACCCTGCCACCATCTCTTTTGGAGCAAAGAGAAAAATTGGAACAATTGCGTGCTTTGGAATCTGGTATGATAATTGGCTGTCATTCAATTAAAGAAGCCCCTATGGGTGTTGATACAGAAAAGGATTTGGCTTTGGTTAGAAAGATTGCACAATGTCAGTCATAGCGTTTCAAGGGCGTCCTGGAGCTTATTCAGATCTGGCCTGTCGTGCAGCGCGGCCTGGATGGCGTAGCCTGGCCTGTCGTACTTTTCTGGAAACGATTGAAGCTGTAAAGCTGGATCAGGCTCAGGAAGGGCTTTTACCTTGTGAAAATTCACTTGCCGGTAGAGTGCCTGAAATACACACATTATTACCAGAATCAGGCCTCAAAATTGTTGGTGAGCATTTTCAGCGCGTAGAGCACGCTCTGTTAGGGGTAAAAGGGGCTAAATTATCAGATATAAAGCGCCTTCACACGCATCCCGTTGCTCTTGGACAAATTAGAAATTTTGTTAAAGACCATAATTTAGAGGCTGTTGCTGAATTTGATACAGCAGGATCTGCTGAGCTAGTAGCCGAGTGGAATAATAAAGAAGATGCCGCAGTCGCTTCTACATTAGCAGCAGAACTTTATGACCTGACCATTTTACAAGAAAATATTGAAGACGCTGCTCATAATACAACCAGATTTTATCGCGTTTCAAAAAACGCACAAAATTTTGATTATGATCCTGGCTTTCCATTGATGACGACGCTTCTTATTCAGGTAAAAAATATAGCTGGGGCACTTTTTAATGTGCTGTCATGTTTCAATGAGCAAAAAATAAATATGACTCGCCTTGAAAGTTATATGTTGGATGGAACATTTACAGCCACGCAATTTTTAATAGATGTGGAGGGCGCTCCAATAAATGACAATCTTAGAAAAGCATTGTCAGATTTGAAAAATGTTAGTCAGGAGTTACGTGTTTTGGGCGTTTACCCTCGTAGCCCTTTACGCGATAAGCTCTAAAAGTTATGGCTCTGTCACAGATAGTTGCAGAGCTTTATAAAATTTAAAAAGCCAAAATTGAGTGAGACAGAGTTATGGGACAAACAATCAACAATATTTACCGCGGCTCCTTTACCGCTCTGGCAACCCCAATGAATAAAGATAAAACTCTTGATATTGGGGCTTATACTGCAATGATTGAGCGCCAGATCGAAGCAGGTACTCAGGGTTTAATACCAGCCGGGACAACAGGAGAAAGTCCCACTCTTTCTCATAAAGAACATGGCCATATTATTGAGCATTGCGTTAAAACGGCAAATGGCCGTGTCAAAGTGATGGCTGGAGCAGGGTCTAACAGCACAAACGAAGCTGTTAGTATGGCCAAACATGCAGAATCTGTTGGAGCTGATTCCTTGTTGGTTGTCGTGCCTTATTATAACAAGCCAACGCAAGAGGGCTTATATCGCCATTTTATGGAAATTGCAGATTCAGTCTCAATTCCTATTTGGTTATATTGCGTCCCTGGCCGTTCTGTTGCGGATTTGACACCTCAAACAGTTGCACGCTTGGCTAGCCATCCCAATATAGTTGGCACAAAAGACGCAACAGCAAATTTAAGCCGCCCCATTGAAGTGCGTCGTTTAGCTGGAGAGGATTTTAATCAACTTTCTGGTGAGGATAATACGATAGTTTCCTTTCTGGCTGCAGGTGGTCATGGCTGCATTAGTGTGACCTCTAACGTTGCACCACATTTATGTGCTGATATGCATCTTGCTTGGCAGGAAGGGCGCGTTCAGGAGGCCATTGACATTCAGGATCGTCTGACGCCTCTTCATAATGCTTTATTTGCTGAAACCAATCCTGGACCGGTGAAATATGCTCTTTCGCGTATAGGGTTATGTAACTCTGTTTTGAGATTACCCTTGTATGAGCCTTCTGAGGCAACCAAAGCACAGATTGACGAGGCTTTAAGAACCTTGGACCTTCTTGATTAACAAAGGAACCAAGCATGTCGGCTAAAAAAACAAAAGGAGGGATGGTATCTCGCGGTATTGTTGCACAAAACCGCAAGGGCCGTTTCAACTATACTATTAAAGAAACTCTTGAGGCTGGAATTGTCCTCAAAGGCCCTGAGGTTAAAAGCTTACGGCTCGGACGTGCAACATTGTCAGAAGCATATGCATCGGAGCGCAATGGTGAATTATGGCTTTTAAATTCCTATATTCCTGAATATCAAGGTGGCGTTTTATCGCGCTTTGATACGCGCGCTCCCAGAAAATTGCTTGTTCATAGAAAACAAGCCAATCAGTTAATTGGTTCTATTACGCGTGATGGAGCTTCTCTCATACCGCTAGATATTCATTTTAATGATCGCGGTATCGCTAAAGTAACCCTTGGTTTAGGGCAGGGGCGAAAGAAGGAAGATAAGCGTCACGCTATTGCAGATAGAGATTGGCAGCGTGACAAAGCCCGCCTGATGCGCAGCAAAGGTCGGGATTACGGCTAATAAATTCTAAGCATGATATAAAAAAAGCCCTTCTTTTTAAAGAAGGGCTTTTCTTTTGCCAAAACGCCGTAAGACCGAAGTCTTACTAAGCTATCTTAAGCAAGTGTGAGTTCTACAGCCTCAGGGCCTTTATTACCCTGAACAACTTTCATATTGGTCTGTTGACCTTCCATGAGAGTGCTTAAGCCAGAGCGACCTAAAGCGGAAGCGTGGACGAAAACATCTTTGCTGCCATCTTCTGGTGTGATGAAGCCAAAGCCCTTTGTGGCATTATACCACTTAACAGAACCACACATTTCGGCAGCATTTGTCAAATCTGGTGCTGGGAAAGAGCGGTCCTGGCGAGGCGGATTGCTGCGTGGAGCTGGTGCCAATTCTGCAGTGCTTGTATCAACAGAAAGAACTTCTGCGACTTGGCGCCCTTTAGGCCCTTGTCCGATACGAACAACCAAAGTTGTGCCAGGAGCAGGAGCTGTATGCCCGCTATCTGTTAAGGTATTGGCATGTAAAAATACATCACCACTACCATCGCTCAGCCCAACAAAGCCAAACCCTCTTTCGGTGTTAAACCACTTAACTGTAGCACCGACCTCTGGGCCGGTTGGTGTAACTGGTGCACTTGCACCACGGCCACCACCGCCGCCGCTAAAGCGGCGAGGACCACCATTGCCGCCTCTAGGAGCGCCGTAGCCTCCACGATCGTCAAAGTAAGAAGGTTGGCTTGTAAAATCGCGGTCAAATCCGCCGCGGCGCGGGGTATAAGAGCTGCGGTCGGTTCTATTATTTCTCAACTGTCTCGTCCCGATAAACTGGGTCATGGAAGGTACAAACTAGTCTTTCTAGTCTGCATTTGATTTTCTTGTAGAGAACCATTTGGCTCCCTAAGATTTACACTAGCACGCTTTTTTCTTTCGTCACCATATAAATTATTAAAAATTGAAATAAAATCGATAAATTTTATTTTACAGGTAGCAATTTCGTGAAACGTGACCAAAATTTAATTAAGTTTTAAGTAAGAAAAGGCATTTTATTTACTTGCTTTTTAGCCTGAACGAAAAAGTCGTTCAGGTGAAGCGCGATCAAAAAGATGTACTAGTGATATATGAACTTCTTTTAACTTATGATTTTCTTGATCTTTTTTTAACAAAATCGTTTCGGCTTCTTTGCTCATGCTGTCGATCAGTAGAGGAAGTCTCATCTCATCAGCAAGCCGAAATCCTGGCAATCCCGATTGTCGACTACCAGCCAAGTCGCCACCGCCGCGTATTTTAAAATCTTCATCAGCAATATGAAAGCCATCTTCTGTCTCTCGCAAAAGGCTTAATCGCCTGCGGGCTGTAAAGCTTGCAGCATGATTATGCAGAAGAAGGCAGAATGAATCTTCGCTTCCACGTCCGACACGTCCTCTTAATTGGTGTAACTGCGCTAGACCAAAGCGCTCAGCTTCTTCAATAACCATGATTGTTGCGTTAGGTATGTCGACTCCCACTTCTATAACGGTGGTCGCGACCAAAAGACGTGTTTGTCCTTCTTTAAATGCATCAAGAGCTTCTTGTCTGACAGTATGATCCTGCTTTCCGTGAGCAAGCCCAACTATGGGACCAAATCGGCTGGTCAGACAGGCCCAACGATCTTCAGCCGCCGCTGCGCTTTGCGTTTCGCTATTCTCAATGAGAGGACATACCCAAAATATTTGCTTTCCTTGATCAAGACTTCTTTGAATGCCGCTTAAAATATCATCCAAGCGGCTCATATCATGGAGTGTTGTACGGATAGGGCGACGATTTGCAGGTTTTTCTTTTAAAAAGCTCACGCCCATATCTCCCCATTCGGCGAGTTGCATTGTGCGCGGGATTGGAGTTGCCGTCATGACCAAAAGGTCTGTGTTAGTGCCTTTATTGCCAAATTTAATACGCTGCTCGACTCCAAAGCGATGCTGTTCATCGATAATGGCCAAACCAAGGTCTGAAAATTCTACCCCTTCTTGAAATAGCGCATGTGTGCCAACGATGATTTTGGCATGTTCTTGGGCAATTTCATTAAGCACATGCTGGCGCTCTTTCCCTTTAACGCTACCACTTAAAAACACAGAAGACACAGGACAAAGACGCGAAATTGTTGCAAAATGCTGACGGGCTAAAATTTCTGTAGGAGCCATCAATGCGGCTTGAGCACCTGCTTCATTGGCTTGCAGCATGGCCATCATAGCCACAAAAGTTTTGCCTGATCCTACATCTCCCTGCAAAAGCCTCACCATTTGAGTGGGAGATGCTAAATCGCGAGAAATTTCCGCGATTGCCTGTTCTTGGGACATAGTAGGTTCATAGCCGAATCGCTGACGCAATTCAGCTTGGTAAAGGCCATTACCTTTTAATGATCTGCCTGAACGCTGTTGAAGGGAGCGCCGAGCGAGGGCCAGGCAAAGTTGATCTGCTAATATTTCATCAGCAGCCAAGCGCATTTTAGCTCTTTCAATAAGAGGTTCGTAATGCGCTACATCCTTTAATTTTTCAGGTTCATGTAAAATTGTGAAAGCCTGTTTGAAACTGGGCCATTGGCGCCGCTGGATAAGCTCAGCATTGTGCCATTCGGGCAAATCAGGCAATCGCGCTAAAGCCCCTTTCATGGCGCGGCGCACAATAGAAGGAAACAAACCTGCTGTTAAAGGCCAGACAGCCTCAATTTGAGGGAATGAAAAGCGCTTTTCCCATGGAAGAAAATAGTCAGGTTGTGAAATTGATACCTTATTTTGATAAAAACTAATTTTTCCTGAAATAATAATGTCGGAGCCTATTTCGGGTAAGGTGATTTTGCCTTTACGAAATAAGGCAACTTCGAGCCTGCCAGTTTCATCTTCAGTATGGATGATGAAGGGTTGAGAAGGTTTTGTCGGTTTTTTAAAACTAATAATCCTAATATGACCGGTAAATATATCACCTTGGTTAAGGCTATAAGCCTCACTGACTGTAGAAATTTTGCGACGGTCTATATAGCGTTCTGGTAGCGTGAAAATAAGATCGGAAATTTTTTTCCCACCGCTTATTTTACTTAATAAACTAGCATGATGAGGCCCAATTCCAGAGAGGCTCGTTAAAGGCTCTAAAAGTGGGGTCAGAAGAGGAGGGGGCTGAGATATAGGCATGGAAATATAATGATTATGTCTTAAAAACTGGAAGAGATAGCCTTTAAAGCTATAAAGTAATAAAACCAAACATGAAAACCATAGTTTCTTTTAGGGGGCAGGGCTTCAGACTTATGGCGCATGAAAACGATCATATCTCTTCATTTGGTCCAACTATATGGGGGGTACCTGATGGGAGTATCGCTTTTCTCTTACGACATCGTCTTTCTGAACATTCTGGCCCAGTTTTACATATTGCCCGTAATGATTCTGAACTAGCAGAATTAGGCGATATGCTTGCTTGGCTTATGCCTGAGGTTGAAATTTTACGTTTTCCTGCGTGGGATTGTTTGCCTTATGATAGAATATCGCCAAATCCGACTATTACAGCCGAGCGCGCTGCGACCTTAAGTCACTTATTACAGCCTGCGCCCAAATGTGGCAGGATCGTTCTTACAACGGTTAATTCATTAATTCAGCGTGTACCGCCACGCAAGAGTTTTGAAGGACAGGTTTTATCTGTAAAATCTGGTGATCAGTTAGAGGCTACTCATCTTATTAATGTGCTTATAGGAAGAGGTTACAGCCGCGTCGATACAGTGATGGATCGTGGAGAATTTGCGACAAGGGGAGGGATTTTTGATTTATTTCCTGCTGATGCGCAAGATCCTATTCGCTTGGATTTTTTTGGTGATGAAGTAGAGAATATACGGTCTTTTGACGTTGCTACCCAACGGTCTACCAATGAGATAAAATCATTTAGTCTAGGGCCTGTTTCTGAATATTCGCTCGATCCTGCCAGTATAAGCCGGTTTAAAAATGGTTGGCGCGATTCTTTTGGCGTTAACGCGCTACAAGATGTGCTTTATCAACAAATTACCGAAGCCAGACGTGCGGCCGGTGCAGAGCATTATCTTCCTCTCTTTCATGAAGGGGATGGTAGTTCAATGGAAACCCTTCTTGATTATTTGCCTAATGTAGCAATCAGTTTTGAGCGTGATGCGGCTGAAATGTTTAAAGCACGTCTTGAAATGATAGCCGATCACTATCAGGCGCGCCTTAGTGCCGTTCATGAGGGAGAGCTTCCTTATAGGCCGCTGGCACCTCATAGATTATATCTGGACCAACATGGCTGGGACAGCATGTTAGCAGATAAATTTAAGGTGCAGCTAAGTCCCTTTGCCAAGCCAGATGGAATGGAAGGTGTTGATCTTAAATACCGCCCTGGCCCAGTATTTTCCAGTTTGGGAGGTACTGCAAAAGAAAAGATTTTTGATGTTTTTGGTGAACAGGTCAAAAATTGGGCCAAAGAAGGTAAACGCACATATATAACAGCCTGGAGCCGGGGGTCACGCGAAAGAATAGCGCATATCCTTAAAGAACATGGCATTGAAACCCAGCTTTATGATGACTGGCATCAGGCAGCTGGTATGGATAAAAACTATATTGGCATGTTGGTGTTGTCACTTGAGCGTGGCTTCGTTACCGACCGCCAAGCTTTTGTTTCTGAACAGGATTTGCTTGGTGAACGTTTAGCAAAACCTCCAAGACGCAAACGCAAGACGGGTGATTTCATTACCCAAATTGGTGAAATTGCTGAAAATGATCTCGTAGTGCATGAAGAATATGGCATAGGTCGTTATGTCGGCTTAGAGACCGTTAAAGAAGATCGTGTTGCTCATGATTATCTCTCAATCCTTTATGATGGTGAGCAAAGGCTTTTACTTCCTGTAGAAAATATTGATCTTCTTAGCCGTTACGGTTCTGAGCAAGATGGTGTTCAGCTCGATCGTTTAGGGGGAGCTTCATGGCAAGCGCGTAAAGCCAAAATGAAAACACGTTTGCGTGAAATGGCAAGCGAATTAATACGCACTGCTGCATCACGTGCCATGAAAGAAGCACCTTCCATGTTACCTGCAGAAGGGTTGTGGGACGAATTCTGTGCACGCTTTCCTTACATCGAAACTGATGACCAATCACGCGCCATTGCTGATGTTTTAGAAGATATGGGTAGTGGCCGCCCCATGGATCGCCTAGTTTGTGGTGATGTTGGATTTGGTAAAACAGAAGTTGCTTTAAGGGCTGCATTTGTTGCAGCGTTGTCAGGTATGCAGGTTGCTGTAGTTGTGCCAACAACTTTGCTTGCAAGACAGCATTATATGAGTTTTACAAAACGCTTTGAAGGCTTGCCTGTTAATATAGCTCAATTATCACGCTTATTGACGGCAAAACAGGCTAGTAAAGTCAGAGAGGGCCTGAGTGACGGTACAATTGATATTGTCATAGGCACACACGCTTTGTTAGCCAAAACTATTTCATTTAATAGACTTGGTCTTCTCGTTATTGATGAGGAGCAACATTTTGGTGTTTCTCATAAAGAAAAGCTCAAAACATTATGTGAGGATGTACACGTCCTGACTCTTTCTGCAACGCCATTGCCGCGTACATTACAGCTTTCACTGTCTGGTGTGCGTGAAATGAGCCTTATTGCGACACCTCCTACTGATCGTCTCTCAGTTCGTACATTCATTACACCGTTTGATCGTGTGATGATTCAGGAAGCTATCCAGCGTGAGCGCTTTAGAGGGGGGCAGATTTTTTGTGTTGTACCTCGCTTGTCCGATATGGGGCCTTTGTCGGAGCGTCTTAAGGAAATTGTTCCGGATGCTACAATTGCAGAAGCGCACGGGCGTCTTTCTCCTACTGAGCTTGAAAAAGTTATGACGGAGTTTTCTGAAGGGAAATTCGACATTCTTCTTTCAACTAATATCGTTGAGAGTGGCCTCGATATGCCGGGGGTAAACACAATTATAATTCATCGGGCAGATCGATTTGGCCTTGGCCAGCTTTATCAGCTTAGAGGGCGTGTGGGGCGCGGAAAGCAAAGGGGCTATTCATATTTGACCTGGCCGCAAACTCACCCTCTTTCAGCCGCATCAATAAAACGTTTGGAAATTATGCAAACGTTGGATTCATTGGGAGCGGGATTTGTTTTAGCGTCTCATGATTTGGATATGAGAGGTGCGGGCAACCTCCTGGGTGAAGAACAATCCGGTCATATTAAGGAAGTTGGTATAGAATTATATCAACAAATGCTTCAGGAAGCTGTCATTGATTTACGTAAAGAAAGGGGCAAAGCAGTTACGGAAGATGAGAAATGGACCCCTATTATTTCTCTAGGACTTCCTGTCTTATTACCTGAAACGTACGTCACTGATTTGTCAGTTCGTTTAAGTCTTTATCGTCGTATTGCAAATTTAAAAGATGAATCTGAGCTTGATGCCATGAGGGTAGAGCTTGTTGATCGTTTTGGACCATTACCCACAGAAGTCGAAAATCTTTTAGAGATTGTTATTCTTAAAAAATTATGTCTGGAAGCTGGTGTTGAAAGGTTGGAAGCAGGTCCTAAAGGGATGGTGTTGCAGTTCCGTAATAACCGTTTTGCCAATCCCGAAGGGCTTTTAAAATGGATTGATCGCAACCAGAAAGCAGGTGTTAAAATCAGATCTGATCATAAATTAGCGATGATCAGAGAAATGAAAAATGCTGTCAGGCTCTCTATGGCCCGTAAAATACTTACCTCGCTCTGCAAGTTGGTTGAAAAAGCGAATGAGGCATAAAATGACTTAGATGAGGGAAGCTTGTTAAATTACAAAGCTGCATGAAAGATTAAGCTTAGTACAAACTTAAGCAGCTATAGTTATTCACTTTAGTTTTTAATTTAGGTGATTATAGGAATGTACAGCGTCGAAATGGGTATTGTTTTTTAATTAAAACAAATTCCTGTTCGGAAGTGTGCTGCTAAATTACTTTTTCCTTGTTAATTTTTCAAAACTACATTTGAGGAGTTTTAAAATAAGCTCCTTACTTTTTTTGGGGGGCTGGCTGGTATATGTCACCCATTTGATAATATTTGTCTGTAGAGAAAAGTTCCGTTTTTAAAAATTTTCTTTCAAATTTGAGTTGATAAGGCCGACAACCAAACTCTTAACTCTTAACTCTTAACTCTTAACTCTTAACTCTTAACTCTTAACTCTTAACTCTTAACTCTTAACTCTTAACTCTTATAGCTGCTTGATGGTCGTTTACGGCATTAGCTTCTGAAGCGGCTAGTAGTAAAATTGGCCGTTGATAAAGACGATTCGTGCTTTGTGGCCAAAGACAAATTGTTTCATTATCTAGAATTTGCAGCCCTTTCACCGTGATTTCAATCTCAGCAATATGCGAAATTTGACGGTGAACAACCACATGATCCCCAGTTTGGGATCATCTGCTGGTATCGTTAAAATCAACGACAAAATTGAAGGATTCTGACGGGAAAATTTGATTCATGCTATCGTCGCGAATCTCTAATTCATAGCGGTATAATTGCTTGTTATAACCGTCATTTGTAGGGATCATGATTGTAAAAATTTCATAATCCCGCCGAATTTTCGATAAAAAACACCTGATTGAATCGCGTCTATAATACTGATCTTTTTAAATAGCTGGCGTAAAATCGGAACCGCCGATTTAGAGATATTAGCGTCCCTCTCATGTTATGTCGTGTTTTGCAAAATAGTCAGGGTCGGAATGGCTTTTATATATAAAAGGCCAACATCTTTAGGTGGAAATCCAAAAGCTTTTCCAAAGAGGAAAGGCAATTTCTGTCAAAAGTTTACGCTTGCTATTGGCCGGGTGAGAAAGGCCGGCGGTTGTTAAATTTAATCGATTGTCTGCTTTTTCATATGTTATCTTAAAGCGATCAAATAGGCTCTGAGATAATTAGAAAAAAATTATGAAAATTGCGTTTTTTGTCATGATTCCATTATTGCACTTATAATAAAAAATTATTTTTCATCAGGGAAAAAGTTGCCATTTTTCCTTAGGGCAAAATATCAATATGGGATTAATTTGATATAGGGCAATAAAACAGAGCGTAAGGTAAAATAGACTCTAACTAGAAAAATAGGTCAGAGTTAGAGGATAATTCTTTATCACCTATCTTATTTGTTCAACCGGGTAATGGCAGCTCTTCTATATATGGACCTATATATTCCGGTTCGCAGCTACATGCTGCATTTTGAATGTGATTTGTTACGTCAAAAAAAGAGGGGTCAAAAGGATATTACTCCTTTTACCCCCTTTTTGTTGAGCATTATGTCACAATTAATGTTTCATAATGTCACCATCAAAATTAAGCGCTTGCAACAGCCAAATAAGGATCAGAAGCTGATCCGAATAATTCGTAACGCACTTGATCTTTGGGTAAGCCTAATGCTCTAAGGCGCTCAACAGTGTCTCTCATAAAGTCCATTGACCCACAAATATAGTAAATGGCTTCAGGGTCTAAAGTAGCCTCGATCCAGTCAAGTGTAATACGACCTTTATGGAAGGTAATATTGGTAGCCTGTTCTTGCGGCTCTTCAATTGTGTAAAACAGATCGGCTTTAAGCACATTGCGAGAAGCAAGCTCTTTAATACGATCAGCAAAAATATCGCTCTGAACGTTATGAGCCCCGTGAATGTAAGTTATAGAACGGTCCGTCGTTTTAACAACGAGTTCTTCAAGCATTGAGATCATGGGTGTCAGGCCAACACCAGTACTTAAAAAGATAATGGGGCGTTCTGAAGCTTCATCAATGTAAAAATCGCCAGCTGGGGCAGAAACTTCAAGTATAGCGCCTACATCGCATGATGTATGAAGCCAGTTTGAAACAACACCTTTATCATGACGTTTTACGGTGATTTTGTAAGACTCATTTGAAGGGGCAGAAGAGATGCTGTAATTGCGTCTTTGTGGGCCGTGACCAGCAATATTAAATTTAAAACTTAAATATTGCCCCGGTTTGTGAAGCATGACGGCTTTGCCATCTTCTGGAACAAGCACTAGGGAAATGACATGATCATTTTCGCTAATACGTTTTGCGACTTTAAAGCGGCGCCAACCAACCCAACCGCCAAGCTGAGATTCATGATCACCGTAAATCTGAGCCTCACGATTAATAAGAACATCAGCTAAGAATGTGTAGGCTTCAGCCCAGGCAGCCATAACCTCTGGTGTGGCTGCATCGCCTAATACGTGTTCAATTGCTCCCAAAAGAGCTTTGCCAACGTATGGGTAATGCTCAGGTAAAATGTTTAAACCAACATGCTTTTCAGCAATGCGCTCAAGCATACCCTGAAGCGAGCCTGGGTGATCAATATGTTTGGCGTAAGCCAAAACAGCTAGGGCTAAAGCTTTAGGTTGTTCACCATCTTTTTGGTGAGACATGTTGAAAAGATTTCTGATCTCCTCATTGGCAAGCATGCGTTTATACATTTCATGAGTAATGTCTAACCCTTTGGCACTTAGGGATGGAACACAAGCTTTGACAATTTCACGTGTTTGGGGAGAGAGGGGGGCAACCATAATAAGCAACTCCAAATATGTATATGATTTACATCTTTGTAATAGACCTTTATAGAAACTTGTCAATCTAAGAAAATTAAAATTTTGATAACCTTTCAAAACGCTTTTTGCGGCGAGGTAGGAAAGACCAGCATCCGTTAGAGTGGACTTTTTTCTCTTAGAAACGATAAAGTAAGTCTCAATTGTTCGGTGATAGGCTGGTCTATGATAAAGATGAGTAAGGAGGAATAGATTTTGAGATTAACGCTTCACACTGATTATGCGTTAAGGACGTTAATTTATTTAGCGATTAAAAATGAACGTCTTGCTTCCATAAAGGAAATTGCTCGTATTTATTCAATTTCAGAAAACCATCTTGTGAAGGTTATTCATCGCCTTGGTAAGGCAAAATTTATCCAAACGCATCGTGGGCATAAGGGGGGGATAAAGTTAAATTATCCCGCTGAGCAAATTAATATTGGTGACGTTATACGCTTTACTGAAGAAGATTTGGCGATAGTTGCATGTATGCAGTCCGATGAAGCATCTCCTGCTTGTTTGTTAGAAGGGGCCTGCGTTTTAAAAAGAAGCATGCAGGAAGCTCAGTCAGCTTTTTTAAATGTTTTCGATAAATTATACTTATCTGATATCGCAACACCTTTAGAAAGTGCACGTATAAACGCAGCTGAAAAAGCCCTTGCTTTGGAAGTTGAATAATGGCTGTGTGTGAAATTAGGTTTCTGGCGAAGCTTTAAAGCCTGTAGCAACAACGTAAAGCTCGCTTGATTCCTTGCGAGAAGAGGGGGGCTTTACATGTTTTACAGTCGCAAAATTGCGCTTCATGATATCAAGCATGGTTTTTTCTGAACCACCTTGAAAAACCTTTGCAATAAAAGTGCCATTTTCAGCAAGAATCTGTATGGCAAAATCTAACGCGTTTTCTGCCAGTCCTATAATACGTAAGTGATCAGTTGCGGCGTGTCCTGTCGTATTAGGTGCCATGTCAGACATGACAATATCGGCTGGACCCCGAGCATATTTTTCAAGGTTTCAGGCATGTGTGAGGCCATGAAATCACCGACAATAATTTCAGCACCAGAGACAGGGTCAACCGGCAGAAGATCAACCCCTACAATTTTGTCTGCTCCTCTTTTCACAGCAACCTGAGACCATCCGCCAGGGGCAGCGCCTAAATCAACAATTTTCAAACCGGGGCGGATAAGGTGAAAGCGATCATCAATTTCTATTAATTTAAAAGCAGCTCTTGAGCGCCAGCCTTGTTGGCGGGCGGCAGCAACGTAAGGATCATTAAGTTGCCTATTTAACCACCGTTGCTGAGACGCCGTTTTTTTTCGTGCTGTTTTGAGAGTCTCGGTTTTAGTTCTTAAAGTACGGGAAGCACCGGCATCATCTGTGCTTGAGCGCATGCCTGGAGTTGAAGACTGTTTTAAAGGCTTACCTGGAATACGTGACTGTGCGGGGGGCTTTTTACTCGAACTCATATAGAAAGGGCCAGGGCTCCTGAGCGTGGTTGCTCATTAAAATAATGTTTGTTGTTATCTTCCCGCCTTAAGCGGAATTGATGATCGCGAGCCATACGAATAACTAACCCATCACGCAACCCTCTATCAGCTACTGTTATCATATCAGTTGGCCACATAGCCTGAATTGCTTCGTAAATTGCACAGCCTGCGAGCACTAAAGAGGCGCGACTTCGGCCAATGCAGGGGTGCAATTCCAGCGCCGTTTGCGACATAGATTTAATTTTGTGAATAGATTGCGCTAAGGCATTACAGCTTAAAATAGTGCCATCAATTTGGTAGCGATCATATCGTTTAAGATCAAGAGCAATACCTGCCAGAGTTGTTATAGTGCCAGAAATGCCAATCATATGTACGTTTTGTTGAGCAACTTCACGTTTGATACAATATATAGACTCGAAACTCTCTAATTTGCTCGTTATATAACGAACTGCTGCATTATAAGCTTCTTTTAAAGTTAATTGGTCAAAAAGCTCTGTAAGGCTGACTATGCCATGTTTTAAGCTGGTCATGCCAGATAGAAAATATTTTCGAGAGGTGTGGTCAGTCCTAACCCAGGAAATCTCTGTCGAACCTCCGCCAATATCAAAAATTAAAGCCCGGTTAGGACATGGTTTTCTTGCATAAAGAGAATGGTGCATGTGCTGATTATAGTAACGAGGGCTTGATAAAAGCGAACCACAGCTTTCAAGGGCGAGTTCGGCTTCTTCTCTGTCAGAAATAACATCTATTCTCAGGCCAGTTTCCTCAAAAACACGTCTCAAAAATTCTTGCGCATTCGCCGCCTGGCGGCAAACTTCGGTTGCAATGGCAGAAATATTTGAAACAGGCCAATTATGTATTTTCTTAACAAAAAGGCGTAAAGTTCTAATAGTGCGGTTGATAGCGCACTCATCAAGCAGTCCTGTCTTGCTTAAACCTTCTCCTAAAAGAACAGAAGAGCTATAACGTTCAATGATTTTAAGCGCGTCTCCTGTGTCTTTGACAACTAAAAGCCTGCAACTTGTTGTCCCTAGATCAATCGCAGCATAATAAAATGGCGTTTTATAAGGCGTTATGGGCGTTTTAATTTTATGAGAGTGCACATAATGAGGAAACGATTTTCTCTTCTGATATGTGAGATTCGTTTTCATCATTAATCCCCTCCCTTTATTATTCACCTTAATCTAGGCATATTCGGCTCCAGAAAGGGCATTATAGAGCAATTTTACGGAGTAAAAGTAAAATTTTTGAGACAGCTCTTGCCAGATGCTTCAGATATAGCTAAAAACCCTTTCACCGCTTGGGAGATAGTTTAGCGGTAGAACTACCGGCTCTGACCCGGTCAGCCCTGGTTCGAATCCAGGTCTCCCAGCCATTCCAGAAAATACAACTTCTATAGAGCCCTTTAAACTGCATGGGCTTATTTTGCTGTCCTATAAAGGCATAAAGAGCGGTGGAAGTCTTTTAATCATCTGGGTAAATCAGATTTAAACGAGTAGATTAATTTTAAGCTTAAAAAATAGCTTACGAAACTTGAAATGATTTTTTTTCAAAATAGGCTTGATGTTGTTCAATTTTTAGCAGTTAAGCCAAAAAATATAGCAGTGAATCTAATAGCACCGTGAGCGAGCACGTAGATCTGATTTAATTAAGCGATCAAAAACTAAGGTAAGCTCTTAAATCGTAAAAAGACTGCAAATGTAAATATTAAACAACTAAATAATATAGTAAAATAAGATTTTTCATTTTTCCACTGTAATTTTTTTCGCATAATGCAGTTTTTTAAAAGAAAATAAAATCTGTTTTGCGGAATTCTCTTTTCATAAGAGGTGAATGTAAGCTATGTAGTCTTGCCAACGGCCGGCGCGGCTTATTGGCCCCCGGTTATACCGCATTTATAGGTATTTATTGTTCGGGGGCAGTCTATGAGTAGTTTTTTAAATAACAACGCGCTTTATGGTCGTATCAGAGATGCATTAGCTTTTGATGATGTTCTTGTCGAACCTGCTGCGTCTTCTGTTTTACCTGCTCAAGTCTCGCTTGCAACGAATTTAACCCGCAAAATCAAGCTCAATATACCGTTACTTTCTTCTGCGATGGATACGGTTACAGAAGAGGCTATGGCTATCGCTATGGCTCAGCAAGGTGGCCTTGGGGTTATTCACAAAAATCTTTCTATCGAAGAACAGGCTGAGCAAGTTCGTCGTGTTAAAAGATTTGAATCTGGCATGGTGGTTAATCCTGTCACTGTTGGACCTGATCAAAGCTTGGCCGATGTTCATGCCATTATGGCTCATCATAGAATTTCGGGCTTGCCAGTTGTTGAGGCTGATGGACGGCTAGTTGGTATTTTAACCAACCGCGATATGCGTTTTGCTACTGATCTCTCTATCCGCGTTCGTGATCTCATGACGCATGATAATCTGGTGACAGTGAAGCATGGTGCCCCGCATGAGCAAGTCAAAGACCTACTTCATAAACATCGCATTGAAAAATTGCTTGTTGTTGATGACCAGGGCCGTTGTACTGGTTTAATTACAGTGAAAGACATGGATAAAGCCATTGCCCACCCATTAGCTGTTAAAGATGAGCAGGGTCGGCTTCTTTGTGCGGCGGCTATCGGAGTAGGTGATGATGGTCTCAAACGGGCAAAAGAGCTTGTTAATGCAGGTATTGACGTTTTAGTTGTTGATACGGCTCATGGTCATTCTCAGGGCGTATTAAAAACGGTCTCTCATCTAAGAAATCTATATAAAAATGTGCAGATCATCGCAGGTAATGTCGCAACGCCTAAAGCCGCTCATGCCCTTATTGATGCAGGGGCTGACTGTGTCAAAATTGGCATAGGCCCAGGATCAATTTGTACGACTCGTGTTGTTGCTGGTGTAGGTGTGCCGCAATTCTCAGCAGTGCTGGAGACGGCTGCTGCCTGTCACGAAAAACAAACACCCGCCATTGCAGATGGTGGTATTCGAACATCTGGTGATATCGTTAAAGCTATCGGTGCTGGGGCAGATATCGTTATGATCGGATCACTTTTAGCTGGGTGTGAAGAAAGCCCTGGCGAAACTTTCTTGCATCAGGGACGTACTTATAAAGCCTATCGGGGTATGGGGTCGTTAGGAGCCATGGCACGTGGTTCGGCAGATCGTTATTTCCAGGCTGAAGTAAGTGATAGCCTTAAATTAGTCCCAGAGGGGATTGAGGGACAAGTTCCCTATCGTGGTGTTATGGCAGCGGTTATTCATCAGCTTGTTGGCGGGTTGCGCGCTGGTATGGGTTATACAGGTTCAGCCAATATTGAAGCCTTACAAACCAATGTCCAGTTCCGGAGAATCACAAATGCGGGCTTGAGAGAAAGCCATGTGCATGATGTGACAATCACACGTGAGGCGCCAAATTATCACTTTGACTAAATCTTCCCTCTTTTCATAATGCACTAAACAGGGTAGGCGAGGGATTATGACCCCTGCTGCCCGACTTTCTGGGGCGATTGATCTGCTTTGCGCGATTCAAAACGCCCCCTTTCGCCCCGCTGACGCTACAGCTAATAATTTTTTTCGTGATCGCCGTTATATAGGTGGCGGCGATCGCCGCTTTATTTCCACGTTAATCTGGGACGTTTTACGTGGCTGGAGGCGTTTACATTGGCACTTGCGGGCTATTCCTGGTGAACGCAACAGCGATATTTCACCCAGATTATTATGTGCCGCGCAGCTTATTTTTTCTGGGCAGGAATGGGGAGACGTTAGAGAGCTATTTTCGGGTGATCGTTATGCTCCTCAATCTTTGACTGAGCGTGAAACGGCTATTTTAAAAGAGCTTTCTGGCAAGACACTTAGCGATGTAAAGCAACCTAAAGCGGTGAAATTTGAGCTACCCGATTGGGTTTTGCCTTATTTCGAAGATGATTTTGGTGAAAAATTAGAAGAAGAAATGAGTGCCTTGCTCACTCTTCCTACACTTGATTTACGTGTTAATCTTTTAAAAACAACGCGTGAAAAAGCAAAAATCTCACTTAGAAAAGAGGGCTTTGAAGCGACTGAAACCCAATACTCCCCTTGGGGATTACGTTTAAGAGGGCGCCATCCCATTACGTCATCCAGAGCATTTCAGGATGGATTAATTGAGATTCAGGATGAAGGTAGTCAACTTATTGCAGCGGCTGTAGAGGCTAAGCCGGGCCAGAGAGTACTTGATTACTGCGCAGGAGCGGGAGGTAAAACACTGGCTCTTGCTATGACAATGGAAAATAAAGGTCAGGTGATTGCCTGCGATGTGTCTCAGCCAAGATTGGAAGGGGCAATTAAAAGATTGCGCCGCGCTGGTGTACATAATGTGACACGCCATTTACTAGCTGAAGGTGATAAATGGGTTAAACGCCGGGAGGCCAGTTTTGACACTGTGCTTGTTGATGCTCCTTGTTCAGGAACAGGAACATGGCGCCGTAATCCTGATGCACGTTTAAGGTTTTCAGAGCAGGATTTAAAAGAATTAACGGTAAAACAGGCCAAGATATTAAAAATTGCATCAAAATTGGTGCGTCCCGGTGGGCGATTAGTTTATGCAACCTGCTCATTATTATCTGCCGAAAATGATAAGCAGAGAGATCAGTTTTTAACTGAAAATGATCAGTATGAATTAGCTCAACCAGAAGAAATGTCATCTTGGTTAACGGAGAGCTTGAAACAAAAGGCAAGTTTTTCTTTGACCCCAGCTCAAAATGGAACTGACGGCTTTTTTGTATCTGTCTTTAAAAGAAAAGCATAATTTTGCTTTATCTTTGTAATTTTAATAGATGCTCTGTTTTATCACGAAGAAAATAGCATCAAATTAGTACCGAATCCGGAGGATGGAGCTGTAATGAAGTATGAAGTTCTGCTTGGTTTAGCAACAACTTTCGGTGCAGGTATGTTGGCACAATGGCTTGCATGGCGATTTCGCTTAGCAGCCATTGTGATTCTTTTTGCCTTAGGTCTGTTATTTGGTCCCGTATTTGGCATACTTCATCCATCTGTAACGTTAGGATGGACGTTTCGTCCCATTATTTCTCTTCTTGTAGCGCTTGTTGTTTTTGAAGGCGGCATGGCGCTTGATATCCGTCAGTTAAGAGAGGCGGGAGAGGGCATATTACGCCTGACAATGATCGCTCTGCCTATAAATTGGATCTTGGGTAGCCTGGCAGCTCATTACGTTGCGCATTTTGACTGGGGGACGGCCTTTTTATTTGGGGCTATTGTTGTTGTAACAGGGCCTACTGTTGTTTTGCCTTTGTTGCGTCATACAAAATTACAGCCAAGAATTGCTGCTTTTTTGCGCTGGGAAGCCATAATTAACGACCCTATTGGTGCAATTTTAGCGGCTATCATTTTACAAATTGTTATTTTGAAAACCGATAATGGTACGGCTTTTTTCTTCACCCAAACTGTTCCCGATATGCTGGTTGCTGGGGCAGAGGCTATAGCAGCGGGCATCATACCAGCCTATTTAGTACGCTACCTTTTTACGCGGGACTTAATGCCGGAAATCATGAAAGTACCCGCGCTTTTAACGATTGCATTACTTATTTTTCAGCTTTGCACCATAGAAATGGATGGTGCGGGTCTTATAGCAGTAACAATATTTGGTATGGCTGTTACTAATCTTCATATTCCAGGAGGAAATGAACTCAGGCGAACAAAAGAATCACTTGTTGTGCTGATTGTATCTGTACTTTTTATTCTTCTTACGTCTGATCTGCAACGTTCTGTATTGGCGCGTGTCTCCTGGCCTATTTTATTATTAACTTTAGTCATGCTGTTTGTTGTGCGGCCAGTGGGTATTTTTATTTCCACATTAGGCACAAATATGTCTTGGCAAGAGCGTCTTTTTCTTGGCTGGATTGCTCCAAGGGGGATTGTAGCTGCCTCTGTTGCTGGTGCGATAGGTATTCAGTTAACCGATGCCGGATTTAAATCTGGCGAACTCATTATGCCGGCTGTTTTTGCTCTAATCGCCGTGACTATGATTTGCCATGGTTTTTCGCTAAGGCCATTTGCACGTTATTTAAAATTAACACTTTCAGACGAGCCGGCTTTGGCGCTTTTGGGAGCTAATCGCATTACTGTTGACTTGGCAGATTGTCTCAATAAAGAGTCAATTCCGGTCCTGATCGTAGATAATAATGTGACCGACCTAATGGCGGCAGCCAAGGCAGGAATTCCTGTCCTTAAAGCAGAACTGCTCTCAACTTATGGACAAGTCTCTTTAGAGGAAAGACCAGCTGATTATCTTGTCGCGATGACGGGTGATAATATTTATAACGGCATGGTTTGTGGTCTTTTGGCACCTAATATGGGGCGGCAAAGAGTTTACCAAATCAGCCCTGGTGTTGCACGGTTAGATTATTATAGAGGTGTCTCGCGGGATGCTCGTGGCAAAATTGTAGGTGAGCCTTCCTGGAGTTATTCATTTTTTGACACGCTCTATAGTCGTGGCTGGCGGTTTGTAGCCAAAAAAATTGAAAAAGACGAAGAGTATGAATTTGGTGTAGATGAAAATCGCTACGATATTCTGCTTGTAAGACGTGGCAGTGCGATCATCATTCGTTCGGCTGAGGATATTGATCAGCCAACATCTATGAAAGGTGACTATATTGTAAGTTTACAACCCGTCGAACAGGAAGAAGCAAAAGTAAGTCCTCAAGATCAAAGTTAATAAAAGCAGTATTATCAACAAAAAATGAACACACCCTTTTGTTTTTAAAAACCATATTATTCTCGCTTCAAAGGTTAAAAAGATGTATTATCGTCGAAAATAGCGGATATAATAGCTAATCTTACGTTTATAACGTTTTAAACTGAGTGAGAGAAAACACCTTGGTGCTCACATAAACTTTTATATTTAGAACGGGGTTTTTTTTATGGCAGGACAGCGCCCAATTTTAGTTGTTGATGACGATGAAATATTTCGTCGCATATTGGCTGAACAACTTAAAGAGGGAGGCGACTTTGACGTCAGCGAGGCTGCTAGTTTGAAAGAAGCTCAATCGTGCTTTGATGTCAAAGATGTGCGCTACGATGCCGTTTTGCTCGATGTCACACTGCCAGATGGTGATGGTCGTGATTTTTGCAGTGAGTTGAGAAAAAAAGGGCATAAAATGCCCGTTATTATGCTTACTGGTTCTGATGAGGAAAAAGATGTTATTCGTGGCCTGGACGCTGGGGCTAATGATTATATTGCCAAGCCTTTTCGCCCAGCAGAGTTAATGGCGCGTTTAAGAGCCCAACTTCGTATTTTTGAAAATAGCGAAGATGTTGTCTTTGAAATTGGTCCCTATATATTTCGACCTTCCCAAAAACAACTTATTGACCAAGCTGCCAATCGTCGTATTCATCTAACAGAAAAAGAAACAGCAATTTTAAAATTTCTGTATCGTTCAGGAAAGCAGCCTGTCGTACGTCAAGTCCTTTTAAATGAAGTTTGGGGTTATAATGCTGGCGTAACAACCCACACTTTGGAGACGCATATTTATCGCCTGCGTCAAAAAATAGAGCAAGATCCTAGTACTCATGCACACCTTCTAATAACAGAAGGTGGTGGTTATAGACTTAATATAGAACCTTAATATTTAGAGTTCATTGCCGCCTTAATGTTAAGTGGCAATGAACTTCGTTTTTGCCTTTATCAAAGAGTGAGTTCTGCGATTACGGGCACATGATCTGATGGTGGTGCCCAGTCACGGGCGTGAGCTAAAATTTCTATAGCTTGTAGGTTTTCTTTAAGATCATTAGAAATCCATATATGATCCAGCCTTCTGCCTCGATTAGATTTTTTCCAATCGCGATTACGATAAGACCACCAAGTATATAATTTTTGTGGTTCTGGGTAGATCAGACGCATAGCGTCAAGAAAGCCTTGCTTTTCCCATTGATTATGGCGTTCTGTTTCTGGAGGTGTGTGGCAAACAACTTTTAAAAGCTGTTTATGGCTCCAGACATCATGCTCTAAAGGGGCGGTGTTTAAATCACCGACTAAAATACTTCTTTTGGGTTGGTTCTTTTCAAACCAGGCCGTTGCTTCTTCTATAAAGGCAAGTTTGTGGGCAAATTTTGGGTTGGTTTCTGCATCTGGAATATCACCACCAGCAGGAACATAAAAGTTGTGAATTGTGATTGGGCCGGAAGCAGTTTTTAATTGAGCGGCTATATGACGGCAATCAAGCCTTCCGCACCAATCGGGGGTGTCTGCGACATGAATTAATTCATGTTTTGAAATAATAGCTACCCCATTATATGATTTCATGCCCTTAAAATAATAATGAGGGTAACCTAGCTTTATAATGTCTTCAAACGGAAATAAGGGATCAGGAACCTTTGTTTCTTGAAGGCAAATAACATCGGCCTGTGTCTCATTAATAAGCTCTTTTAAAAGAGGAAGGCGTAGTCTTAAGGAATTGATATTCCAAGTAGCAATTTTCATAATGTAAAGGTGCCTTTAAGTAGTCGCTTCATACTGACCAATAGGATAGGGTAATTTTTCCACTCTAGAGAGATAGTGAAAGATTGCTGATCGTAATGTCTAAAATTCTTACATTTGATACGCATATAGATATTCCTTGGCCAGAAAAAACCGCGGAGGGACTTCCTGCCTGGAAGATAACAGATCCAGATGATCTTTCTAGCTTATGGCAAAGCGAAACAAAACGACGTTTTACGCTTCCTAAAGCGCAGGAAGGAGGGCTAGATGCCGTATGTCTTGTTGCTTACTCGCCTCAAGGCCCTTTAACCAAAGAGGGGCATGAAGCAGCGTGGAAGCGCGTAAATGCGATGTTAAAAACGATCCAAGAAATTCCTCTTTCATCTTCTTCTTATAAAGTTAAGCTTTGTTTGTCTGCTGATGATGTTAACCAGGCTTTTAATGAAAAATATTTCTCCATCACACCTGTTATTGAAAATGGGTATGTTATCGGTGAAAATATAGAAAATATTCAGATTTTGAGTGAGGCTTACGGCGTTCGTTATATAACCCTCACCCATAATGGTCATAATCTTTTAGCCGACTCGGCCATTCCTAAAGGAAATGATAAAAACATAATGCATGGTGGTCTTTCTGAATTGGGGAAAGAAGCCATTAAAAGCATGAATCAGGCTGGTATCGTGGTCGATATCTCTCATGCCTCACGCGATAGTATGATGCAGGCCGTCTCTCATTCTGATGTACCTGTCGTAGCTAGTCATTCATCTATAAAGGCTTTGTGTGATCACCCGCGAAATTTAGATGATAAACAGTTACAGGCTTTGGCTGAGGCCGGAGGAGTTGTTCAGATAACGGCAATGAGCCCTTTTTTAAAAAGAGGCGGTGGGGCTACATTGGCCGAGTTTATGGCTCATATTCGTTATGCTGTTGACCTGATTGGTATTGATCACGTTGGACTATCTTCTGATTTTGACGGAGGTGGCGGGATAAAAGGGTGGTCTGATGCCAGTCAAACAGCGCAAGTTACCAAGGCTTTAGAGATAGCAGGTTTTGATAATAGCGAAATTAGAGCTTTATGGGGTGGAAATATGTTGCGCTTATTAAAACAGGCTGAAATTTATTCACAAACGGCAAAAAAATAATCTTGGGGGTTGTAATGTCATGTTGAAATTCCAAATTTTATTTGGAGTTTCAACTATTGATATCGGTAATAATTTTATTGCTGGTGTCTTTTTTAATTAATTATTTTAGAAATTTTTGTGTCTACAAAATTACAGAGTCGTGACGAAAAAAGTCCCTGGTATAAAAGCTTTAGAATTGGCAAAGAAAAAAGAATAAATTGTCCACTATTTTTTGAAAAGTGGGGTTGACAGAAAGAATCGGTCAAAAATTTAAAGTTTTATTTGGTTAATCAGAAATCTCTTTTAAGAATTCTTGTTTTTCAATGAGTTATATTAATTGTCTAAATTTTGTGCAATCTAATGAGACTAGAGGTAAACCCTAGTCTGTGAGCGTTTGCCCCGCAACTATCCACAGCCTTCTCCACAAGAATAGTGGATGAGTGAGACCAAGGAATGTCATCACACGATAACGACTTAAAAAATCAGAATTCTGGGCAGGAGATTGGCGTAAAAGCCATTCGGAAAGCATTAAAAACAATTCCCGATAATCCTGGTGTGTATCGCATGCTAGGTGAAAAGGGGGATGTTCTTTATGTCGGCAAGGCGCTTAATTTAAAAAAGCGTGTTTCATCTTATACGCGTCTAAATCAGTTACCAGATCGTTTAAAACTCATGGTTTCGCTCACAGCTTCCATGGAAATTGTGTTAACGACGACTGAAGCCGAAGCTCTTTTGCTAGAAGCAAATTATATTAAGAAGATGAAGCCAAGATTTAATATCTTGTTGCGAGACGATAAGAGCTTTCCTTGGTTAATGTTGACAAAAGACCATAAATTTCCGCGTTTATTAAGACAAAGAGGGAAACCAATACCAGGTGCTCTATATTGGGGGCCTTTTGCTTCGGCTTGGGCAGTGGACCAAACACTCCAATTATTGCAACGTGCTTTTTTGCTGCGAACTTGCTCTGATAGTGTTTTATCTTCGCGATCAAGGCCTTGCTTGTTATATCAAATCAAACGTTGCTCAGCTCCATGCGTCGATCGCATTAGCAGTGCAGAATATGACAAGTTAGTAACACAAGCACGAGAGTTTTTGTCTGGAGGGGGGCAGGCCTTACAGCAAAAATTAACGCAGGAAATGGAAAAAGCTTCTGAAGATATGGCTTTTGAAAGAGCTGCTCTTATTCGGGACCGTATCAGAGGTTTTACATCTATTCGGGCTTCAAATGCGATAAATCCCACAAACACTCAAGAAGCTGATGTCATAGCAATATGGCAAGAAGCTGGTCAGAGCTGTGTGCAGGTCTTTTTTATTAGGGGTGGTCGTAATAACGGAAACTGCGCTTTTTATCCATCTCATGACGCAACTGCACGTGCTGAGGATGTGTTGCCAGCCTTCATAATGCAGTTTTATGAAAATAAAATGCCGACCTCTCTCATTTTAACGAATGTTGAGCTGCCAGATAAATCATTGGTTGAAGAAGCTTTGACTTTAAAAAAAGGGAGCAAGGTCCAATTAAATGTTCCTTTAAAAGGTGAAAAAAAGACTGTACTTGATCATGCTATTTTAAATGCCCGTGAAGCACTTGAGCGTAAATTGGCGGAAAGCACGGGTCAGGCTAAATTACTTGCCAAAGTAGCTGAATTATTTGATTTAGAAGCTCCACCACAGCGTATAGAGGTTTACGACAACTCCCATATTATGGGACAAGCACCTTATGGTGTAATGATTGTTGGCGGTGCTGAAGGGTTTGATCGTCGTTCTTATAGAAAATATTCCATTAAGGGACCCGTAGCACCAGGCGATGATTTTGGCATGATGCGCGAAGTCATGACACGGCGCTTTTCTCGTCTTGTGAAATCAGAAGGTAATAAGAACGATAGTGCTCTTCAAAAACCTGATTTACTTCTTATTGACGGCGGAAAAGGGCAGGTTAGCGCAGTGAAAGAAATCTTGGAGACATTGGGCATCACTGATATTCCTCTCGTTGGTATTGCAAAAGGTGTAGACCGCAATGCGGGGCGTGAATGGTTTTTTGTACAAGGTAAGGAGCCTTTTCAGTTACCAGAGCGTGATCCAGTTCTTTATTATCTGCAACGTCTTCGCGATGAAGCCCACAGATTCGCGATTACAACTCATAGAGCAGGGCGTTCTAAAGCTTTGATACATTCAAAATTGGATGATGTGCCAGGTATAGGTGCTGTACGAAAAAAAGCTCTTTTAGCCCGGTTTGGATCTGTTAAAGGTGTGAAACAAGCCACTATTGAGGAACTGAGATGCGTGCCTGGTATCAATAAGGAAACAGCTAGCGTGATTTATGGATATTTTCATCCAGAAGTTGGGCGATCTTAGGTTATTAAAAAGATTATCTATGGTAGAACTTTGTTGCCTTTCACTAGCTTATTAAAGTTGCTAATTTTGAGAGCCCTAATTTGAGCCACTAGGTGTAAATGGATGCTGCTTAATCTTCCTAATATTCTGACATTTTTTCGTATAGTCTGTATTCCGCTTTTAGTGGTCTTGCTAGCGGTGCAGACTGGATTGTCAGATGTGTTAGCTCTAATCGTTTATTTTTTGGCTTGCGTTACTGATTATTTTGATGGGGCTATTGCGCGAAAAAGAAACCAGCTTTCAGAGTTGGGGCGCATGCTTGATCCAATTGCGGATAAATTACTCGTAGGGGCTCTTTTAGTGGCGCTGGCGGGGCTAGGACATCTGAAGTTTTTTTCGCTTTATGCGGCTATTATTATATTGCTGAGAGAAATCGCTATTAGTGGTTTGCGCGAGTTTATGGCGACGCATCAAGATAAAATACCCTCAACGCGACTGGCTAAGTGGAAAACAGGCTTGCAAATGTTGGCTCTAGGTTTTCTTATTATTGGTGAAAAAGGAATAATAAGATTGCATCTTGCTTGGCTCCCAGCTTCTATGTTAGGCGCAGTTTTGCTTTGGATAGCGGTTGTGCCTACTATTATGAGCGGTTGGGGTTATTTAAAGGCTGGAGCAAAACGTCTTAAAACGGTACAATAATATAAACCGTTATTTTTTGATAAAACATAAAGCTGTTGGTCTATACATATTGTAATTAAGCGTTATGTTCGTTTATTACGATTATTACAAAAGGCGACTTAAACGAGAGGAAGAGGAATGAAGAAAGTCGCCACATGTATGGTATGGCTTACTTTAAGTGCATGTTCCGGCTTCGTTAAGCATACAGAAGACACTTTTTGGCCGTTTGGTAATCCTAATGCGCCTAAAGGTCAGAGCGAGAATATGCGCCGTGTCAGGGGAGATAGCGTTATAGCGCGCCCCATAGTTGCCGAAACAGACGATATTTGGCCTGGTCAGCCTGACCCGATGCCAACCTTGCAAGATGTTAGTAACCCAGATAGCCACTTTAATGCGTCTTTCCATCGTTCTCTTAAAACACTTAATGACGATTTAGACCAACAGCAATTTGAAGATGGAGAGAGTTTATCTATAGGTGAAGAAGTCAGTACCCGGACAGGAGTACAAAGACGTAGTTCATCCATAGGAGCCCCTTTACCATCTAGCGTTCCTGATAACGCGCCTGCTTATTTAAAGGGGCCTAATCGCGATACAGTGGCCATCCCTAATGGTGATGGGACTACAACGCTTGTTGCTCCTGACGGCTCTGTCAAAGTAGTACGTGGCAATGCCAGTACAGCTCTTGAAAATGCGAAACGGGCAGCCTCAAAGGCCAGTCAAGAGCACCGTATAGCCCCTAGTTCTTCAGCCGCTAAGCCAAGAGTGGCACCTACTGTAAAGGCAAAGGCTGGTAGGGCAAAAAAAAAGATCTCCAGTCATCCTAAAGCTACAAGAAAAAAAATTACCAGAGCTGCGAAAAAAAAGACTTTGAGCCGCCGCAGGGTTGTAAGGAAAAAGCTTAATAGGGCGGCTGTAAAAAAGAGGACTGTGAGCCGCCATAAAGTTACAAGAAAAAAAATTACTAAAGCTGCGAAATCAAATCGCAAAACGTTAAATAGAAAAACGGCAACCCGCAAAAAGATCATTAGACGCAAAAAAGTAACGCGCTCTGCGGCCCGTAAAAAGGTGTTAAAACGTAAGACATATTCTTATAAGAATCATGTCCGCACAAAAAATATCAAAAAATCTTTGCCTCGAAAAAGAAAAAAGAGTGCGGTTCAACATGTGAAAGCGCAGCATAATGTGCGGCATAAAAAAGTGATTAAGCGAAAAACGAGAAAAATTCGTAAGAAATAAACGTTAGAAAAGAAATAATTTTAATTTTTTTGTGAATTACGTTTATTCTATTGAGAGAAAGACTTGACCTCAGAGGCACAAGATTGCATTGTTCGCCCCAAAGAGGAAACTATGCTGCTTCGGGAGTTCAGGCGGCATTCCATCATGTTGCAGCAATCCGAGGGTGATTATGGCTAAAACAAACGTTATTAAAATCCGTCTCGTTTCATCTGCTGATACGGGCTATTTTTATGTCACAAAGAAAAATGCACGTTCAGCTACTGGTAAGTTAGAAGTGCGTAAATACGATCCTGTCGCACGTAAGCACGTTCTCTTCCGTGAGGCGAAAATTAAATAATCTCTTTAAAGAAAGAGTTTTTTAAGCGGCCTTTTTAGGCCGCTTTTTTTTTATGTTTGTTATTCTCAATAAAGCTTATCATGTTCACTATAAGGAACGATAATATCGTTTTTTTCGCTCATATTGAGCATTGTACGGCTGCGTTCATCGAGCAAATCTTTATCAAGTGCATTTTCGCTTAAGGCCGTAACGCGCCTTTTCCATATATTTTGCTCTTTATGAGCATCTTCCAGGGCTAGCTCAGCTTGGTGCTCTAATTTTAATTGCGTCTGGTAAGCTTTTATCCCATGGTTGCCATGAAGAGCATTCCAGATGAAATAACCCGTCATCAGAATAAAAAGCGAAGGGGGCAGAATAGCGCTAAAAGCCCGTTTGATAAAAATAATCATTTTCATACTCGGCTCACTCTCTCTTATGCTGCGCTATTTTATAAAGCATAAAAGATAATAAAAACCCCCCTTCTTTGTAGAAGAGGGGTTTTATTAAAGAAAATAATGTCTTCGAGTTAGGCAAGATTTGCTTTTAAAATAGAACGTCCTGCAAATTTTGCGCTTTTGCCAAGTTGCTGTTCAATGCGAATAAGTTGATTATATTTCGCCATACGGTCTGAACGTGACAAAGAACCTGTTTTAATTTGACCACAATTCACAGCAACAGCCAAGTCAGCAATTGTGCTATCTTCTGTTTCGCCCGAACGGTGGCTCATGACACAGTGATAACCAGCTTTGTGAGCCATTTCTACAGCATGTAATGTTTCGGTCAATGTGCCAATTTGGTTCACTTTAACCAATAGAGCATTAGCAACATGCTTTTTAATACCATCAGCAAGGCGAACAGGGTTGGTTACAAATAAATCATCACCAACAAGCTGTACGCGATGGCCAAGGCGTTTTGTTAATTCAGCCCAACCTTCCCAGTCATCTTCAGCAAGGCCATCTTCGATTGAAACAATCGGGAAGCGATTTGTAAGATCTTCGAGATATGAAATCATACCCGACGAATCAAAAGTTAGACCTTCACCTTTAAGGACATATTGTCCATTTTTATAAAACTCGGTGGAAGCGCAGTCTAAAGCGAAGACGATATCTTCACCAAGTTTGTAACCTGCATCTTCTACAGCTTTAGAAATATATGAAAGACCTTCTTCAGCTGATTTTAAGTTAGGAGCAAACCCACCTTCATCACCTACGTTAGTGTTTAAACCATCTTTATGAAGGTTCTTTTTCAGGCAGGTGAAGATCTCAGAACCCATCCGGACTGCTTCAGCAAGTGAAGAAGCACCAACTGGCTGAATCATGAACTCCTGAAAATCGATCGCATTATCAGCATGTTCACCACCATTAATGATATTCATCATGGGCACTGGTAGGGTATGAGCAAATGTGCCACCGACATAACGATAAAGCGGTAATTCAAGCTCTTCGGCCGTGGCACGTGCAACAGCAAGAGAGACTCCGAGAAGAGCATTTGCACCCAAACGGCCTTTATTAGGTGTTCCGTCTAGATCAATCATAGCTTGATCGATAGCAATCTGGTCTTCAGACTCCATGCCAAGCAGAGCTTCAGCAATTTCTGAGTTAACGGCGTTAACAGCTTTTAAAACGCCTTTACCATGGTAACGTGCTTTATCACCGTCGCGAAGCTCTACGGCTTCATGAGCTCCTGTAGAGGCGCCTGAAGGAACAGCTGCACGACCGACAACGCCAGAAGCTAGCTCAACATCGACCTCAACCGTTGGATTTCCACGGCTGTCAAGGATCTCGCGAGCTGTGATATCAACAATAGCACTCAAAGGAATTCTCCTAATTAGGACAAAGGGTAAAAGACTAATAATTAATTTGTAGCCCAGTTCCCTTATTATATGTTTATTTCAACATCTTACAGCATAGCTCAAGGTTAATGAATGTGAAGCCCTTTCCGTTTTTTGGAGCCTTAATTTTTCTTTTATTAGGCATTGTAATCTTTTTTATGGGAGGCTGGATGTTTCTGGCTGGCGTTTTGATGCCACTTCCTCATCTTAGTATAATCCTACTTACCTTGTGTGGGTGTTTAATTGCTTTTCAAGGTGCTTATCACTGGGGAATGATAGGTCAGATTCCGCTTATTATTCTCCCGCAAAGAGAAGGAAGAGCTGACTATATTCGGATGCTACTAGGAGGGGGGCACTATTATGGGCCTGGTTTTCCCTTTGTTTAGGACTTCTTGCCACGGTCCAAACTGGGTACTGCCTGGAATTACTGGGATTTTGGGGAATAATAGCCAGTGAGCGTAGCTTGAAGCGTAACGCCAGCTTGCCCCCTAGCTATTATTTAATCAAAGTTATTTTTGTTTTTTTAACAAGTCTAGGATTGATTTTTGCCCTTATATCACCGCAAGGACGTTTTTAAACGAGGGTTAAAAATCATTTCCCTTAACAAGAGTATCAATCGTCTTTAATCTTTTAAGAAGAGACTTCAGGTCACGTAGCGGGATCATCGTAGGACCATCACTTGGTGCATGGTCCGGGTCTTGGTGAGTTTCAATAAATAGGGCCGCAACGCCTATGGCTGTTGCCGCTCTTGCTAAAGGCTCGACAAATTCTCTTTGGCCACCTGTAGCATTTCCCAGGCCTCCTGGCTGTTGGACCGAATGTGTAGCGTCAAACACAATCGGGCATCCAGTTTGTGCCATAATAGGAATGCAGCGCATATCATTGATAAGCGTGTTGTAACCAAAGCTTGTGCCTCTGTCACACAGCATGACACGTTTATTACCAACAGAGGCTAATTTAGCGACTGCATTTTTCATATCAGCTGGTGAAAGAAACTGCCCTTTTTTAATATTAATCGCCTTATTTGTTCTGCCTGCGGCTAATAAAAGGTCAGTCTGACGGCACAAAAAGGCCGGTATTTGAAGAACATCTACAGCTTCAGAAACCGGTGCACATTGTTCTGGCAGATGTACATCCGTCAAAACAGGTAAAGCTAACGTCTCGCGGATTTCAGCTAAAATTGGCAAACCGTCACTAAGCCCAACACCACGGGCACCGTCAATCGAACTACGATTTGCCTTGTCAAAGCTGCTTTTATAGATCAGGCCTATTTCCAGCTCTGAGCAAATTTCTTTGAGAGCTGTGGCCATTTCAATAGCATGGGCACGTGATTCAATCTGACAGGGCCAGCGATTAATGTAAATGGCTGAGTCTGTCCAACTTTGAGAGATCCAATATTAAAACTCATGATTCAGTCTTTTCATCTAAAAAAGGTGCTGTTTCATGACGTTCGACCGCAGCCCCAACAAATCCAGCAAAGAGGGGATGGGGGTCAAAAGGTTTTGAAAGAAGCTCAGGGTGATATTGCACGCCGATAAACCAGGGGTGATCGGGATATTCTACAATTTCAGGCAAAATCCCATCTGGTGACATGCCAGAAAAGCGCAAACCGGCGGCTTCAAGCTGACTTTTATAATGAAGATTAACTTCCCAACGGTGGCGATGACGTTCCTTAATTTCAGTTTTGCCATAAATCTCTGCTACGCGAGACCCGTCAGCAAGTTTTGCCGTATAGGCGCCAAGTCGCATCGTGCCACCGAGATCGTCACCTTCACGGCGGCGCAGTAGCTCATTACCCTTAGCCCATTCGGTCATGAGAGCGACAAGGGGTTCTTCAGTAGGGCCAAATTCTGTTGAAGACGCTTTAGGAAGATTAGCTAAAGAACGAGCACATTCAATCACAGCCATTTGCATACCAAAGCAAATGCCTAGAAAAGGAATTTTATGCTCACGGGCAAAGCGTATGGCATTAATTTTGCCTTCTGAGCCACGCTCACCAAAGCCACCAGGCACTAATATTCCGTCTAAATCTTGCAAGATAGAAGAAACATCGTCAGTTTTTTCAAGTGCTTCTGAATCAATCCACTCAATTTTAACGCGTGCGTCATGAGCTATACCGCCATGAAGCAGGGCTTCAGTCAGAGATTTATAGCTATCAAGCAGAGCGGTATATTTTCCTACAACGGCTATGCGTGCTTCTTTTTTAGGATGACGGATCGTTTCTACTATTTTTTCCCATTTCGTAAGATCAGGCGATTCTTCGAAATCTAGGCCAAAATAGCGTAATACTTCTCTGTCCATACCCTGCTGATGATAAGCAATAGGGCAGGCATAAATTGTATCAACATCTAAAGCGGCTATAACAGCTTCTGGACGAACATTGCAGAAATTGGCAATTTTCTGGCGTTCATTTTTAGGAATGGGTCGGTCAGAACGACATAAAAGAATCTGTGGCTGAATGCCTACATTTTGCAGTTCTTTAACAGAATGTTGAGTCGGTTTTGTTTTAAGCTCACCAGCAGAGGGGATATAAGGCAGCAATGTCAGATGCACACACATTGTGCGATCATAGCCCAGATCATTACGTAATTGGCGAATAGCTTCTAAAAAAGGAAGGCTTTCAATATCGCCAACTGTGCCGCCAATTTCTACCAACACAAAATCATAGCCATCTGTGCCATTTACAACGGCTTCTTTGATAGCGTCAGTAATGTGAGGAATGACCTGAACGGTAGCACCCAGATAATCACCGCGTCGTTCCCGAGCGATAACGTCAGAGTAAATACGCCCTGTCGTCGTATTATCTGAACGGCGTGCATGAACGCCTGTAAAACGTTCATAATGGCCTAAATCTAAATCTGTTTCAGCTCCATCATCGGTGATGAACACTTCTCCATGCTGATAGGGGCTCATCGTGCCCGGATCCACATTAAGATAGGGATCCAGCTTACGAAGGCGGACATTATGCCCCTAGCTTGAAGAAGAGCAGCCAATGCGGCTGAAGCAATACCCTTGCCGAGTGAGGAAACAACCCCACCAGTAATAAATACAAAGCGCGTCATGGGAGTTCTTTATATAGTGAAGGCCAAATTGGGAAAAGCGTCTTCTTTCATGCTCGTGAAATTATTATTTAGCTGGGGGTGAAACTGGTTCTTTGTTAGTTGTCTGTGATGCAGCATTTTGAGAGGGGTGAGCCAGAATATCATGTTCATTCTTACCCCCTGATGCACCACGATTCATGATGTCCAACACCAAACAAAGAACCATAAAAAGAGCAGCTAAAACGGCAGTTGCCCTGGTTAACAGATTTGCAGTGCCTCGTCCCGTCATAAAGGAACCAACACCTTGACTGCTTCCAATGCCTAACCCGCCGCCTTCGCTGCGTTGAATAAGAATGACACCAATCAGAGCGAGGGCAACCAAAGTATTGAGAACAAGCAGTAAAGTGGTCATGAAAAAAATCCTAAAAGCGTAACGAGACTAAATTAATTTAATCTTTTGGGGCAGACTGAATAATCTTTATAAATTCATCGGCTTTGAGGCTAGCCCCACCGACAAGAACACCATCTACACCATTAATGGAAAAAATGTCTGCTGACTGATCCGATTTTACAGAGCCACCATAAAGCAGTGGAGTCTGTGAAGCGGTTTTAGGCTGATGTTTTTCCAGTAATGTCCTGATAATGGAAATATTTTCCTGTAATTCATCCATTGTTGGAGTGATGCCAGTTCCAATAGCCCATACAGGTTCATATGCAATAATGCCTGAAAAATTTTGTGGTAAGGAGCCTAGAATCTGCTCTTCGAGAATCTGAGCTGTTTTTCCTTCCTGTCTTTCTGCAAGTGTTTCACCAATGCATATAACGGGGATCAGCCCAGCTTCTAAAGCTGATTTAACCTTTTCACAAATAAATTCATTGCTTTCATGGTGTTTCTGACGTCGCTCGGAATGTCCTATAATCACGTAGCGAACACCAATGTCACTCAACATGGTCGCAGAAACATCACCGGTAAATGCCCCTTCTTTCGCTGGGTAACAATCTTGAGCCCCTAAAGCGAGAGAGTCTGAAGCAATCTGCATTTCTGAAATAATTTTTTCTACGCTTACAAGTTGTGTAAATGTAGGGCAAATGACAGTTCGGACAGAGTGATGAGATTGTTTTTTGCAATATGATGCTAAATCACGCGCTAAAAGAAGTGCGTGTTGCTGCTGGGACAGCATTTTCCAGTTTCCAATAACGAATTTTAATGTGTTTCTCATTAAATTTTTCCTTGTGAATCTCTCATAGGACGGTCTGGAGAAATGAGTGATACTAGCAAATCTAGCGCATGAGCGTTATGTTGTCGCAAATTAGCAAACATTCATCGTTTGCACCATCCAAACTTTGATAAAGAGACGTTGGGCCTCCATGATCACTGTATTACGGCATTTTTTTGTTGATACCTGGCTGGGCCGTGCTGCGGCTCTTATCGTATTCTTATCTTTTATCGGCCTAGGCGGTACGTTTGTAGGTCTCGGTGGAGGAGGTTTTGGCGATACGGGTAATCATGTTGTCAAACTCGGCAAACTGAGCGTAACGCCACAAGAACTGGCTCACAGCATCAACCAGCAGGTTGTTTTTCTGCAGCAAACCGGTATTGCACCAGAAGCAATGCAATCTCCTGCTGCACAAAATGAAATTAGTCATACAGCGTTACGCAATATTATTGTTGCTAAAGAGGCCGAACTGGCCGCACGCAGAAATGGTATTTTCTTAAGCGATGACACGATCGTTAAAACCGTTCATGAAATGCCTGAGTTTAAGGATGAAAAAGGCCAATTTGATTCTGTCAAAATGGACAATATCCTTAATCGCAACGGACTTGATCATGCCTTTTTAGTCAGTCAGACGAAGAGACTTCTTTACTCACAAGCAACCATGCTGGGTTTTGGAGGAATGGTAACTGTTCCTACTTCTGTTGTGGACCACATAACGTCATATTTTACAAAAATTAGGTCCGCTGATATTGCCGAATTTCCTTTTGCTGCCGGACCTGGTGCTACCTCTGTCAATGATAAGTCACTAAAACGATTTTATAGTAACCATCTGGATTTGTTTAAAGAACCCGAATTACGTCATGCGCGTATAGTGGCCTTAACACCTGAAAGTGTATCTAAAACGTTGGAAGTGCCTGATTCCGTTCTGCAAAATCTCTATAAAGAACGCAGTCGCGATTATAATGCACCAGAGACAAGAACCGTTCAGGTTTTAGCGTTTCACAATGAAGCTGACGCTAAACAAGCATCTCAAAAATGGGGTTCATCTCAGAACTGGGATGCAGTCCAAAAGCTGTTTCCAAAAGCTATACCTGCCTCTTTGGATGATGCTCGCCAAAGTGACTTCCCTGATGAAGATTTGGCAAAAGCTGTTTTTGCGCTCAAGGTTAATGTTACGAGCTCACCTGTTAAAACAGCAGCAGGGTGGAGTGTGGTGCGGGTATTAAAAATTACGCCGCCGCGTCATGTCAGTTTTGAGCAAGTGCGTGATAAAATGCGCGACGAAGTACGTCAGGGCGAAGCAAATGTAGCTCTGAGAGCCCGACTTAAATCTTTTGAGGAGGCAATAGCAGGGTCTACTACTTTAGACAAAATTCCTGACAATATTGGTGCTATTCCTGCTGAAGGTAGTCTGGATGAGCATGGTTTAACACAATCTGGTTCGCCAGCACCGTTACCTGGTAATGAAGAGCTTCAAAAGGCAATCATAAAGCAAATTTTTAGCCAAAAGAAAGGGGAATATCCTCGCGTTATTTCTCTAAAAGATGGCAGTGCTTTTGCTATATTGGTTGAAGATATTATTCCTGGGCGCCAAAAAAGTTTTGAAGAAGCTCACACGCAAGTTTTACTGGCATGGCAGGCTGATCAAAAAAAACGTGAGGCTAATATAAAAGCGACTGATTTCTATCAAAAAGCCAAAAAAGCACAAAATTTAGAAGAAGTGATTGATAATAAAGATAAGGCTATCCATTTCAGAAGGGATATGAAATTTTCAGTCACTCAAACTCATAAGGATTTGCCAGCTCTTGTTTCTCATGCCGTTGTACGGATGAAGAAGGGCGAGATTGTCATGCTTGAAAGTGCTGATTCATTTTGGCTTATTCACTTTAAAGGTGAGCAATTACCTCCGCAAAATGAATATGTGGCTGTGCAACAGCGCCTAAAGCAGCAACTTGCCCAGGGACTACAGGACGATATAGCTGAAACGATTGGAATGGATTATACACGCCAAATTCCGCCAAAAAAATTCAATCCGACCTTATTTAATCAGGTTAGTCAATCAGCTCTTCAACAGGTTCTGGCGACAATTGGACGCACGCAATAATGTCTGAAATAGCCTATTTAACAGTTGCAGCAGACCTGCTTACACCGCTTTCAGCTTTTATGAGACTTTCGCATATTGATGAAGGGCCATATCGGCTTTTCTTTGAAAGTATAGAAGGTGGAACAGCAAGGGGACGTTACTCTATTATAGCCCTCAAGCCTGACACGGTGTGGATGTGCCAAGATGGCAAAGCCACACGCGATGGTATTGAGCAGCAAGAAGGGCCGCTTGCCTCTTTAAAATTATTGGTGGAAGAAAGTCAGATCGATTTGCCTGACGAATTGCCTCCAATGATTGGTGGTGTTTTTGGGGTTTTGGGGTACGATATGGTACGCCAAATGGAGCATTTACCCCAAATGCCTAAGAATGATCTCTCTATCCCTGAAGGGGTAATGATCAGGCCTGGGTTATTCATTATATTTGATACGGTTAAAGACGAGCTTGTTATAGCTGTTCCAGTCCGAAAAAATCAAACAACTCCAGAAGCAGAAGCTCTTATCCGGCGCGTTTATGAGGCACTGACAGGACCTCTTCCTGTTGAACAGGAAAAAACAGCACCTTCCACTGGAAATTTGGCTGAACCTCGTTCAAATATGACTCACGAAGCTTTCTTGCAAAAGATAGCTCAGGCCAAAGACTATATTGCAGCGGGTGATGCTTTCCAAATTGTTCCCAGTCAGCGTTTTGAGACAGAATTTCCTCTTTCGCCTTTAGCGCTTTATCGTAGCCTGCGTCGTGTAAATCCTGCTCCTTTCCTTTTTCTGATGGAACTTGGTGTTTATTCTTTGGTAGGATCGTCACCAGAAATATTAGTTCGTTTGCAGGATGGTGAAATTACGGTAAGGCCACTTGCTGGAACGCGCCCTCGTGGTCATACGCGTAAAGAGGATGAAGCGTTAGAAAAAGAGCTTCTTGCGGACGAAAAAGAACTTTCCGAACATCTTATGCTCATAGATCTAGGGCGCAATGATGTAGGGCGAGTTTCTCAGCTCGGTACGGTCAGTGTGCCAGAAAAATTCATGATAGAGCGTTATAGTCATGTAATGCATATTTCTTCTACGGTTACTGGCCGTGTGCGTCCTGAATTAAGCAATCTGGAAGTTTTATCGGCAGCTTTTCCTGCTGGGACCCTTACAGGAGCGCCTAAAATCAGGGCTATGGAAATTATTGATGAGCTAGAGCCTACACGCCGTGGCCCTTATGCTGGCTGTGTAGGATATTTTAGCGCAGATGGTCGGATGGATACCTGCATAGGTCTACGTATGGCCCTTTTAAAGGAAGGGAAAATGTATGTTCAGGCTGGTTGTGGCGTTGTTGCCGAATCTGATCCAGAAGCTGAATATCAGGAGACCCGTGCCAAAGCGCGAGCATTATTTAGAGCAGCAGAACTTGCTCTGCAGCAGGCCACTAATGGTCAGGATTTGCAAATTAAAACAACACAGACTGGTCGTAATCCACAGCCATCAGGAGGGGTGAAATGATCTTTCTTATAGATAATTATGACAGTTTTACATTTAATATTGTTCATCACTTCGGTGCGTTAGGTGTTGAATGTGATGTACGGCGCAATGATGCTCTATCTGTTGAAGAAGCAATAGCTCTAAATCCCGACGCTATTGTTATATCTCCAGGACCCTGTGACCCTGACAATGCCGGTATATGTTGCGATCTTATTGAAAAAGCTGCCGGCAAAATTCCTATTCTTGGAGTTTGTTTAGGGCATCAGGCCATAGGGCAGGTATTTGGTGCTAAAGTCGTGCGTTCACCTGTGCCGATGCACGGTAAAATAAGTGCCATTACTCACGATAGTAGCGGTGTTTTTACCAATTTGCCACAATCAGTAAAAATGGTTCGTTATCACAGCCTTACATTAGACCCAGAAACTATACCTGCTGAGCTTATTGTGAATGCAAAAAGCGATGATGGTGTGATTATGGGAGTAAGGCACCGTGACTATCCGGTGCATGGTGTACAGTTTCATCCTGAGAGTATTGCGTCTGAAGCAGGGCGTGATTTACTAGCTAATTTTCTGGCTATAGCTGGAATAAAAAGAGGTGAAAAAAAAGGCTCTTTCTCCCAGATTTTAAAACAAGCAGCAACTGGTAAATCCTTAACATCTTTGCAGGCAGAGTTAGCCTTTGAAGATATTATGAAGGGACATGTTCCTGAAAACCAGCTCGCTTCTTTTCTGACAGCATTATATATCAGAGGGGAGACAAAAGAAGAGCTCTTAGGCGCTGTGAAAGCTGTCAGGCGCTGCATGCTTAAGGTAAATAATATAGCTGAAAATGCTATAGATGTGTGTGGCACTGGAGGAGACGGGCTTGGAACACTTAATGTTTCAACGGCTGTATCATTTGTTTTGGCTGGATTAGGTATTCCCGTAGCAAAGCATGGAAATCGGGCACTTTCCTCTTTGTCAGGTGCTACAGATGTTTTGGAAGCACTAGGTATTCCTTCTGATTCCGACATAGATAAACAGGAAAACCGCCTGCGTGAAGATGGTATAGCGTTTTTAGCGGCTCCTCATCATCACCCAGCAATGAAATTTGCCCTGCCAGTGCGTAAAGCATTAGGTTTTCGCACCTTATTTAATCTACTAGGCCCTCTTTGTAATCCTGCTCAGGTAAAGCGCCAGCTTGTAGGTGTTTTTGATGAAAAATGGTGCGAACCTATTGCCGAAGTTCTTGGTGCATTAGGTGGAACGCATATTTGGGCTGTCCATGGTAAAACTGACGAAGGCGGTATTGACGAAGTTACATTGGCCGGCCCAACCAAGGTAGTCGCCTGGGAAGAAGGGAAATTATGTCATTTTACTCTTGAGCCAGAAATGGTAGGTTTACCAAATATGCCCATTCATCTTTTGCGTGGTGGTGGTGCTGAAAGTAACGCTCAGCGTATGATCGCTTTATTTGAAGGTGAAAAAGGCTGCTATCGTGATACAGTCTTATTTAATGCCGCTATTGCACTCCATATTGCAGGCCACGGCAATGTGATAGAAAATGGAAATATTTCGTCGAAAGTGCTGAAAGAAAATATGGAGCGAGCTTCTTACTCGCTGGATAAAGGTCTGGCACTTAAGACACTTAACCGTGTTAAAAAATCTTTTTTGACTAACGCTTGAATGCGCTAGTGTTATTGTCATTCTAGTTAGAAAACCAGGACAAGTATGATTTTCTTTAAACAGCAACCGACAGTCGCTTTTGCCCCACCAGAAATGAGTGAATCGTCTTCGGTTTCTGGCGTAGAATCGGCCAGTTCCTCTTGCGAAAATTCGTCTAAGGGAATGGATGTTCTTGAGCGCATTTGTACACGTATTCGCCTAGATGTTGAGCAACGCTCACAGCTAATGCCGTTAAAAGAAATAACAGCGAAGGCAAGAGAGGTTACGACACCAACAAGAGGGTTTGGCCAAGCGTTACAGCATGTGACGGCGGACCGACGTATCGGGTTAATTGCAGAAGTTAAAAAAGCATCCCCCTCTGCGGGAATTTTACGCCCTGACTATGATCCGGCCAAAATTGCCCAGTCTTATCAGGCAGCAGGTGCAACATGTATTTCTGTTTTAACAGAAGGTTCATGTTTTCACGGTAGCGTCGAAGATCTGCAAAAAGTTAAAGAAGCTTGTAGTCTTCCTATTTTGAGGAAAGACTTTATTTTAGATCCATGGCAGGTACATGAAAGCCGTTTGATTGGTGCTGATTGTATTTTGTTAATCATGGCTATCTTGCCAGAAAATCAGGCTGCCGATCTTATCGCATTAGCACGAGGACTAGAAATGGACGTGCTGATCGAAGTTCATAATGAAGAAGAGCTAAATCGGGCTCTTGCTTATGATAGTTCGCTTATCGGTATTAATAACCGCAACCTTAAAACGCTCGAAACAGACCTGCAAACGACCCTTGATCTGGCACCTCTTGTGCCACCTGATAAGCTGGTTGTTTCTGAAAGTGGCATTAAAACGCATGCTGATTTAGAAAAACTGGGTGAGGTCGGAGCTACTGCTGTGCTTGTTGGGGAAACACTTCTTAGAGAAGATGATCCTGGCTTGGCGGCGCGTCGCCTTTTAGGATTTTAGTCTCGTAGGCTCTGTAATATAGTGCTTTAAGATTACAATCTGTCATACATATCTGCCATAATAAGCTTAGAGCATTATTAGTCTATTATGAGCGAACAAATATTAATGTGCTGTAAGTCCTGGGAGGCTGCTGTGGGTACAAAGAATAAAGAGCCGTCTGCTCCTGAAAAATCCGTGTTAACGTTTGATCAAAAAAAACAAGCTCTTAAGGATATGCTGCTTATAAGACGCTTTGAAGAAAAAGCAGGGCAGCTTTACGGTATGGGTCTGATTGGTGGATTTTGCCATCTTTATATCGGCCAGGAAGCCATTGTCGTAGGGATCGGCCTGGCAATGAAAAAGGGCGATCGTTCGGTAACGTCTTATCGTGATCATGGTCAAATGCTTGTTGCTGGTATGTCGGCACGTGGTGTTATGGCAGAATTGACAGGACGTTCAGGCGGTTACTCTCATGGTAAGGGTGGCTCTATGCATATGTTTTCCAGTGAAAAAGAATTTTACGGAGGACATGGTATTGTAGGGGCGCAGGTATCTATTGGCACTGGTTTGGCCTTTGCCAGTAAATACAGACAGGATGATAAGGTCGCCATTGTGTATTATGGCGAGGGTGCAGCTAATCAGGGCCAGGTTTATGAGAGCTTTAATTATGCTGCTCTGCATAAACTTCCCTGCTTATATGTTCTTGAAAATAACCGATATGGTATGGGTACCTCAGTTGAGCGTGCCTCTGCTTCTAAAGACTTTTCTAAAAATGGGGAACCTTGGGGCATTCCAGGCCAAAAGGTTGATGGCATGAATGTCGCAGCTGTGTTTAAAGCGGCGAAAGAAGCGCTTGAGCATTGCCGTTCAGGAAAAGGCCCTTATTTGCTGGAAATGGAAACATATCGCTATCGTGGGCATTCTATGTCTGACCCGGCAAAATATCGTCAGCGCTCTGAAGTAGAGGATATGCGTAATACGCGTGATCCTATAGAGGCGCTTAAAGCAGAAATGCAGCAAGAAGGTTTTAGCGAAGAGTCTTTTAAAGCTCTCGATAAAGAAATTAAAAGTGTCGTTCAGGATGCTGTAACCTTTGCACAAGAAAGCCCTGAACCAGACGAAAAAGAATTGTGGACTGATATTTTGGTGGAGGCATAACTTATATGGCAACTTCTATCTTAATGCCCGCCTTATCACCTACAATGAAAGAGGGCACCTTAGCGCGTTGGCTTAAAAAAGAAGGTGATGCGATTTCTTCGGGTGAAGTTATAGCTGAAATCGAGACTGATAAAGCTACAATGGAACTTGAGGCCGTAGAAGAAGGTATTTTAGGGCGTATCTTAATCCAAGAAGGTGCATCCGAAATTGCTGTTAATACGCCAATTGCTATTATCGTAGAAGAGGGAGAAGAGGTCCCGGCTCTCGATAAAGTCGTGAATGAGACAAAAGAGAAAGCGCCTGATTCTTCTACATCTCATAAAAAGCCTTCTGTTAGCCCGATTAAAGCAGCTCAGATAAATGAGCCTGAATGGGGTGAAACGCGGGAAATGACCGTTCGTGAAGCGCTTCGCGATGCTATGGCCGAAGAAATGCGCCGTGATCCAGATGTCTTTTTATTGGGTGAAGAAGTTGCTCAATATCAAGGAGCCTACAAAATTAGTCAGGGTTTGCTTGATGAGTTTGGTGAGCAGCGCGTTATTGATACACCTATAACGGAGCATGGTTTCACCGGTATGGCTACTGGTGCAGCTATGACAGGGCTAAAGCCTATTGTAGAATTCATGACAATGAATTTTTCGCTTCAGGCTATAGATCATATCATTAATTCAGCAGCCAAAACGCGTTATATGTCAGGCGGACAAATGTCCTGCCCGATTGTTTTTCGTGGGCCAAATGGTGCAGCAGCCCGAGTAGGGGCACAGCATTCACAGTGTTTTGCAAGCTGGTATGCTCATGTACCAGGTTTAAAGGTTGTTGCTCCCTGGTCTGCGGCTGATGCTAAAGGTCTGCTTAAAGCGGCTATTCGTGACCCTAACCCGGTTGTCGTTTTAGAAAATGAAATTTTATATGGGCGCCAATTTGAAGCTCCTGTAGATGAAAATTTTGTCCTGCCTATTGGAAAAGCTAAAATCGAGCGAGAAGGTAAAGATGTAACCCTCGTTGCTTTTTCTATTATGGTTGGTGTTGCCCTGGAAGCTGCCGAGATTCTGGCAAAAGAAGGAATTGAGGCAGAAGTTATAAATCTTCGTTCTATTCGTCCATTAGACAAAGAAACGATTATTTCCAGCCTTCGTAAAACCAACCATATTATATCAGTTGAGGAGGGGTGGCCTGTTGCCGGGATTGGAGCTGAAATATGCACAATCGCTGTCGAAGAGGCGTTTGACTGGTTAGATGCACCTCCAGCACGTGTTTGTGGCCTTGATATACCGCTCCCTTATGCGGCCAATCTTGAAAAATTAGCTTTACCTAAAGCTGAATGGGTTGTCGAAGCCGTGCGCAAACAGTTTGGAGGGTAAACTTTCGATGGCTACATCAATTTTAATGCCTGCTTTATCCCCGACGATGACAGTTGGGACACTAGCCCGTTGGTTAAAGAAAGAAGGTGACAATGTCTCTTCTGGTGACCTCCTTGCTGAAATCGAGACTGATAAAGCAACTATGGAACTTGAAGCCTCAGATGAAGGTATTTTGGGGCGGATATTAGTACAGGAAGGCACAGGAAATATTGCCGTTAATACCCCCATCGCCATTTTAGTTGAAGAGGGCGAAGAGGTTCCGGCTGATTTACCGGTGACGGGTGAAATTAAAAAAACCCCAGAACCTTCTAATCAGTCTGATATTAAACAGCATGACAGGAATGGTTTATCTGCGAAAAACTTGTCCGAAAAAAAAGAGGGTGAGGCAAAAGGAAAAAGATTATTTGCTTCTCCTCTGGCCCGCCGCATAGCAAAGGAGAAAAACCTTTCTCTTGATCACGTAAAAGGATCTGGCCCTAATGGTCGTATTATCAAACGTGATGTTGATGAGGCGGCTCAAAAACCAGCTCATAATGCTTCTCAAAGCACGGCTAAGCAAAGTGAGAGCTCAGCTTTGGGTAAAGTAGAACGCATTAAGCATTCTACAATGCGTAAGGTCATTGCACGGCGTTTAACTGAATCTAAGACGCAAGTGCCGCATTTTTATGTATCAACTGATATTGAGCTTGATGCTTTATTAGCCTTAAGAAGCAAGCTAAATGCGTCTTTAGCCGGAGAAAATATCAAGATCTCGGTTAATGACCTCATGATCAAAGCCGTAGCTTTGGCCTTAAGAAAAAGGCCAGGCTTGAATGTTCAATATACTGACGATGAAATGCTTCATTTTGAAGATATCGACATTTCTATGGCGGTTTCGATCCCAGATGGTTTGATCACACCAATTATTCGCAAAGCTGACCAAAAATCTCTACGCCAAATTAGCCGAGAGGCGAAAGATTTGGCAGGGCGTGCCCGTTCAGGGAAATTAACGCCTGAAGAGTTTCAGGGGGGGACATTCTCTATTTCAAATATGGGAATGTTTGGTGTGCGTGATTTTGCAGCTATCATTAATCCGCCACAAGCCGCAATTTTAGCCATTGCTGCGGGGGAAAAACGTCCTGTTATTCGGGATAACCAAGTTACTGTGGCCACGATTATGACGGTAACACTCTCTGTAGATCATAGGGCAGTGGATGGTGCTCTTGGTGCACAGTGGCTTAATACTCTTAAAGAACTTGTTCAAAACCCATATGCATTGGTGCTCTAACTATGTCTGACTTATTTGATCTCATCGTCATTGGCGGTGGCCCAGGTGGATATGTAGCAGCTTTGAGAGCAAGCCAGCTAGGGTTAAATGTGGCCATTGTTGAAAGTACTCATTTTGGTGGTGTTTGCTTAAATTGGGGCTGTATTCCAACCAAGACGCTTTTACGCAGTGCTGAAATCTTTCATAACTTACAGAATTTGAAAGAGTTTGGCCTCGCAGCTGATAATCCCACTTTTGATCTTGAAAAAATTGTTGCAAGGTCGCGGGGTGTAGCTGATAGAATGCGCAAAGGTGTTGCTCATCTCTTAAAAAAAGCAAAAGTCACTACTTTTGATGGGCGTGCTAAACTTGCGGGCCGTTCGGGAGAGGCTCACAAGGTTGAGGTTACAAAAGAGGGGCAAGTAGTTGCAACTATTCGTGCACCTCACGTTATTCTGGCTACCGGGGCTCGCGCCCGTCAGCTCCCTGGTTTGGAAACTGACGGAAAATTAGTGTGGAGCGCCAAAGAAGCTATGGTGCCAGATAGTTTCCCAAAAAAATTACTCGTGATTGGGTCAGGTGCTATTGGGATTGAGTTTGCTTCTTTCTATCGTGACTTAGGAAGTGAAGTAACGATTGCGGAAGTGGCAGATCGCATTTTAATTGCTGAAGACCCAGAAATTAGTGCACAGGCGCAAAAAGCTTTTGAAAAGCGCGGTATAAAGATTTTAACCTCAGCCAAAGTCGGCGCGCTTAAAAAAGACTCTAATAGTGTTTCGACTACGATTGAAACCCCAAAAGGCAAAACTGCTCTCACTGTCGATCGTATAATTTGCGCCGTTGGTATAGTCGGTAATGTTGAAGATCTTGGCTTAGAATCTACTAAAGTAAAAATTGATCGTACACATATTGTGACTGATGAATTTTGCCGCACAGATGAGCCCGGACTTTATGCCATTGGTGATGTCGCTGGTGCGCCCTGGCTTGCTCATAAAGCAAGTCATGAAGCTGTAATATGTGTTGAAAAAATCTTAGGAAGAACACCAGAGCCACTTCATGCTCTCTCAATTCCAGGATGCACTTATTCTCGTCCACAAATCGCTTCTGTCGGGATGAGCGAAGAAAAAGCCAAAGCAGCTGGTAAAACAGTTAAAGTAGGCCGCTTTCCTTTTCTGGCAAATGGCAAAGCCGTGGCAATGGGTGAGCCAGATGGCATGACAAAAGTTGTTTTTGATGCCACAACGGGTGAACTGCTTGGTGCTCACATGATTGGGGCTGAAGTGACTGAAATGATTCAGGGTTACGTTATAGCTCGTGCTGGTGAATTAACCGAAGCAGAGTTGATGGAAACGGTTTTTCCTCATCCCACAATTTCTGAAACCATGCATGAGTCGGTTTTGGCAGCTTTTGAGGGTGCATTGCATATTTAAATTAATGTCTACTCGCCTCGTCATTAATCATCAAAACAAGCTTGTGTCTCTTCGCCACCCTGAAAAGGCACATAAGCCCGATAATCCTATTCAGCGCAAACCAGAATGGATTCGCGTAAAAGCGCCCACTCATCCCATTTATCATGAGACGAGAGCGCTTATGCGTGAGCATAAACTGGCTACTGTTTGTGAGGAGGCTGCATGCCCTAATATCGGGGAATGTTGGTCGCAACGTCATGCGACTATGATGATTATGGGCGAAATCTGCACACGTGCCTGTGCATTTTGTAATGTTTCGACCGGGCTGCCTTTAGCGCTGGATGAAGCTGAGCCAGGACGTGTTGCAGAAGCTGTAGCAAAATTAGGACTCAGACATGTGGTTATTACGTCGGTTGATCGTGATGACCTGAAAGATGGAGGAGCGCGTCATTTTGCTAAAGTGATTGAAGCTGTTAGGGAAATGTCTCCGACGACGACAATAGAAATTTTAACACCGGATTTTTTGCGTAAAGAAGGTGCATTAGACATTGTCGTTGCTGCAAAGCCTGATGTTTTTAATCACAATATCGAGACTGTTCCGCGTCTTTACCCAACAATAAGGCCTGGAGCCCGCTATTTTCAGTCACTTCGTCTTTTGAGCGATGTTAAAAGACTTGATCCTATGATGTTTACAAAATCAGGATTAATGCTAGGGCTAGGTGAGGAAAAAGCTGAGGTAGGACAGGTTATGGATGACTTTCGTATAGCGGATGTCGATTTTTTAACATTAGGTCAATATCTTCAGCCAAGTGTCAAACATGCGGCGGTGAAACATTTTGTGACCCCAGAAGAATTTAAAGATTATGCTGCAACAGCCCGTGTGAAAGGCTTTTTGCAAGTTAGTGCTTCTCCTTTGACACGATCATCTTATCATGCTGATCAAGATTTTGCTTTGTTAAAGAGTGAACGGGCACGTCGGTTGGGAGAGGTTGCCTAATGCCCACACACGCTGAACAAAGACTCATTCCTTATACGCCAGAGCAGTTATTTGATCTTGTCGCTGATGTCGGAAAGTATCCTGATTTTTTACCATGGTGCATTAAAGCCGTTGTAAAATCTAAAACAGAGACGGAGTTGGTTGCAGATTTGAGTGTAGGATTTGGTCCTTTTAGGGAGTCTTATACCAGTCGAGTGACATTAGAACGCCCAAATAAAATATATGTTCGTTATGAAAGTGGGCCCTTCAAATATCTAAAAAATATTTGGACTTTTGCGCCACATCCAAATGGGTGCATGGTAGATTTTTACGTGGATTTTGAGTTTAGATCGCGTTTATTACGTAATGCGATTGGCATTGTATTTAATGAAGGTATTCGCCTAATGGTTAAAGCCTTTATCACGCGTGCTCGTGAAATTTACGGTCCCCCACAATTCCCTTCTAAATAGGATGTTAAATAAAAATTAAGAATATATAAAAGATTACTTAGATTTTTTAATATATAACTAATCCTACCTAAAGTGATTGTTTTCTCTTTTTATTCGCTTTAGAATAATTTTGGTTTCACTTATAAAGTGAATATTATTGGAGGATAGTAATGAAAAAACTTTCTCTTACAGCTTTGGCAGCTGCAAGTGTTTTAGCTATTTCTGCACCAGCTTTTGCAGCAACAGCTCACCATACTCATCATGCTAAACATCACAAAGGGCATGCTGCTAGACATAAGCATCACCATCAAGCCAAGCAGGCTGATCACTCAGTTTCAGCTGCTGATGATCTAAACGGTGTTTCGCTTCAAAAAGCTCGCACACCTGTCATGACACCTCCAGCAGTTGTAACTGTTCCGCAAAAAGACGCAAAAGCTCTTTCTAAAGAAACAGGCAATAAAATGATGCCTGTAGCTCCAGTAACACAACCAACGGCTCCAGTAGTACAACCTGCTGTTCCAATGGCGCAGCCTGCTGCTCCAGTACAGACGCCTTCTGCTTCTGTAATGCCAGCTCCAATGCCTGCAGCTCATCCATAATTAAATTAACTGATTAATTGCTTATGGAGAGGGGCGGTCCTGAAATAGGGCCGCCTTTTTTTATTGTGAGGTAATATATTTTAGTCTGTCACAATTTTTATAACCAAAAAAATTTGCTACACAAAAAGAGCGATAGTAAAAGAGACGTTTTGATTAAAATATAAAAGAAGCCAGCTTATAATTTATAGTAGGCTTCTCCTGACTAATTTCCTTGCTTTCTATTATAAAAATCTAAATATCGAGCTGATGTGCCTCAAAGCCCGTTACAGTAAACTCAGTAGCTCTAAACCAGCATCTAGGAAAAAAATTATTAAAAAATGTGCAACAGCACCCTGTTATTTAAGATTGGTTATTTACAGTCAGTGAGGCTAGGGTGTTTAGGTGTTTAGGTGTTTAGAAAAATTAAATTTTTTAACGCATAGTGTCGTATTGATTTGAAAGTTTTATTCAGAAATTCCTTTGAGACTTAAAGGGGTGCGTATCAGCACCCCTTTAGCTGTTACGTGGTGATATAAAGTCTTATTTACTTTTTTGTAGCGTCTCGCTTATATCAGCTTCATCCACTGTATTTTTAACCGCACGTAATACAACATTCAGGCCATAAAGGGCTTCATTACCAAGATCTAGCTCAGGACGGGTTGTCATACTGTCTAATAACAGGGCAATAACTCCCGAGGCTTCGCATAGTGATAAATCAGTCATTTTATTTACCCACTTTCGTAACAAATACAGAGTATAAACTGCTATATATTTGGTATATGGCAGCTTAATTTATATTAAGACGAACAAATTATTAACAATTTGTTTAAAAATACTTTGAAGCTAAATTATTTACATTGTCAATTAAGTTTAAAGAGAAATGAACTTAACGTTACGATTTAATGAATTTTTCTCGTGTAAGTAGTATTGAGTTAGATAAAACACATTAATTGATATAATATCAATTTAGGGTTGTATTTTTGGTAAATATTTAAATTATTTTTTATAAGTAATAAAATTTTATTTATAAGTATTAATATCATAAAAAATAATTAAATATTACAAAAATTCTAGAATAAAGTACCATTTACATAGCCTGTTTGTTAATTCTTACAGTTAACCGGCTAGCCACAAAGAATCCACTATGAGACAGATCCAGTGTTAAAGTGTTTTGTGCTCGATCTGTGCGTTAAATCATTTGCACAATCTTTGTGAGTTAAATGGGTACGTAAGCACATATATTTTTTAAGAAGCTGATACCATTGATAGTCTGTATCATCTTTAGTGGCGCTGATTTGACGATTATAAAAAATGATTATGGGTCACATCAGACTGCCTCAAAGATAAATTTTTAATAGCTTGTAATTGCATAATTTTTATCGTTTCAACTCAGACTGCCCGAAATAAAGAATATGAGTATGGTCAATGCAATTTAAACGCTTTCTTTCTTCATAAGTACGTCAAAGACGTAATGTTTATAGTAAAGTTGCATATCTAAACGTATAAATGAGCAAATTTTATGGCAGATTATGCATTTATATAGTCCCTGCATATATGGGAACATAAGATAAGGGTAGGTGAGGGGATAAGGGAAGGGGCATAGTAACGTGCCCCCAGTTGTTGATAAACAGACAAAAAATTGACTATTTTTTTGTAAGAAAACTTTTTTCGAGAATGGTAAGACAAAATACTTATTACCATAGAATGTTAAATTTTAAGGCTCGTTTGGTCTTATTTAAGATCAAAGTTCTTTTAAAAACAAAATTATAAGTGATGTTTATTTTTTTTGGCGATCAATTTCTGTAGCGGCCTGGTCAAGTGTTTTCTTTAAAGCTTTTAAAATGACAGCAAGACCCATAATGGCTTCGCTACCGAGATCAAGATTTTTTCTCTTTGTCATACTATCAAGTAAAAGGGCTATGACAGCTGAAGCTTCCATTAATGATAGGTTAGACATGATCCTATTCTCTCATCTTATTATAAATAAGAATTATCATAATTCACTTCATAAAAAAGTCATGAAGGATTTTCTAACTATTACTGAAAAAACTAGATTTTCTTTGATAAAAATCTGTTATTTTTACTCTAAATACTTAATCATATAATAGTTATAAGTATTTTTAGTGATTTTGTGAGATAAAATTTATACTAATACTTTTTATGCAGATTTATAAATTTATTTAATAGAAAATTATTAATAAAAATAACAATATTTTAAGAAATAATAATTAAATATATAGTTATTAGGTAAATATATGTAGAATAATTTATTTATAACTTATCATTTCAATAACCAAGAGCTGGTTGCACCTCAAAAAGCAATAATAGTAAGCTATGTTTGCAAGGTTTATAAAAATATTTAAAATTTTATAATTTAAATTATAAGATAAAAAAACTTAGTAGTTACTTTTGATTATAAATTCAGTAAATTATATAATAACATTATTATATATATGGTGAATATTTTTTATAATATCTATAGTATTTATATTAACATTATTTAAATAATTACACGTTTTTCGTAAAAATACTTATTGTTCTATAGTTATATCATTAAAATAATAACTTATTGTAATTATTATTTTAAATATGTACTTAATTTTTTCATTTTGTTTATAGCAAATTTACTAACATCATTGTTAGATAAAGAAGTTGTTAAGATGAGAAGTAATAATACAAATAATTTCATGTTGCTAAATTTAATAGAAGAATCTAAAAGTTCTAAAAGTAGTGTGATACAAGGAGAAATATTAATAATAATGTTAACTGTCAAAGGATTTGTTAATTCTATTCCTTTTTGAAGCATCCATAATGGTAAAATATTACCTAATATAACTATTATCTGTAGGTACATCCAGAAATTAGACTGAACCGTTATCAACATGGTTTTATTTGGTATTAATAGGTAGCACACAGCTATAAGTAGTGGAAATCTGAATGACTGTACATTTACAGCACTAAATCCCTTATTTGAAAGTGATTTTGATATATATGTGCCCAGGGTCAAACTTGTTGAGGTAACAATACATACAAAACCAAGGACCAAAGCAAATATATAATTTGAGTCAAAGGGGTTAGAGCGCTGTTTTTGCACAGCTAAAATCATTAAAAGTGCAACTGAAAGTAACAAAATTACAGCTGTGATAATGTTTTTCTTGTCTATAAAGTTTCTTTGACTAATTTCTATCAAAACTGAAATAATCGGACTGAGGGCGAAAATTATAGCCACCATAATAGATGGCTCGGTCCATTTTAAGCCAATAAATAATCCTGCCCAAGAACCTAAAGTAGATATATTTAGCAACAGAATTAACTTACGAGACTTTATTATACTTTCTAATTTTATAGATGAAAATATAATAGTATTTAAAAAGAACCACCCCCAGGTAAATATAAAAGTCCAAAATAAGAGTACAAACAAGTTTATACTCTGTAATAAGTTAGAGAGGAACACATCTATGGTAGCTCCAAAGACGCAATATCCAAGAATGTAAGCTGGGCCTTTCACTTTAATAAACTTCGAACATACCTTTTTTTTCAAGCTCAACTATATATTGGTAGTCAGCATTAATTTGATGGATGTCACTATGACATAAGGCGATCCAGCCCGGCGAACTGCAAACATCTTTTGTAAGTCTGATATTCTGCCCAATGCTAGGTATGTTTGACTTTTTATAAGACGCCAAATTAAAAATAACGTCTAAATATTTAACTGATTTAACAATCCCTGACCTGGAAGATATTAGCTCTTTAATTTTTAGAAATTTTTGCGGTCTGTATTCTTCTGAAATGGTTTTTAAAAAGCTTTCTGTAGAGCAGATACTCGATATAAGCTCATCGATTTGTGTTTTTTTCAATGCGAGGGATGACAATAGGGGAAAACCCGCCCCGTGTAGTCGAGCTCCTGTCTCAATTAAGGTCCATCCATCATGAGTTAAAAAAACTTCAGAATGGCCTGCTCCAAATTTGATATTAAGAGAATCCAGGCAGTTAAAAACGTAATTTTTAAGCTTTAACTGTTCCTGCTCATCTAGTGAAGTTAACTCCGTAAATTCACATACTGAGTTGGAACCATTATGTTTGCCTTTTCCCATTTTCCATATGGCGCAGATTTTATGATGTCCATCATAACTAACGGTATCAACTACATATTCTTCACCTTCAATGAGAGGTTGCAGAATAATAACTTCATTCTTTAAATTAAGCTGATTTCTTGTTTCAAACAAATTCTTTGAGTAATTTTTTACATCCTCAATAGTGCTGCAAACAAAGACTGAGTCTGTCCCGCCGCTATCAACAGGTTTTAATATAAGTTTATTATAATTTTTAAGTAATTTTGACGCATAATCCGTAGCTTCATTTATATTCGTTATTTTATAAGTAGGAATATGATTAATATTGTTGTTTTTTAAGCATTCCTGCATAAGATATTTATTGCGTCTGGTAGAACTTGATTTTGTTTCATTTCCTGCAAGATCGAGAAGTTCTGCCAAATTATCGGCAAGTTCGATCCCTGTTTCACAACCAGCAATGACAGCGATAATATCATATTTTTTTAATTCTTTGACGGTATCTAGCCCTGCATATTGCAGGCTCATGAAAAAATCATCTTTTTTATAGCTGTTTGTTATTACTTGCGGTATGTCACTTCTACTTTGGATATGTAGGCATCTATATCCTTCTTTGTTAAATGCAGGAGCGAGTTGATTTCCCGATGAATAAGCGTCAACGAGAACAACGATCTTTTTTGCGTCTTTAATGTTCATACGGCTTTAGTTACTCCATAGTATAAATAACGTATTAAATGCTCACAATTTACAACTTGTTTTACTGACAAGCTTGATAATTAGTGTTTAATCATGTTTTAGCTGGAAAAATATTGGTGAGTTCAGCAAAATCTGTATTCTGAATACTTTGAGCTGACTTCATCATTTCAAGGTATTTATCAGCCTTATTTTCGTTTGGTTGATATATTTTATATCTCCAATATCTCCATAACGACGTAAGTATGGCAGCATATTCTGTATATCTTTTTAAAACTTTTATTTCATTATTTTCTAATATTCTTGCAGAATAATAGCCAGAAATCAGATATTTTGATTTTTCAGGCGATAATATTCCATTGACGCAACAAGTGCCGACTAAAGCCATAGCAATGTCAAAAACAGAATGGTAAATGCATGCTAACTCAAAATCTATCATGCCAACAAATTGATCACCATTGACAAGCAAATTATCAAAGAAAAGGTCAGAGTGAATAAAAGAAGTAGGTAAGTCTTTAATTTCACTTATGGCAAGAGCTTTAAGTCTATTCTTTGCCCAGCCTTCATAATTCTTGTCAATATTTGCATTAAGAGCGGCCATGAATTTGTCCTGCTCATAAAATAATGAATTTGTTAAAAAATTAGGTGCAGGGAGGGTGTGCAACTTTGCCGTAGCAGCTCCAAGTTGCATAAGCATATTTTTACTAAAGTCATGGCAGATTGTGCCGTCTATGTAAGTTCTTAATAGGGAGGGTTTCTCCCTTAATATAACAGAATTTCTTTTTTGTATTTTAGGCTTGATGAGTAAAGATGTCTTGTAGTGATGCGCTTCAAGCCACTCAAGGGTTTTTGCCATGAGTTCAACGTCTTCACGGCTTTGCTCTTCGATAATGCTAAAAACACAATGACCAATATTAGTTTCAAGGAAATAGTTCGTATTTCCCGAACCTTTTCCCAAAAAAGAACTATCTTCTACAGTTATACCGTAAAAAGCTTCTATATGCAGCACTTCGTCATCGCTTAATGTTAAAGTGCTTTCTGTTTCTTTACTCATATTGTTCACTTAAGTGCCTGATGCAAATCTTCATACAAGTCATCGACATCTTCGATCCCGACTGACATTCGTATTAATTGCCGTGTAACACCTGATTTTTTTTGTTCCTGCTCGCTTAGGCTTCTAAATGAAGATGACGCCTGATAGGGAGAGTTTAATGTCGTTTCTAGATCGCCTAAGCTATTTGAAGGAATAATTAAATTTAGCTTTTTCTGAAAGCTTGTCGTGTCAAATTTTTGAGCAATTTCAAAGCTCACTAACCCACCAAATCCGCGCATCTGCTCGCGCGCAATTTCATGATTGTGATGGCCTGCTAGGCCAGGGTAATAGACTTTTGTAACATTTGGATTTTCATTTAAGCGGGAAGAAAGTTCCATCGCATTGTGATTAACCTTGGCCATGCGTATTGCCAAAGTGCGCAAACTTCGTTCTAGAAGATGGCATGATTGAGCATTCAGACATCCTCCAAAATCATTCATATATTCAGTCATTAAAGAAATGGATTTTTCACTTCCTACGGCAATACCGCCTGATATATCACCGTGGCCACCTAAAAATTTTGTAGCGCTGTGCAAAACCAAGTCGATACCATATTCAAGGGGATTTTGGTTTATAGGTGTTGCTATAGTATTATCTATAACTGTAAATAAATTTTTGCTTTTAGCGAACTTCGCCAATAACTCAATATTTATAATTTTGAGCATTGGATTGGTAGGAGTTTCAATATATATTAATTTTGTATTTTGTTTTACACAATCAATAACGCTATTTACTTCACAATTTTCTGATATGGTATAAGTTATCCCAAGTTTTGTAAGGTGGTTCTGAACAAATTTAAGGGCCCCGGAGTAAACACCATTTTGTAAGACGATGTGATCACCCGATTTTAAATGAGCAAGCATGGCGGTGGAAAAAGCCGCCATGCCAGAACTAAATACTAAAGCAGCTTCGCCACCGCTTTCTAAGGCACACATTTTATTTGCAACAGCCCGTTGATTGGGCAAATTGCCATGTCTTGGATACACATCCTCTTTCATATCGAGGTGCTTATGCGAGCTTGCTGGAAATAATGGAGACAAAATGCCTCCATTCATCTTGTCGATAATTGTTCCGCTGTGAACCGCAATAGTTTCTTTAGATAACACTGTAACTGCCTGTTTTCTGATATTAAAAACGCGCTAGTACCATCACATTAATGATACCCGACACATAGAGTTTCGATTATGAGGGACTGTTTGGCTTTGCAAACATAGGCGTAAAATCAATAAGTATAACATCGCGATAGCCGACATTTGTGTGTCCACTAACGCTTACTGGCTTTACCTGGTGCCATACCTGGTCATCGACTATGCCAATTGAATCCAGCGGATTTAGCAGAGTATGTTCACAAAGAATATTGTCCTTGCTGTTATCTGTAATGATATTTTCACCGCCAGATAATCCTTCGCGATTGATCAAATGTATCCAGGTGCAGGGTTCACCGTCCTTATGAAGTCGATTGGGTACAGCAACACCCGGAGATCCCGTCATTGCTTTTGTTCGAATGAAATGAATACCCACTTCCATAGGAACAGTTGATGAATAGTGAGCTAAGGGAGAATTTTTAAAATCGTGTAAGATAAAGGATGTAATGAGATTATTTAACAAAATATCGTTAGGAACAGGCTGAAATTTTCGTGCTTCATCTATAACTTCGTCATTAAACTTTATATCCTGCTTATAGCAAGAAGCATGCTCAGTACAATGAGGGATTAAAAGATTTAAGCAGGGTAAAAATACATATTTACTATGTTGCCGGTAACGACCAGAATCTTCACCATATGGATCGCGTTGAAGCGTATCAAAATGTTTTTGAATAATGTCCAAGTCGGATTTTTGTGTGTCTGAAAGGCTAAAATCGTCTGAATCTAATTTGCAATATCCCAGATTTTTCATACTTAAATATGCATCTACACGGCATGGTAATGCGTTTTCGAGTTTTTTGCTGTTTTGATTGATCATTGTGTTACCCTCCCTTATTCTTCTGGCTGCAACATTTCAGGACAAAAATCCGGCTTTATAAAAGTTAAGCGGTTCTTCCTTAGTGTCATGCAGAAGACGCGCATCAGTCACAGCAGCATTTTCGGGGTATTTATCAATTTTACATATATGAGCTGTTTTGACATGAAACGCATGAACAAGCTGATGTTTAAGGTTTATTTTAAAATATAGATATGTGCTATTTTTATTGTGACTGTTTTTTTCTTCAATATTCAAAGTAAATATACTAGAATATGAAGTGAAAGTTATAGGTAAACAAACCAACAAAAACACTACATTATAAGAACCATAAACTTCCATAAGTCATGCCTTTTATATGCACATTTTTGTTTTATTTTGTTGTCGCCACGCTTTTTTTAGAAAAGAAATAATTATTAAAACTATTCCAATAAATAAAAAAAACTTCAGTGACTTCAAACAAAAAAAACTCTATGGAGGTAACTTAGTAAACAGGTATGAATTAATTATTAAGATGAATAAAAAAATATTTATCAAAATAAAAATTTTACTTAACATTATGTTATTATTTTGATGAGAGCATAGAAAGTTTATTTGAGATTTTATATAATAAAGAGTAAATATTTCATTTTATGTAAAGTTATATTTAAAAAATAACCAAATATCATCTTAATAACTGCCTTTTTTTATTAGAAAAGATAAATATTTTTTATTATTTTAATTTTAGCGTCTAATTTTCATAAATTGTCTAATATGAGTTTTGTAAAAAACGTGCAAATTCATCAAAATCTGACTTTATTGGATTACTTCGATTAAAGAGACTTGTGAAACAAGACATAATATTGGCGAGTATTAAAGCATTTTATATATTAAAAAATAGCACTTAAGACCGTGATTTTACTATGTAAGATATGTTTCCGTAGAGGAAATATGGTGGTCAAAAAGCTATAAATATAAAAGCCACCTTTAACTGTGTAATTTTTTTGCAACCGATTGATTTTCAAACTGATAGAAATAAGCAGCGTTTTAGCTTGGACATAGTCATTACCATAAAAATGTTAGAATCCAGCTTTGATGCACATAACAAAATAATATGCAGTAAATGCGGTAACGAGAAAAAAAGAAACTCCAAATTTTTGCATAACCACAAAAAAAGAAATGACGATAGATAGTCGTCATTTCTTCATAAAAAATAGCCTAGGGCTTTGCGTTTTAAGGGTTTCGCTATGCCGTAGCAGACAAATAATTACTCATAAAAAGCCACGTCAGTCATAATATGTTCAATATATAAACGCGTTTCTTTGAGTGGAAAATTAATAGTCCATGTCAGCAAATTTTCATCATCTGTCTGAGGCATTTTGGAAATGTTATCGTTGGTTACAGCTTGAGAGGCATTAAGGCGGCTTACTCTTGTGGGGCCTGCATTATAAGCTGCAAGAGTATAAGGAATAATGCCGTTAAAGCGGGTTAAAAGCTCAGAAAGATAAAAACTGCCAATTAAAAGATTAGTTTGAGGATCAAGTAATAAAGGTGCACTAACAGTTCCTACATTGTGTTTTCGGCTTACTTCTTGAGCTGTAGGTAGCCGTAACTGTGTTAGCCCATAAGCAGGAGAGGGACTTATGGCTTGTGGATCACCGCTACTCTCCTGCCTTACTAAAGCAGGTAACAAACCTTTAGGAAGTGAGACCAGCTTTTGGTTTTCAAGAGCCAGGTTCTGATTATAGGGAAGAGGATGTCCTTCTGGATATAAAATCTCACCTGCTCTGGCTAATTTTCGAGAGGCTAAGATGGCAGCTTTAGGCACATTTAAAGATAATGAAAGATGAGCAACTGATACTTGCTCACTCAAATGAGGGGTGTGAGCATATAAGTAAGTCATAAAGATTGTTGAATTTTCCGTATCGCCTTGCGCAGCAAGTTCACGGGCAGCGTTTGACAAATCAAGTCGGCTAATAGTCGTGCCCTGAAGTGCCTTAAGCTGAGTAAGTTTACTATGTAATATTGATTTAAAGCGTGTTGAGCGTTGCTCAATTGCAAAAAAAGGAGAATGCGTTATGTGGGCCAAGGCATATTGCCCATAAAAACTAGTGGGATAGGCGGCAGCCTGATTAAAAAATGACTGGGCCTGAGAGCTATTATTTGTAAATTCAGCACATCTACCAAGCCAATAAAATCCCTTGGCTCGTATATTAACTGACGCGTCTTGAGCCAAATGCTGAAAAAATATTTCTGCCTGAGCAGGATTTTTTAAAGAAACAAGACTGACATAACCACTCAGGAAAAATGCTTCATGCTGAATGGGCATTTTGGGAAAAGTGAGAAGTGGGGCAAGAAGATTAAGGGCTTTTTCGTTATCAGTTGTGTTATTATTGCCCATAAAATAACGCGCATAGGCCAAATTTTCAAAGGCCCATAATGTGGGATCTTTTAAAGTAGTTTTTTCAAGTTTCAGACCTTTTTCCTGCCATAGATTAAAGCCTTCATCAAATCTATTATTGCGACGCAAATAATTTAATCTAAGCCTTATAAGTGTAGGATCTTGCTGTTGTGAATCAACAATTGCAAAAAGCTGATCTGCGTTATTAAGCGAAAAACGCTGCGAAAAACGTGCCTGAGCCAGCGTCTGCTGAGGTAAAGTTAAGCGCTTGATCTGCCTAGAAGCAGCAAGTTTCAGGCCCTTTTTTTCCAAATTCTGATAACGTATCCAGTTATCTTTAATAGTCAGGTTTGTTCGATAGGTTTTAAGAAAATTTTGCTCATTATTATTATCGCTTAGCCCTTCACGCCAAAGCTTTCGAGCCTGATCTGCTGCATTATGCAGAAAAGGGTCACAATGGATGATGGTAGAAAGTTGCGTAAGTGGAAAAATAGGGCAGTATTTTTTTAAAACTGATGGATCAGTTTCGTGATTTAAGGCATTTTCAAAGCGCCATACTATGCGTGTCTGCAACGGCCATTCAGGCTTTATTTTTAAAAAATCTCCATATTTCTGGACAGGAAATCCTGTTGCTCCTGGAGATGTAAGAGTTAACCATTCTGTCAGGCGAGGTGAATAGGGGCTTGCTTGGGCCATAAGAGGAGGGGGGAAAGCGACTAACCCCACCCCCAAAAAACGTGCTTAGTCCGAAGAAATCTAAGAAAGTTTCCAAATTTCATAAATACCTTGCATGAATAATTTCAGCCCGACCACTAACACAATAAAGAGCCCAACCCAATTTAACCATTTAAAACGCTTTAAAAACCAGGTGGTAATATTAGCAGCTAGAGCAATGATTATGACCGAAATAATTAAGCCTATGGTCATAATAAGGGGGTGTTTTTCCGCTGCTCCTGCTACAGCAATTACATTATCAAAGCTCAAGGCTAGATCGGCTATAATAATTTGTAAAATTGCTTCGCCTACCGAAGAAGAATCCGAGATTCTTAAATTATCCTGCGAGTTTCTGAAATTTATAAATGTTTTCCAGCATATCCAGAAAAGCAAAAGCCCACCAATTAATTTTAATCCTTCAAATTTTAAAAGGTGATTGGCGATAAGGGCCAAGGCGATGCGCAAAACAGCGCCTGCAACTGTGCCAGATAAAATGGCGGTCCATTTTTGCTTTTCATTCAGCCGCTGAACAGAAAATGCGATAATGGCTATATTTGAACCAGCTAAGGCAAAATCTATAAGAAAAACTGCGATCAGGGCTGAAAGAGAGTTTAAAAAAGTTACAATTGTCAAAGTCGTACCTCTCCAATCAGAAAAAAACGAACCTATATTAATATGGAGTAATATATTGCCTGACTCTGGGCAAAAGAGAGTTAATTAGCTAAGCACATCCTCAAATTTGTTTTTCTATTGGAGTTGCCCTCATGGTCCCTCGTTATTCTCGTCCTCAGATGACAGCGATTTGGTCGAATGTTAACCGTTATCGCATCTGGTTCAAGATTGAGGCTTTAGCCTGCGAAGCAATGGCTGAAAAAGGCGATATTCCTTTGGAAGCAGCTAAAATTATCAGAGAAAAAGGCGATAAGGCTATGGCCGCTTTTTCTGATAAGGATGTTGCTCGCATTGATGAAATTGAGGCCGAGACTCGCCATGACGTTATAGCATTTTTAACATGGTTGGCAGAAAAAATTGGCCCTGAGAGCCGTTTTGTTCATCTAGGCATGACCTCATCAGATGTGCTCGATACCTGCCTAGCAGTGCAGCTTACGCAAGCAGCAGACCTTTTATTAAAAGATCTTGATTCTGTTTTGGCGGCTTTAAAAAAGCGTGCGATAGAGCATAAGCAAACTGTTACAATAGGCCGTAGCCACGCTATCCACGCTGAACCAACCAGCTTTGGTCTGAAACTGGCAGGTCATTATGCTGAATTTAAACGCAATCGTAAAAGGCTTTTAGCCGCACGTGAAGAAATTGCTATTTGTGCTATTTCCGGTGCTGTGGGGACATATGCTCATATTGATCCATCAATTGAGGCTTATGTCGCAAAAAATCTTGGCCTTAAAGTAGAAGACGTATCAACACAGGTTATACCGCGCGATCGCCATGCAGCTTTTTTCTGCACATTGGGTGTAATTGCGAGTGGTATTGAGCGTCTCGCTACTGAAGTGCGCCATTTACAGCGTTCTGAAGTTAGAGAAGCAGAAGAGTTTTTCCATGCTGGCCAAAAAGGCAGCTCGGCCATGCCTCATAAGCGTAATCCAGTCCTGTCAGAAAATCTGACCGGTCTTGCCCGCCTTGTTCGGTCATATGTTGTGCCGGCTCTTGAAAATGTCACTCTTTGGCATGAACGTGATATCAGCCATTCTTCAGTAGAAAGAAATATTTGCCCTGATGGCACGATTGTTTTAGACTTTGCGTTAATGCGTCTTTCATCAATGATGGAAAAACTTGTTATCTATCCTGATCAGATGAACGCCAACCTTGAAAGTCTGGGTGGTGTTGTGCATTCTGGCGAAGTGCTTCTGGCGCTGGCACGCGCAGGTTATACGCGTGAAGAAGCTTATAGTGTGGTTCAAAGAGCAGCTATGGCAACCTGGACAAAACTTAATACACCAGAGGGTAAAAGCTTTAGAGAAAATCTGGAATCTGACCCTGCCGTTTCAGGACGTTTGGATAAAGAAGTCATTGAAGATGCCCTTGATCCAGCACGTCACCTCAAAGCTCTTGATATGATTTTTGAGCGTGTATTCGCTGATTAAACTTTTTAAGGGAGGTAGGAACATGATAACCCTCCCTTTCTTCCACCTCTCTATGCTAAGAGAGACAATTAATAGTCATTTCTCGAACAAGGATTAGATTTCATGGCCCGTGGTCGGCAAATCTATGAAGGTAAAGCTAAAATACTTTACGAAGGACCAGAAGCAGGTACCATCATCCAATATTTTAAGGATGATGCCACTGCTGGGAATGGGGCCAAAAGTGGGATTATTACAGGGAAGGGTGTCCTAAATAATCGCATTAGTGAATATTTAATGCTCCGTCTTAAGGAGATTAATATTCCTACCCACTTCATCCGTCGCCTCAATATGCGTGAACAGCTTGTTCGAGAAGTGGAGATTATTCCGCTTGAAGTTGTTGTTCGTAATGTTGTAGCGGGGTCTCTGGCAAAACGTTTTGGACTAGATGAGGGAGCTCGTTTACCCCGCGCTCTTATTGAGTTCTACTATAAAAATGACGCACTTAATGATCCGCTAGTTTCAGACGAGCATATTATTACGTTTAATTGGGCCTACCCCCATGACCTAGATGAAATTAGTGCCCTTAGTCTAAGAGTGAACGATTTTCTTACAGGGCTTTTTGCCGGTATTGGCATTACGCTCGTTGATTTTAAATTAGAATTTGGTCGTTACTGGGAAGGCGACGAAATGCGCATCGTCCTTGCCGATGAGATTTCACCTGATAATTGCCGCTTGTGGGATTCTCGCACTAACGAAAAATTAGACAAAGATCGCTTCCGGCGCGATATGGGCAAGGTTGAAGAGGCTTATCAGGAAGTTGCGCGTAGGCTTGGCATTTTGCCAGAGTCTGGAAATGGGGAAAATATGACCTCGGAGGGAATGCTGTGAAAGTTCGCGTTTTTGTTTCATTAAAAGAAGGCGTTTTAGACCCTCAAGGAAAAGCTGTCGGACATGCTCTTGAAGCGCTGCATTTCAAGGGTGTCAAAGACGTTCGTATTAGTCGCGTTGTCGACCTTGAGTTAGATACTTCTTCAGTAGAGGAAGCAAAGAAAGAGGGTGAGGCCATGGCCCATGCTTTGCTTGCCAATGAGGTGATTGAAGATTTTAATGTAGAGGTGCTTTCATGAGAGTGTTGACATCTGCTTTATTCGCTGGGGCTCTGGCGGTGTGCTCTTTTTCTGCTTTGCCAGATTCAGCCCATGCTCAGCGCGTTTCCAAACTGACTGGTAAGGCTCTGGGGCAAATGTGCACCAGTAAAAATGGCCAAAAATTATGTAACGCTTATCTGACAGGCATATTAGATAGCGAGGTTTGGTCACGTGACTACGCTGTTTTCAATAAAGATGCGGCACCAGTTGCTTTTTGTGTAGCTCCTCAGAAAACAATGTCTCAAATACGCGATACAGTCGTTTCATGGTTGAAAGGGAATAATGACGCTCTTTCTCAACCAGCAGGCAAGGCTGTTTATCGTGCTTTACACGAAACTTATCCTTGCGGCGCAAAGGTGAAAACAAACACACCTTCTGCAAAAGGGGAGATGTCTAAATGAAAGCAGGTATTGTCGTCTTTCCCGGCACGAACCGGGAGCGCGACATGGTCCATGCCCTGACAAGTGCGTCGGGCCAGGCACCTCAGATGTTATGGCATCAGCAAGACACGATCGAAGGGCTTGACCTGGTTGTGCTTCCTGGTGGCTTTAGCTATGGAGATTACCTCCGTAGTGGGGCAATGGCAGCGCATTCTCCCATTATGAAAGCTGTTCGCTCTTTTGCAGAAAAGGGCGGTTATGTACTCGGCGTATGTAATGGTTTTCAAATTTTGACAGAAGCCCAGCTTTTGCCTGGGGCATTGCTGCGTAATGCGGGCATGCGCTTTCTTTCTCAGGATTGTCATTTAAAAGTTGAAACAAATGACAGTGCTTTTACACGCAATTGGGCAAAAGGGGATGTGTTTAGAACTCCTATGGCTCATGGCGATGGTAATTACACTGCATCATCTGAAACAATCAAACAATTAGAAGACGAAGATAGAATAGCTTTCCGTTATTGTTCTTCCGCAGGTGATGTTGACCCTAATAATCCTTCGGTCAATCTGAATGGAAGTGCACAGGCTATTGCAGGTATTTTGAGCAAAAATAGACGCGTTTGTGGTCTTATGCCTCATCCAGAAAACTTAACTGATCCTCTAACAGGTGGCACGGATGGTTTGCCTCTCTTTAAAGGGCTTATGGAGACGCTGAGCGTATGAGCGTAACTGTGGATGTTAATCTTGCTCAGTCTTTTGGATTGACCAATGATGAATATGAAAAAGTTCTTTCCATCATGGACCGCACACCAACTCTGACAGAGTTAGGTATTTTTTCGGTAATGTGGTCAGAGCATTGCTCTTATAAATCTTCACGCCTTCATCTAAAAACGCTTCCTACAAAAGCGCCATGGGTCATTCATGGTCCAGGTGAAAATGCAGGTGTGGTTGATATTGGCGACGGGCTTGCCGCTGTTTTTAAAATGGAAAGCCATAACCACCCCTCTTTTATTGAACCCTATCAAGGGGCTGCAACTGGTGTGGGTGGTATTTTACGCGACGTTTTTACAATGGGTGCCCGCCCTGTTGCTAACCTAAATGCTTTACGCTTTGGTGATCCCAAACATGCCGATACACGCCGCGTTGTTGACGGTGTTGTCAGAGGTATTGGCGGTTACGGAAATTGCGTTGGTGTGCCTACAGTAGGTGGGGAGGTTAATTTCCACTCTGCTTATAATGGTAACCCTCTTGTTAATGCCATGACAGTCGGTATTGCTGCGCAAGATCGTATCTTCCTTTCTGCTGCTGCTGGTGTGGGTAATCCTGTCGTTTATGTCGGATCGAAAACGGGTAGAGACGGAATTCATGGGGCAACCATGTCTTCGGCAGAATTTGACGAAGAATCCAGCTCTAAACGTCCGACAGTTCAGGTAGGCGATCCTTTTACAGAAAAATTGCTTATTGAAGCCTGCCTTGAATTGATGGCTACCGATGCTGTGGTTGCCATTCAGGATATGGGGGCAGCAGGACTTACGTCGTCAGCTGTAGAAATGGCCAGCAAGGGTAGTGTCGGTATCGAGCTGGATCTTGATCACGTGCCTCAGCGTGAAACGAATATGACAGCCTATGAGATGATGCTGTCAGAAAGCCAGGAGCGTATGCTCATGGTCCTTCGTCCTGACCGAACAGAAGAAGCTCGCCGCATTTTTGAGAAGTGGGAACTCGATTTTGCCGTTATAGGTCATTTAACGGATACTGGTCGCATAACTGTGCGTCACCTCGATAAAATTGAGGCTGACATTCCTTTGGGCCCTCTGGCTGATGAAGCACCTATTTATGATAGGCCCACTCAGCGCCAAACCCCACCTGAAAAACTTGATGTTCCAGAGTCTTCTGTTACTCTCGAAGAAGCACTGAAAACATTAATCGGTTCGCCTGATCTTGCATCTCGTGCATGGATTTGGAACCAATATGACAGCACTGTTGGTGGTCAAACGATCAAACGCCCAGGTGGAGCTGATGCAGCCATTGTGCGTGTAGAGGGCACAAATAAGGCACTGGCGCTGACTACCGACTGTACACCGCGCTACGGCCAGGCCAATGCCTATAATGGTGGTGCACAGGCTGTTATCGAAGCTTGGCGCAACATTACGGCAACTGGTGCTACACCTTTAGCCGTGACCGATAATCTTAATTTTGGTAGCCCGGAAAACCCTGCCATTATGGCTCAGTTTGTTGATGCCATAAAAGGTATGGGAGAGGCTTGCCGAGCATTAGATTTTCCTGTGGTTAGCGGAAATGTGTCTCTATATAACGAAACACGCTCCGAAAATGGACGGGCGCTGGCCATTCAACCCACACCTGCTATAGGTGGTCTGGGTGTTTTAGAAGATGTTACAAAAGCCATTGGACTAGCCTTTCCTGAACAGGGCGAGTTGTTTTTGGTTGGCGACACTGAAGGTGAGCTGGGTCAGTCTCTTTGGTTGCGTGAAGTTTGTGGCCGTGAAGAGGGAGCGCCTCCCACAATTGACCTAAAAGCAGAAAAACGTAACGGCGATTTTGTTCGTGAACAAATTTTGCAAGGAACTGTCAAAGCCTGCCATGACGTCTCGGATGGTGGCCTCCTTGTAGCTCTTACAGAAATGGCTCTTGCGAGTGGGCATGGTTGTGCGCTAACTGAAACGCCTAATAATGTTGCTTCACATGCTTTTTGGTTTGGTGAAGACCAAGCGCGCTATGTTGTTGTAGTCAATGAAGGGGAAGCCTTTATTAAAACAGCACAAAAAGCCAATGTTCCCGTAAGGCATTTAGGCAAAATCGAAGGTGATCATATTTCGGTCGCTTCGGAATTTTCTCTAAATATTGAGACCTTACGTAACCTCAATGAATCCTTTCTTCCTAGCTTAATGGGAGAGACGCTATAATGCCGATGTCCGCAGAAGAGATTAAGGATATTATTCGTTCAGCTCTGCCAGACGCCCAAATAGAAATCCAGGATCTGGCTGGAGATGGGGATCATTATGCATGCCAAGTCATTAGTGAGTCTTTTCGGGGCTCACAATGGTGAAACAGCATAAGCTGGTCTATGATGCGTTTGGTGGCCGCATGGGTACAGAACTACATGCCTTGTCAGTAAAAACGAAAGTTCCGTAGCCACTAAATAGTGTTGTGGTCTAAGGACTTGACGTTTTGCCTCAGTCACCCAATCTTTTGGCCATCATTGATACCGTGTCTCTAATGAGAGATGCATAAGGATAAAGTTAAATGCCCGATACAGTTTTTCAAAACATTCAAAACATGGTCGATTCAAACGACATCATGCTTTTTATGAAAGGAGATAAGCTGTTTCCTCAATGCGGTTTTTCGGCACGCGTTGTGCAAATCCTAAACCATATTGGTGCTCCTTTTGAGACATGTAATGTTTTAGACGATCCTGCAATTCGTCAGGGAATCAAGGATTTTTCGCAATGGCCGACTGTGCCCCAGCTTTTTGTTAAAGGTGAGTTCATAGGAGGATGCGATATCGTGACTGATATGTACCAGAATGGTGAACTCGAAACTTTATTGATTGAAAAAGAAATTTTAAAAACAAATCAGTAAAGTAACAAAGAATTTTTGATAAAAGCGGTGTCCAGCACCGCTTTTTTCGTAGTTAGCTGTTAAGATTACAAAAAATTTTAATTTTATTTTCTTTTTTTTGATGTAAATCTTGCTGCTGACGCCAAAAATTTTGTAAATTTTTCAAAATTATTGGCTAGGGAGTCCTTGAATGTCTCATTCGCGCTTACTAAGAGGGTTTGTACTCGTTGGGATAATGAGCATTGCTCTCTTAGCGGGAACTTCAGCTAAAGCTGCGCGCGAGATTAACGATTTTGAAGCTAGAAAGCTTACATTTAGTGCTTTGATAGCTCCTCCAGTCCGCCATCACTATAAATCACGCTCAAAATATCATCGTTCACGTCGCTCTTATGCCCTAGCCAGTCGCAAAAAGAATCGTTCAGTGATCCGTAGAGTAACGTATCGTGGTCGTGTCGTAACGCATCACAAACGCAATAGACATCATCGTCGTGGCTAAGAAAATATTTTAGAACAGTTAAGAAAGTCGTATGGCATCTTTAATGTGTTCTATCTGGCCGGACCAATCCGTAATGATGACGTCAAAACGGATATTAGGTCTGAGCCATTCTGGTTTTAATTGTATAATATAATCGAAAGCAGCCAGTAAGCGCCGGGCTTGCTTCTTGCTAAGAGCATATGCGCCTTCATAAAGACTGCGTCTATGCTTTACTTCAATAGCAAGAAGCCACTCGTCATTGGCAACTAAAAGGTCGATTTCGCCTAAAATTGTACGATACCGGTGGGCCAAAAGCTTATAACCCAATTTTTCCAGAAATAGAATCACGTCCTTTTCCGCTTCGAGGCCAGCTTTATAAGCAATGGCCCCTTTGCGACATTTATATGTTTTTATGTGAGATAACGGGTTAATGTTGGTCTCTTATAAGACGAGCAGCTTCAAGGGCAAAATACGTCAAGATACCGTTGCACCCAGCTCTTTTAAAGGCAAGGAGGCTTTCCATAATCGTTTTTTCACGATCAAGCCAACCATTTTGAATAGCAGCCATCATCATCGCATATTCACCCGAAACTTGATAGGCAAAGGTCGGAACCAAAAAAGTCTCTTTAACACGGTGAATGACATCAAGGTATGGCATGCCTGGTTTAACCATGATCATATCGGCGCCTTCATTCAGATCAAGCTCAACTTCTCTTAGAGCTTCGTCTGAATTAGCCGGGTCCATCTGATAAGTCTTTTTATCGCCTGATAATAGCTCACCCGAACCTAGTGCCTCTCTAAATGGGCCATAAAAAGCTGACGCATATTTTGCAGCATATGACATGATACGTGTATTAACGTACCCATTATCATCCAAAATTTTACGTATAGCTCCGATACGTCCATCCATCATGTCAGAAGGAGCGATAATATCAATGCCTGATTTAGCCTGATTTAAAGCTTGCTGACTCAGGACCTCAACTGATTCATCATTCAAAACATAGTTATTAACAACGATACCATCGTGACCATGTGTCGTATAAGGATCAAGTGCAACATCCCCGATTAAGCCCAGATCGGGATAGGCTTCCTTTAATATTCGTGCGGCACGGCATATTAAATTATCAGAGTTAAGAGCCTCAGTCCCTTTTTCGTCACGAACAGAAAAAGGTGTGACAGGAAAGAGGGCAATAGCCGGAATAGAAAGATCAACAGCTTGTTTTACATGCTCAACAAGCAAATCTAAACTAACACGCTCAACACCAGGCATAGTTTTGACAGCCTGACGCTGGTTTGTGCCTTCACATACAAATATAGGCCAAATAAGATCATCAATATGAAGTTTATTTTCAGAAACCAGACGCCGTGTAAAGCCGTCATGGCGATTGCGTCTAAGTCGTGTGTGAAGGTCGTTAGTCATGTAAATAGTTCTTTCTAAGACTTATTCATGAGAGGCTTTGGCAGCAGCTTTTTTAACTAGTCTGCTGTTATTCATGCCATAAAAAAAATAAATTACAATTCCGATTAAGAGCCATATGACTAATCTTAGCCATGTTGCACCATCCATCGAAACCATGACAGCACCGCAGCATATGATGCCTAATAGCGGCACTGTGAAACTTCCCCCTGGAACACGAAAAAGACGTGGCATTTCAGGGGCACGTATTCTTAGTACCATGACCCCCAAACAAACAATGATAAAGGCGAGTAATGTGCCAATAGAAGTCATTTTTCCTAAAATACTGATAGGAAGGCATGCTGCTAAAATACTACTCGTAACCCAGGTAAGAATATGGGAGATTATCGGGGTACGGGTAAGAGGGTTTAGCTTTTGAAAGGTGTTGGGAATAAGCCCATCATGTGACATTGATAATGCCACTCGGCTTTGTCCAAGTAAAAGGCCATAGAGCACAGAAATATAGCCTAACATGATGCCAATTTTAACTAAAACACCAAACCATGTAATGTGGATTTTGTTCAAAACAGTAGCGACAGGGTTAGGGTCATTAGCCAGTAAATGATAATCTACAACCCCGACAAGCACAGAAGAGAACACGGCATAGATAATTGCTGTTACAATTAGACTTCCTAAAATACCAATAGGTATGTCTCTTTGTGGGTTGCGGGCATCTTGAGCGGCTGTCGAAACGATATCAAACCCAATATAGGCAAAAAAGATCATTCCAGCAGCACGCATTACCCCACTAAAACCAAATTCACCATAAGTGCCCGTATTAGCAGGAATAAAAGGATGAAAATTACTGCCTTGAATATGAGGTATGCAAATAATGGTTACACTAGCGATTATGAGCAATTTGATTGCGACAATAAAAGCATTAATGCGGCTGGATTCAGCCACCCCCATCATTAATAAACCAGTGACCAAAAAAAGAATAAAAACGGCTGGAGCGTTAAACCATGCCTGTACGGTTGATCCATCAGCTAAGGTAACAGGGGAGAAAGTAGATGCTGTAAAACGTGGATCAAGCACTATGCCCCAATCACGCAAAAGAGAGGCGAAATATCCGGACCAGCTTGAAGCAACAGCAGATGCATTCACTGTATATTCTAAAAACAGATCCCAGCCTATGATCCAGGCGGCCCCTTCGCCCATCGCAACGTAAGCGTAAGAATAAGCTGATCCTGCAATAGGAATCATGCCCGCAAGCTCAGCATAGCAAAGTCCTGCAAATCCGCAGGATATAGCGGCAATAATAAAAGATAATGTTACAGCTGGGCCGGCATGTTGGCCCGCTGCGACACCACTAAGAGAAAATAAGCCCGCACCAATTGTTACCCCTACGCCAAGAGCAATTAATTGCAATGGACCAAAGACGCGTTTTAATTCTGGGGTAGAGGTCTTTTTTGAGGCTAAAGAATGAAGCGGTTTAGTGCGCCAAAAGGGCTGTTTCATTAATTATGCCTCCTGATATTTTGATATCATAATAAAATCACTTTCGACCCGATAAGGTCTCGCGTCTTAATAAACTTTTTTTTGCTCCATAAAAAGCATAGAAAATCATGCCAGCAACCCACCAGACAAATAGCCTGGTCCATGTTCCTATATCCATAGAAACCATAACAGCGCAGCAAGATATAATACCCAGTATAGGAATTAAAAAAGTGCCGCCAGGAACTTTAAAAGAGCGAGTAATATCAGGTTTTCTTAGACGCAAAGCCAAAACACATATACAGACTACAATAAAAGAAAATAACGTAGCTATAGATGTTAGATTACCTAGTAAACTTATAGGAAATATACCTGCTAAAATCGCACTTACCACAAATGATATAATATGCATGTTCCATGGTGTGGCTGATTTTTGATGCACTTTACCAAAAAAACCAGGTAAGAGCTTGTCTTTGGCCATAGATAGACCAACGCGACTTTCTCCCAAAAGTATTCCATATAAAACAGAAATATATCCTAGCGTCACACCCAATTTAACTAACGTTGCCAGCCAAGGCATGTGCGCAATATCTATGGCTGTAGCAACTGGATTAGCATCATGTTCCATTAGGTGGTAATTAACCACACCAACCAAAACGCCTGCAAAAACCACATATATGATAGTACAAGCTATTAAAGTACCTATAACTCCAATGGGAATATCACGTTGAGGGTTTTTGGTATCCGCAGTCGTTGAGCACACAACGTCAAAGCCTAAATAGGCAAAAAAGGCCATACCTGCGGCTCTCATGACGCCACTAATCCCAAACTGACCAAATTCACCGCTATTAGGCGGAATAAATGGCTGATAGTTACTCAGCTTGATATGAGGGAAACAAACAATCAGAACACTTGCAATGACAAGCACCTTGATTGTTACAATAACAATATTAATGCGGCTAGACTGCGTCATACCGCGCATTAAAAGGAGCGTCACAAGAAATAAAATAACAACAGTGGGAAGATTGAACCACGCTTGTGCAATAGACCCATCTGATAACGTAACTTTTGTAAAAGTAGAGGCAGTAAGGCGAGGATCAATGAAAATACCCCAGCCCTTAAGAAGAGAATTGAGATAACCAGACCAGCTTGATGCGACTGTTGCGGCGGCTAATGTATATTCTAAAATTAAATTCCACCCTACAGTCCACGCAGCAATTTCTCCTAAAGCAATATAGCTGTAGCTATAGGCTGCTCCTCCTGATGAGATCATCCCAGCAAGTTCTGCGTAGCATAACCCAGAAAAACCGCAGGCTATGGGGGCAATAATAAATGATAAAATTACGGCCGGCCCTGCATGTTGTCCAGCAGCAACGCCGGTGAGAGAAAAAAGTCCCGAACCGACAGTTACCCCTACACCCAGCATAATTAAATGCCAGGGGCCAAAAATACGTTTTAAGCCCGTATCATCCTGTGACGCAAAGGACTGAAGAGGCTTTAAGCGCCCAAAAAGCTCTTTCATTTATTTAAAACTTCCATTCAGACCTTGCTGTTATCAAATGATTATGTGTCAGTTAAATTTTTAATTGCTGCATTTTTAGGGTTAAGTAAACTTTTTTTAGCCCCATAAAATGCATAAATAACCATTCCAGCAACCCACCATAGACCAAGCCTTATCCAGGTGCCTTTATCCATCGAAAGCATAATCGTTCCACAGGTAATAATACCCAGCACCGGAACAAGAAAAGTCCCGCCCGGAACCCGAAACCAGCGCTCTAAATCAGGTTCTCTAATACGCAGGGCAATGACACCCAGGCACACTACGATAAATGCGAATAATGTGCCGATAGAGGTCATGTTACCCAACATACCAATGGGAAGCGTTCCGGCCAGAATGGAGCAGGCGATAAAAGAGAAAATATGAGCTGTCCAGGGGGTTTTTGTTTTTTGATGTAAGTGAGCCAGTTTTTTGGGAAGTAGCCCATCATTGGCCATGGTTAAACCTATACGGCTTTGACCAAGAAGCATGCCATATAAAACAGTGATATAACCAATAGTCACACCTAATTTTACCAGGCTTGCAAGCCATGGCATGTGAACTTTATCAATAGCCGTTGCGACAGGGTTAGCATCATTAATCATAGTGCGGTAATCAACCACACCAATTAACACGGCTGCAAAAACAACATAAATCAAGGCGCAGGCAATAAGGGTTCCAATCACACCTATGGGAATATTGCGCTGAGGATTTCTTGTATCTGTTGTAGCAGAAGATACGATATCAAAACCAACATAGGCAAAAAAGGCCATACCAGCCGCTCTCATAACGCCACTAAAACCAAAATGACCAAATTCTCCTGTGTTAGGTGGAATAAAAGGTTCATAATTGGTGTGCTGGATATGAGGGAAACAGACGATAATAACGCTGGCGATAACCAGCATTTTAATTATGACAACAACAGCATTAATGCGGCTTGATTCAGTCGTTCCACGCATTAAAAGAAGTGTAATGCATAATAAAATAAACGCGCTTGGCAGATTGAACCAGGCTTTTTCTATTGAGCCATCTGCCATTACAACATCAGTAAAACTGGCGTGTGTCAGACGAGGGTCAAGTGTAATACCCCATCCACGAAGTAAGGATGAAAGATAACCCGACCAGCTTGAAGCTACAGCTGCGGCCCCAACTGTATATTCTAAAACCAGGCTCCACCCAACAGACCAGGCAGCAGTCTCGCCCAATGTGACATAGGTATAAGAATAGGCAGAACCTCCAGATGAAATAACACCTGCGAGTTCAGCATAACAGAGACCAGCAAATGCACAGGCAATAGGGGCAATGAGAAATGAAAGTATGACAGCCGGTCCGGCATGTTGTCCGGCAGCAACACCTGTGAGAGAAAATAGACCCGACCCGACGGTAATACCAACGCCAAGTATGATTAAATGCCAGGGACCAAAGATGCGCTTAAGGCCTGTTTGATTCGACGCATTACTTTCTATGGATTTCCTACGCAGGAAAGCATGGCTCATAAAGTGGTCCCTTGGTAACAAAACAAAATAATATTTCCTTTATAGTAGAGAATAGACTGCCTTTGCGTGTAAGCATATATAGTACGGGCCAATTTTTTCGGAGATATTAATAACAATGGCTGAACATGCTGATCAGTTTGACCTAAAATCCTTCTTTCATCAGTCACTTTCTAAAAGAGATCCTGACATAAATGCTTTACTCGGAGCTGAACTAAAACGCCAGCAAGACGGCATTGAGCTTATTGCCTCTGAAAATATGGCGTCTTTTGCAGTGATGGAAGCGCAAGGTTCCGTTCTGACGAACAAATATGCCGAAGGTCTTCCAGGGCGCCGTTATTATGGTGGCTGTGGAGAAGTCGATAAAGTTGAAGAAATCGCTATTGAGCGCCTGAAAAAACTTTTTGGTGCCGAGTTTGCTAATGTGCAACCTCATAGCGGAGCCAATGCTAACCAGGCCGCTTTTATGGCTCTTGCAAAGCCAGGAGACACTATTTTAGGCATGAGCCTCGCAGCAGGTGGTCACCTTACTCATGGTGCTGCCCCTAATTATTCTGGGAAATGGTTTAACTCAGTTCAATATGGCGTCCGCGGCGAAGATGGCCTGCTCGATTATGAGCAAATGGAACAGCTAGCTCGTGAACATAAGCCCAAAATCATCGTAGCAGGTAGCTCAGCCTATCCACGCGTGATTGACTTCCCCAGATTCCGTAAAATTGCTGATGAAGTCGGCGCTTATTTAATGGTTGATATGGCCCATTTTGCAGGGCTTGTGGCTGCTGGCCTTTATCCAAGCCCTGTTCCTTTTGCAGACATCACAACCACGACCACTCATAAGACATTAAGAGGGCCTCGTGGCGGTGTTATTATGACAAATAACCCCGAACTAGCCAAAAAAATTAATTCTGCTGTTTTCCCTGGGCTTCAAGGTGGCCCATTAATGCATGTTATTGCTGGTAAAGCCGTTGCTTTTGGTGAAGCCCTTCAGGCTGACTTTAAAACTTACCAACAAAATGTGCTTAATAATGCACGCGCATTAGGTGATGAGTTAAAGAAACTAGGTTTCGACATTGTTACGGGTGGCACTGACAGCCATTTGGTTCTAGTGGATCTTCGCCCCAAAAAAGTAACTGGCAAACAAGCCGAAGCTTTGCTTGAAAAAGCAGGAATTACGGCAAATAAAAATGCCATTCCTTTTGATCCTGAAAAACCTTTTGTTACATCAGGTATTCGCCTCGGTGCTCCTGCTGCAACGGCTCGTGGCTTTGGCGAAGTTGAGTTCCGTAAAGTGGCAAACATGATCAATGATGTTCTCAGCGCTGAAGAAGGTGATGAGGCTACGATTCAGCGTGTAAGGGAAGAGGTACTGGAACTTTGCCGTCGTTTCCCAATTTATGATCGTGCTTCAGCATAAAATATTTTAGAAACTATGTTGGGATGTAATATCCCAACATAGTAATCTTGATATACTCTGATTTAGACGTGTTTAAAAATTAGCGTGTTAAATCGTCAGGCGTAATAATGCGGATGCGGTGCTGAATATTTTTTTCAATATCACGCAATAAATGACGTTGGTCAAAGGTAATGAGAGAAAGAGCTTTTCCTTTTTTACCTGCCCTTGCAGAGCGTCCTATACGGTGAATATAAATTTCACTGCTTTTAGGAAGATCGAAGTTAATAACGATACTGACATTATCAATATCTAAGCCACGAGCAGCAATATCGGTAGTGACAAGAATAGAACATTGTTTGCCTTGAAAGTGATCCAAAACTTTTTTGCGTTCTCCCTGAGAACGTTCACTATGGAAAGATTCGGCTTTAAATCCCCAACTTCTCACTTTTTTGGCCAATTCATTGGCACTTTTTTTTGTATTAACAAAAACTATAATTCGCTCTTCTGTAGCAAATTGCGTTAAAATATTTTGAACCGTGCTTTCTTTTTCCTCATCATGAAGAAAAATGGCGCGCTGCTGTAAACGGCGCGGTGTCTTTGTTTCTTCTTCAATTTCAATTTGCACCGGGTTGCGGGTCACTTTTTTGGCAAGTGCCATGACCGTATCGGGCAATGTTGCTGAGCAAAAAATTGTTTGAGGATGATCAGCCAGATAAGGGATGAGAGCTGTCATACTCTGACTAAATTCTTCATCAAGTAAGCGATCAGCTTCATCAAGAACCAAATATTCAATATGACTTAGATCAAGCTGGCCATTTTGCACAAAATCAAGCAATCTTCCGTGGGTGGCAATGATAATTTCAACGCCTCCCTCCAAAGAACGAAGTTGCTGTTCTCTGGAAGTGCCTCCACAAATGAGCCGTGTCTTAACACCAATGTCGCGCCCTAATTGACGACATACACCAGCTGTTTGAGTAGCCAAATCACGTGTTGGTTCCAAAATAAGAATCTGTGGGTAAGGTTGATAAAACTCACCCTCTTTTTGTTTCTTTTCTGCTAGTTTCTGTAAGGCGGCTAAAAGAAAAGTTGCTGTTTTTCCACTGCCTGTTTGGCTGGGCAAAAGAACATCTTTATTTTTAAGTAAAGCAGGAAGCCCTTTTTGCTGAATTAAAGTTGGCTTGTTAAAGCCTAGTCTCTGCACAGCTTTGCAAAGAGCTGGGAGAAGTCCTAATGCTTCAAAATTTTGGAGTGGAGCGGAAGAAAGAGCTGTATTTTGTGTCATAAAATTACTATTACACTTATGATAAAGGCGTTTAAAGCATAGCCATTAAATAAAGAGTATATATGCACGCAACGCTTATAGCCGAAAATTATGCCGGTATGCTTTCTCAGGGAAGGGGTCTGCTTGAGCGGGCAGGGTTTAGCTGGGATTTCCAGCCCGTTAATTTTAAAAAAAACTCTTCTTTTTCATCCTTAAAATTTCGCTTAGGTGCTGACCCTCTAAAATATGTTAATCCACTTACAGTTAAAGCTGAAAGTGACTTCCTTGTCAGCATTGGCGGTAAAGGGGCCATTATTGGTAAGGCTTTAGGGTCTATCTGTAAGTTACCTGTTATTCAAATACAAAATCCTCGCATATCACTTAAGAACTTTGCTTTAGTCATAGCGAACCATCACGATAAACTTAAAGGCGAAAACGTTTTTGCTATTCGCACAGCTTTGCATGGCGTAACAGATCAGGCTCTTTCGCAAGCTCGTCATAGATGGTCTTCTCGCCTCATTGGAGGAGAGAGCAAAATATTGGGTGTTCTTTTGGGAGGTTCAAATGGACGATATGTGTTTGGAGAAAAAGAGGCCGTTTTTATCGCACATCAAATACAGGCTTTTATAACAGCGCATAATATGAGCTGCATTATAACGCCATCAAGGCGTACAGATCCCAAAGCTCTTAATAGGATGGAAAAAATATTAACACCTTATAATGTCAGAATTTTAAAAGGTGAGGGAGAAGATAATCCTTATCTTGGCATTCTAGCCTGCTCAGACTGCCTTGCCGTCACAGAAGATAGCGTCTCAATGATTTCGGAGGCCATAGCAACAAGATTGCCGGTAGGGATATTGCCGTTATCAGGTCAGTCTAGCCGTCTAAAATATTTTATTAATATTTTAAAAACGGAAAATCGTGTTACGTCTTTTGGGGTCAACATGAAAATTAATCATACCGAAAAACTTGACGATACCCCTCTAGCCGTTGAAGAAATAAAAAGACGGATATTTTTATTAAGAAAGAGTTTAGCATGATCAATGTTTCTACATTTGGCCCTCAAGGTGGGAACATTCTTTACAAAGCTCTTTCTCATCCTTTAGCTGTCGAACCTCTCAAAGCGTTAGAAAATTCTTTAAAAGGTAAGAAAATAGCGCTTTATGACCCAGAAAATTACTTTGACAGTTTTATTGGGCTTTATCCGAATTTCGAGATTAGTACATTTTTAACACATGATACAGAAAAATTAGGTCAAGCGGCACCTTATGGAAAAGTGTGGCGCTCTTTATTAGATCTGCCATCTTGTGAAGAAAATCATGTCTTAGTGCTTTCTTTTGAGAAAGCAAAAATGGAAAATCGTTTCACTAATTTGCTCAATGGCCGTAGCTTATACACACTTGAAGCGGCACGCTTACCGGCAAAATTTCTTCAGGCTGGACTTCCATATTTAGATAAACGCAATTTTGCGACAAATTTCGCATTTTTTCGTGATAATGATAATTTTTCTACCCGCTTATTTACGGCTAATTATTGGTCAAATTACGGAGCGGATAAAGTTTGTTACTGGTTTCAGCTTTATGATGAAAATGGTCGGGTTATCGCCCAATGGGACCAGACTATAGAAGAAGCTGGAGCCAGTGTTACTATTGATAGTAGAGATATTCGCAAGCGTTTTTCATTGCCCGCCTTTACAGGCCAATTATTTATTCACGTTATTGGCGCGCGAGGGCATGATGTTGTCAAATATGCGCTAGATACGACTGGGCAAGGCGATAATCCTAGTCTTTCAGTCACACATGACGCTAATGCATGGCCATCTAATCATTATGCTTCTCTTCCGGCGCCAGGTGAAAATGAAAAGCTTTGTGTATGGCTTCAAAATAGCCATGGCGTCTCAATAGCACCAAAGACATTATCTTTTAGAGTGATGGGAACAAAAGAAGAGCGCACATTTGATCATAAGCTAGAGCCTTACCAAACTTATGGTTTAGATATGGCTGCTCTTTTTCCAGAGGTAAAATGGCCTGCCCAGTTTGAAATGAAAGCAGCCAAAACCATGGTACGGCCGCGCTATGAAATAATAGAGGGTGAGCGAACAAGAATTGCACATTTAAATGTGATGCGGTCTGATCTTGTGCCTGAACCTCAAATAAAAGATTTGCATCCCTCTTTAGGCCGTGGGTTCTTACTTCCTTTCCCAATTTTAGATCCAAAATATTTTGAAAATTTTATACAGCCTAACCCCATGTCTGAGGCACTTGAAACAATGCCTTTACGTCTGGATTTGTTTGATCGGCAAGGTAATATTTTAGGAGCGCATTTTTTAGGAAATCTCAAGCGTGATCATAAAAAAGCTGTGGCTATTAATGAGCTGGTAGAAACCGCGGGACATGGTGAGTTAGTTTACGATTTTAGAGAAGGGGGTATTGCTGATGGTTGGCTTCATGCCATGATGCGATATCACAATGTCTCTTCGGGTCATAAGGCTGAAACAAGCTTTGGTGCTCATATTTTCAATACACTCATGACATGGCGGTCTGAACCACAATCTTATTCTGGTCCTGCTCCAGGCTTATCAACGCGCTTATTTTTAAAATTGGGTCGGAATCTAGAAAATCAAAAGCTAAAAACATTTTGCCACCTTATCTATCCTTGCTCTGCCTCAAATAGATTTCCTTCAGTAACGGTTTTATACTTATTGGCCCAAAATGGGAGTTATGTTACCGAAAAAAACGATTTCTGTCGTGCCCTCTGGCTCTTTGTTTTTCTATCCTAACAATATTTTTTCCAGTGATGATTTAGAAAAAGCAGGTGAGGGCGGATATATTATTATTCGTGACTTAACATGTCGCCTTTTTGGATATCATGGCGTTGAAAATGAGCAGGGTGGATTTTCTTTAGATCATATGTTTGGCTTTTAATGACCTTATTCATCTCGTGGCCTATTGCCGCGAGAATAAGAAATTGTTAAAAACCTGGCTGCAAGAAAAGGATGCGTAGCTCAGCGGTAGAGCACTGCCTTCACACGGCAGGGGTCACAGGTTCAATCCCTGTCGCATCCACCATATTTTTTCTTAAAAATGGTAGTTTATAGCGGGTTGTAGTGTTTGGGGGCTGTCTCCTCTCTTGTGTATCATTTCCCGTTTTGTCCCGTTTCTTATCATTTTTTCTCGTTCTTTCTTGTCCATTGATTTGAGGCTCAGTAAAATATGAAGCGGCGATAGCGTGCGGGTGCAGAGCCCCATTAGGTTACTTAATTGAGATATTTAGGCATTTCTTCTTGCTCTGCTTCACGTTCTCTGTCTTATTTTTTCATCACTGCGCGTGCTCTGGCCCCATCTTCTGCTGCATTTGGCCCATAATATAAAACTTCCTCATATTGTAATCCTGTCTAGACAGACAATAGAGGTATTGAAAGTTATGGGATTAGCTAAACGGCGCTATCTTCTCATTTATGATGGTATAATAGGGAAATTCTGATAACGTGAGACTGCCGTTTTTTGAGTAAAACGGAAAACAGGAAATTGCCTAAAGAATGCCGATATAATGGTAATCTGTATACCTATGTTTAGCCCAATAAACTTATCTTCAAGGATCATATTCAGTTTTGCCTCCGTTGTTTCCAAGAGGTCGGCCGGTGTTCATTTAGGAGGATGGGCCTGGTGAAGATCAAGACGTTGGAGGAAGCGATGTTTCGGTTTTTTGAATAACCCCATAATGAAAGATGGGGTAGAGCGAGTTAGTGATTACGGAGACAGGCGCTCTTGTCAGGTAGTAAAAAGTAAGACATTTCCGCTCTTTTTTATCAAAAGATGAGAAGACTGTACGATGATCTTAAAAATCTGTTTGAAGACGCTTCAATTGATAAAATGCCAATACGGAAAAGGATAGTGACGAAACTATCGTGGGAAAAACAATATGAAGGGTGCGGTCTCGGGTCTGTCCTAGCCACATATTGCACACACTAAGAGTTCTTCCCGTTACAGAGATCCTTACGATGGTATAGGGGCTGATGCAACCCACTTCAATCGTTATGCTTGAGACGCGTTGGAACGGGGAAATCTCTCGCACCATTATTATATTATCATTCTGACTATCAATGCCCGAATAACCATATGAACTGTTTACAAATGCCCAAGCTGATGATTGTGCTCAGGCTGGCGCTGTCAGATGCTACATAGAGGCTATCAAAAATGTGCTGTTCTCTGTCAGCAAACTGTGCGGGGGATATATACCAGTTCGTGGTTCCGGGATTGATGAATAAGAAGAATGTATCAAGAATATCAATGGTAGGCGAGCCGTAAAAAACAGGATTGGTTCGTGCAACCAGAGCTCTATATGCTGTCATAAAGACGGCTGTTACATCCAGTTAGGTGGCCGCATCCGGTGCTTCAGTTACGGAAGCTGAAAAGCTGAGATTAGTATAATCGTTATTTGATGGGTTGGGGGAAGCGGAAAGGAACGTTATTCTATCTGTTATTCCCTTGTCAGTTATCTGGTAATTATATCCTCCGGCAGTAATGAAGTGCGATGAGATCGTTATGGTCTATGTATCAGAACTGACAGCTTCTGAAGGGGTGAAGTCATAGCTGGTTGAAACGCCGGCTCTATCTGCAGAGCCGGGCATGGCGTAGTAATATCCCCCATTTCTTGAACTATTTATGATAAAAAAGCATCTGCCATTATCAGAAATCCTGATAGGTCTGGCGCCAGTAGCGACGCCGCCTATTTTGTAAATCCTGCCGCATTCGCAAATATGAGCCAGAATGCCACCAGCAAAGGCAATTAGATCCCCATTACCGGCCTGATTGAGATAATCGATTGGCCCGGACATCTGCGCATAGGCGCTGAGACCAGGCGTTAGATAATAAGTAAAACGAGCAGCTTTTTTCTCTTTTGAGGGAAGGGGTCTGCACAGAGATTAAGGCAGCGTTGCGTGGCGACTGAGGCGCCGCGCATATCATAGATTTGCCAGATAATGCGAGGTGCCGGAGAGGCATTATTTTGCCATAACAGTCCAGTTTGTGCCGTTACAGAAGGCGACAATCACGAAAGAGCCGCCGCCAGAAACGATATCGCCCCAATTATTGACAGCGCTATCATTGACGCTTTGTATCTGTCCCCCTATAGCGGCAGAGCAGGCGGGCAAAGAGGCATATTTGACGCCTTTAAGTTTCAGTCCGTCATTAAGGGTTGTAAGCCCGTTTTGCCTGTTGATCTGTAACGGAAAATCAAGGGAAGCTCCAGAATCATCTTTGCGGGCGATATAGAAATCGGAGCCGGCATTATTTCCGCTCTCAGCCGTTGAATCGGTTCCGGCTTCCCATCGTGTTGAACCGGCACTTTCGAAATTGACATAACGCCATGTTCCCGCAGCGTCGTTAACTCCTAGTGAAGTGCCGCGCACATTACCCATTTTATCGACCCAGAACAGATTACGACCTTCTGCATCAGTGCCCCGGAAGAAATTTCCGCTTTCTCCATTTATGAACTCACCTGCCACGTAATTATCGACAGCAGCTGTGACTGACATGCCGCGTGTCCATCTTGCGCAGATATTATAACGCGCATTACTTCCAACACCATTTGTCTGGTAAACGGTTTCGCCGTTTCCGTTTTTAGCTGGTGCAGGTGCTGTTATGCTTTCAAAGGGCGTGCAGTTTATTTCAATCCCCTCAGACCATTCAGAACCAAGACCCCAAGGGCTATGACCTGCCAATATAGAGGACTGGGCGCTGCCTGTGGCATATGAGAGGATAAAATGGTCGCGTGTGATCCCGCCATCTCTTGGCGCATTAATCAGATTGACATTATCCTCAACCATAATCCCCGAGTTTGAATTGACATTAAGCGCCCTGTTTTCAAGTTCTGTGCTGATTGAAGAACCGAACCCGTTGCCAGAACTGCTGGTCTGACCATCCTGTCCTGTATCAGCGGCGAGATAGAGGCAGGCAATCCAGTTTCGGAACTTTCCATTATTGGTAAGATTATTGCTATTGGGCGACTTGTGGTTGGGCAGACATTCAATGTCCATGCCGATATTAGTTGTACTTGGTCCTTGCCAAACACTGGCAGGATCCATGATGAACTTATAGTTTGTCGCAATCAGGCACGGTTGGGTGTAAGGGGAGAAAATATTACCCGTGCAATGAGACGGATCTCCGATGGCAGTCCCTTGGAATCTGTTATTACCCAGAAAATAAGTGCCTATTGGAGAATAGACCTTTGTATTTGAAGGCCATGCCCAGTTATAGTTGGGATATATGCCTCCATAAAACTCACCACTATTTAACATATAGCCGGCAGATGTCTTAGGAAAAAAGATCGGAAGTGTCCCAGCTGATTTGACGGCGTCAGAGATTACAGTGCCATCATCGGTTGAACCATCGCCCACAGCGCCGTAGTCCATAACGGTTGGTACCGTTTTGAAGTGGGTGAGCGGAGACGTGAGGCTTGCTGGCGATCCCGTTCCAGAGACGCGCTGATTGCCATCAAGCATAGCGCCCTTGATTGCCGGACTATTTAGGGTTGCATTCTGGACACCTGCCTTGACTGCAAGGGCATTTTTCAAGCCCGTGGGGCCTTCAAGAGAAGCGTGTGACGTTAATGTTGGAGCAGATTGCGCCAGTGCGAGGGAGGGAAAAAAGACACAGCCTATAATAAAAAAGCGTTTCATAGATTTTATATTTCCATAACGGGCCAATAGAGTAATTGACCTAAAAAAAAGAGAGGGGCGAAAAGGCCCATAAAGGGAACTTATGTGTTGGCTGTCCTGATTATATTCAGGGCAGAAAATGAGAGAGAAACAATAAATGGCGATGCGTCCTGCTCGTTAGAAAAAGCAAGGCGCACTGTGAGACACCACATAATGGCGTCCCAATATTCAGGGGTAGAATCAGTGCATCTTCTGGTCTGAAACTGGTAAGCAAGTGTTCTTTGAACAAGCGCATTCTGGTTGCGGCGGAGCGTCAATGCCATGCAAGTGATCATTATATTATTGATGATATTTTTGGCCATGTTATTACCTGAAAGATCAGGGGATTAACCTCGTTTTCTGCCAGTCACGCTATAATGCTGACCGTGTGCCAGTTAGGCTCCGGAAAAAGCTAGATTTCATACCAACCACAAAATAGTAACTGAAGATTATATCATAATAAAAGAGAATAAGCAATATGATTTTCTTTGAATGATAAATCTAAAGTGTTTCATTCCACATATGAAAATTGAAAACATTACATATAAAGGCTTAAAGCGTTTCTTTACGATAGGAAATGCAAAAGGGTTTTTGGATGATGTAACTCTTATCCGTCTTGTGCTTGTAAATCTTCAGGCGGCTTCTTTCAGGAAGATATTATCAGCCACTTAATTTCGACGTCCATTTTCTGAAAAAAGATCAGGCCAAATATTGGTTCATGACTGTTTCTAAGAACTAGTGCCTTATTTTTTTGTCGTTCATGATAAAAAATTTATTAACCGAATCTGAAAATTATTGTGGCTTTTAAAATGCACTCTTCCTTGGCCATGCCTGCCAGAAAGCGACAGAAGGAAGCCGTTATCACTCCTGAAAAAACATTTTTTAAAAAACTTGCTGAAAGCTTGTTTATTTTCCGCCAAGCTCTTAGTGCCGTCTTAAATGGCCGCTCTGACTTGATTCTTTTTCTGGCATTAAGACTTGAGAAAACACAGAGTGTTAAGGCTAATGCGCTAATGAAAATACTGACCACTTATGAGATGGCAGTAGCTCGTGAGAGAAAAAAATATTTTCAGGTGAAATCATTATCTACGAGGAATAGGAGGGCCAAGATGAGGCTTTCAGTTGAGAGGCTTATATAGAAATATTGTGAAGTTAATGGGGTGGTTCAGCCCCGCACGTAAAAGAAGCTCATAGCCCAGAGTTTATGAGGCACGATTCATGGCTCATTTCCAATCAGTGGCTTTTTTAGACGCATTAGTAAAAGCACAAGAAAATGGTCAATTTTTTTGGTAATAATTTATTTTATTAAATGGGTAAAATAGCTTGATCTATTTTGCGTAAATTTTTCTAAATCATTGATAATTATGTATTTACTTAAAATCTCAATATAAAATTAACTTAAACTGTCTCAATCTTTTATAAGTCAAACTTTATAAATATGTCTCTCAAAAAGCCTCATAATGAAAAATCATATTTCATCTCATCACCAGTAATGTAGCAACTTAAAATTGTGTCTGTTTTTTACGGTTTTACTAACGCTATAACAAACTTAAGGCTCTAATCAGACTTAATTTAAAGAAAGTTAGTCACAACCTATAAGGGCATTATTACCCCATCATAAATATGCAATCACGCTTTGTTTAAAAAATTAACAAACTCTCAAAATTAAGAAATGATTGTTATAGAGAAAATTATCATCACTTAATAATTGCAACTTACTAACCCTTGACTTTACAAAAAATAAGGGCGTGTTCATAATAAACGGGCCATAGTGGCTGCCACCACCATGGTTTTATCATAATCTAAGTCAGTCTAAGAAAGAAAACTTAGATTATGACTATTTACGTTATGAGCATGTTAAGTCATGCAAATGCTAGTCTATTAAATTATACCAGTATGGTGGGTATCAGGCCGGTGCTTACTTTGCGTCTTGCTCTAAAAAGGCAAATTGTAAAGTTAAAATGCTGCCTCGCACGCCTATTACACAGATTTTTTATATATACATTTTCGCACAAAAGTCATAGCTTCGCAGAACCGGTGAATATAGGCAGGGGTCATTTATTGCCTTTTTATCAGGCACCCTGGCCATCAGTTCTGAAAGAGGTGACCGCCATGTTACAAGGGTAGCATAGCGTCATGAGGCCTAATACGGACTATGAGCAGTGCATCGAAGGTCACTCCGCCGCTCATAATCTAAACAAAATACACAAATTTTCTTTCTTAATCCATAGTTTTAATGTTTTTAAAATTAAAAATTAATGCCAGACTTTAACCCTAAACCAACTTATTTGTTATCAGTATAACAACCTATAGTTGTTTTTTTCATTTCGAGCTCTTACTAAAAACAGAATAAAATATTGCTTCTAATCCAATCTGATCCAAGAAAGATAATTACAACTTATAAGTGTATAAACATTTTTTATAAATTTATATTCACGTCTTATTTAAAACATTAATAAAGTCTCAATAAAAAATAAATAGCTTTGTCTCTGCACATGCTGGAAACATTGTATTTCTGTAGTCACACTCTGATAAGAGCTCAGCTCATTCTCTCATGTGCAAAAATATTTTCCACTCTGACACGTTTGGCCATAAGCAAGCGGTCCATCCATCCACTTACGCGCGAAAATTATCACGTAAAACAACTTTAGGTTGAGAACGCTGCCGACTCATCTTCGCATATGTAAAAAATATAATCTCTTAGATGTTACTCTATTTTTCTTGGCCCTTTTTATAGCCTCTTTATTGTGTTTTTTTTGGCATATTTTTTAGTCCGACTTAGTTATTTTCCTAATGTTTAGCAAATTTTTAATAATGACCGCTAAGTATAATTCTAATAAAAATAATTTAAGCTTTGTTAAGCGCAAAAGAAAAAAACGCCCTTGACGAATAGGAAATAATAGTTCTATCCAAAAAGCAGGCCGCAAGAGTGTTGACGCACTCAAGCGGCCCTAACCGCAACCGTCCTTTAAAGCAGAAAGGAACTGGCCATGGCTAACCCTGGTGGTAGCATGTCTTATAGTGTCATTTCTAGTGGCTTTTCACCATTAGAGCGCTATTCATCACAATTTTACGATGCCCCTGCAAATTTATTTTCCTATTACGTAACAATTTATATTAAGACACGCATCTACTTCCGAACGAAAAAAGAGGTTTTAGAAAGGCGCTATGGTCGCGGCGCAATCTCTTTATTTCGGTTTCTTCGGAAGTCAGACATAATCCCACATTCATCTTTTTCAACTCATGGTTGTAAAATGGCAAGCCACTTTACCAAACTCGCTGTTCAAGCCATTAGCGCAGGCTCGTTTGGTGTTTGGCAAGACTCTTATAGAAGGCTCTACTTCTCTAAGATTTTTGAGCCATTTAAGGCCTATGAGCAAAAAAAGATGATGAAAGGAATTTCATAAGATAAGGCGGTTATCGTAAAATTGGGCCATGAGAGATAGTCTCTCTCATGGTCTGGGTTGCTGATAAACGCCTTATCTGGACTGAAATATTATTTAAAATTAGAAAAATAATGTGAATTTTTAAAGAAGATTTCCGTAGGTTTGAGGTAGTTTTGAATTCCCAAAGAAATTGTCATGTTTTTAAACACAAACCAGCCTTTTAATGGAGCATCCAGTGTTTAAAGCGTATATTTCCTTGGTATGAGGTAGGCTTTTAACTACCAAATAAATAGAGGCCTTTTTTCTTAACTCAGCGTGGCCTTCTAAAAAAGCATTCTATTGTTTAAAGCAGGTTTGAATTTTGCAGAGCTTAAGCGAATAAAGGCAATATTTTAAAAGCTGTATTTCGAAAGTTTGATGCAATTCCTAGCCATAAAAAGAATTATCAAAGTCTCTTTTCAATGCGTGATAGTTTTTTGAGTAAGTGTCAGTTTTTCAAAAGCAGCTTTAATATTTGCAGAGTTTGAGCGGGCGAAAATAAAGTTCACAACCAATATTTTCAGGCTTAAGGCAGTTTCCAAATATAAAAAAACAATTTTCTTTTTTAACGTGGAGTAGTTTCTAAAAAGAGCGTCAAATTCTCAAAATCAAGCTTAAATTTTTTAGAGCCCAAGTGGGTGAAGGCAAAGTTAGAAACATATATGTCTCAAAATTGAGATAGTTTTTAAATATGTAAAAATATTACTGTCTTTTCTAAACCGTAATGGCTTTTGAAAAAGTGTTTAGCTTTTGAGATGAGTTTGAATTTTGCGAAATTAAAGCGAATGAAAACCCGTCTCTAAAATAAATTTCACAGGATTGAGGAAGTTCTTAGCTTTAGAAAATTCCCCCCATTTTTCAGCACGAAATAGGTTTTGAAAAGTGAGGTAGCTTTTCAAACTAGATTTGAATTTTGCAGAGATTAAGTGGATAAAATGAAATTAAAACACATATTTTGCGAGCTTTAAAATAGCTTTTGGTCATAAAAAAATTGCCATTGTTTCTTTTCTATAAAAAGCAGCCTTCTAAAAGTAGCCCGGTAGCGTGAACTTTAGAATTTATTTGTGCGCAAATTAACCAGAGTAAGGCTTATAGTATGGAGTGAAGCAAATGAAATACTCATAAATGCTGCATATGCCCAAAATGTTAAGCAGCTATTCATTAAAAGTATCTTTTCGTTGCTTCATTTAAGACAAAAAATAATTATAAATATTAATTTCTAAATTAGAAAAATATCTAGAAGTTAATTAGAAAGAATGATATTAAAATTTCGTTAACAGTTATTAAGGTTATATTATGAAACATTTATTTGTTGGTCTTGTTCTCGCTTTTAGTTTTTGTAGTACTGCTTTTGCAAGTAAAGGTGGAAGTCTTAAATATTTTCTTATAGGATATGGCCATGATAGTTGTGAATCTTATTTAAATTCAAACGATAAAATCACTAATCTCAGTGTCAAAAATTGGGTGGCTGGTGCATTCAGTGTATTAGACTTCGCGATGGTATATCAAACAAAAAAAGAATATCTTATGAAAAAAGGATATTCAGGTAGCGAAGTATTAAGCCATTTTGAAGATACTTGTAGAAAACACCCTAAATATATTATCCATCAAGCAGTAGGAGCTACTTACAAGGAATTAATTTCAGGTATAGATTAAGTAAGTAAATTTTTCTTCAATGTCTGAATTTTATTAGCAAATGTTGTACGGTTGTACAAAGGAAGAGCGTAAAGCGCTAAACTATTTAGCGTTTCTATGATACTTAATGAAGTGAACGTAGCATTTACGCTATAACTTCCTTTGTACGATTATGAATTTTTAAGTTTTTCAAGAATGGGCCAAAAGCAGATTTGTTCTGCCAGCCCGTTCTGCGTAATTAATGGTTTAGACTGTAGATTATCTATGTTTAAGCTAAGTCGATTTCTTTTTTATAGTTTTGTCTGAAAAATGTGACTGGCGCGTCATAATTATATATGGCATGTCAATTTCGTTTAATGATGTAGATGATGTGCTTGCAGATAAAAAAGGGATTTATAACATTATTTTTTTCTAGACAGCTCTTTTATGTTTTGATTTGGAATGCCTAATCATATACTAAAAATTTATTTATTATTAGGCTTGCATATAAAGACTTTGTATATAAAAAATTAGCTAAAATAAGAGAGCTCTGACACGCAGTTGTAGGATTTTATAATTTCCTATCAGCGAGTTAGCTTTATAAAATTTTTATATGCTTATCAATTATTACCTTGTAATCTATGGATGTTTACAATTTTAGTTATTTGTGAATTGGGAAATCTACATAATTCAATTCAGTAAAAATTTTTTGAGTATCAAATTTAATTTATTGTGCAGCTCATTTGAATTTGATGAATAAATAAAGTTATATTTGAAATTCAGAATAAAATTATTGAGTAAAAAATCGCCTCTTAATTGTATTGAGAGGTGAGGATAGTTCGATGCTCTTTCTAAACGTGCTTATTGATGCTTTTTTTTAATATGAGACTAGTTATGTAGAACCTGCAATGTGAGATGTGGCGTCATTGACTCTTGGTTGTCATGTTGCGGGTGAGCAAATCGTTATGACTTATAATTTTAAAATAGCTGATTGATGACCACTAGCTTTGCTCCTTTAATACTTTAAATGGTTGATGCATAAAAATATTATCGCATATGGTAGTGACGCAAGATAGAAGTTAGTGGTAATTAAGGTCAATAATTTTTATGCATAAATAAACTGCAATCTATAGCTGAAGCTATAAAATAACAAGTATGTTATTTATTTAAAAATAATTTTTAAAATCATTTTATAACTTTATATAAAAAAATATCCCGCAATCATTACGGGATATTTAAGTAACTATGGCTACAAGATTTTTTCTAATTAATAATTTGCACTCAGATTAAATAAGAATGACCTGCCAAGTGAAGGTGTGACGCGGTTGCTAAATAAGTTGCTATAATTTAGGCGATTAGCAAGGTTATAGCCATTCATTGCAATACGCCAGTGATCTCCAAAATCGTGAGAAATTACAGCATCGAAGTCAACTGTTGCGGGCACTCTTGCCGTATTGGGGGCATTGAGCCAAACACCTTCTCTCCATGTAATGCCACCACCAAAGTTGAGATTATAGAGTGTATGAGGGGCAATAGTGTAAGTGCTCCATAATGTGGCTGAATTTTTAGGCACATATTGAATGCGCTTGCCTACATTAGCTGCCGATTTAGAGTCTGTGACGCGGCTGTCATAAAAGGCATAAGTTCCGATTATGCTCCAGTTTCTTGTAATATTGCCCGACGCACTTAATTCAATACCTTGGTTTCTTTGACTGTCTGATGATGAGCTAACATCACCTGTAGCGGGATCGGTAATTGTGGAATTGCTTTTTTCTAGTCGGAAAAAGGCTGCGGTAAAGCCCATACGGCCATTAAAGGCATTATATTTTGTACCAAATTCATAAAGGCGACTGCGCTCTGGTTTAAAGTCAGTGCTTGTCATAAAGGGCGCATTGCTGTTTGTGACATAAAGACTTGTTGGGGTCGTTGATTCTGCCCAGTTAAAATAAACCATAATATCGTCAGTTGGGGTGTACATTAGACTGACGGTTGGATTAATTGTAAATTGGTTTTGAGTAAAATGGCTGTCAGGCGTTGTTGCTACACCGCCAGTTGCGTCATATGAGCTATACCATTGATCAAGACGAAACCCACCTTTGATAGAAAACCAGTTTGTTAACCAAACTTGGTCAGAGAAGAAAAAGCCAATATCTGTCGCATTTCCGTCTTTATAACATTTTCTGCCAACCCCACCGGGGATATTAGCTAAGCCCCCTGGATTTTGCGCGCAAGTTAACCGTTCTAAACCCGGTACGTCTTTTGAGGGGTTTACAAGATTTGTACCGCCGCGCGTATGATTATAGGGGTAGTTTTGGCGATGATCTTCTATATGCTCAATATCAAATCCCGAAATGACTTCATGTCTAATACTGCCAGTTTTAAAGCGGGCAATTGCCGAAAATACATCCTGGATAGACCAGTCGCTCTGGCGATAGGGGTTAGGGCCACCTAAACCACCATTACGGGAAATTTCAGCGCTGGAAGGATTTGAAGAGAAAAACGCTTTTTGGCATTTAACGTTACAATTAGGCTGAGAAGCAGAATAATAACGGTGATATATACCGCCTTTAGTATCGTTATAAAGCGTAAGCCAAGGGGCAACTTTGGCGGTGAGGCGGCCCGTGATCATATCAGTACTAATATCATCATGATCAAAAGTTGTGCCATACCAGTTTTTACGATTAATACCATATTCAGTAATGGGCTTAGCAACAGAAGCCCCAGGTTTGTTAACGACCCACACACCATAATCAGGTATGCGATTATCATTTTGATGGAAATAATCGAGTGTATAAGAGATATCTTGTCCCATTCCAAAAGTTATGGAAGGCGCGATACCCCAGCGGTGTGAATGAACTTGATCTCTACCAACAACATTATTTTCATTGCCCATGGCAGAAATTCTGACGGCTGTGGTTTCGTTTAATTGCCGGTTAATATCTAATGTACCGCGATAATATGAGCCAGAGCCACCAGAGAAACCTGCCTGATAACTATTTCCGGCGTGAGGGGCCTTTGTTACGATATTTATGGCGCCGCCTGTAGTGCCATTACCAAAAACTTCAGAAGAGGGGCCTTTAATGACAGAAACATGGTCATAATAAAAGCTGTCTCGCGTATAAACGCCAAAATCTCTCAAGCCATTTTCATAAATATCATTCTGTGCCTGAAAACCACGAATAAGAAACTGATCTCCTGACATCCCCCCTTCGCCTTCACCAACGGAGGCCGTAATGCCGGGAACATTGCGCAAAGCTTCATCTAGTGATTTGACATTTTGCTGCTTCATTAATTCTTGTGGCACAACATTGACAGCTTGCGGCGTGTGCATAGCATCTTGAGGCATGCGACTTAGCCCCATAGATTCATGCAAAATATTCATGTCACTGGGACGATGTGCCTGTACTGTCAGATGTTCTTCATGCTCTGATTTGATGGCTGTTGTTTTGTTGTTTTGAGTGGAAGTTTCTGCCTGTGTAGTCCCAGCTTGCTGAGAAGATAATAAATTGTCCTTATCCCTATCAGAAGCCGCATCTGCTGGTTCAAACGGTAAGCCTGAACAAAGAAGAGTAATCATTCCCGTGGCAATTGGCGCAGGGCGGAGATAACGGCGGATAGGGGAGGGACTCATGATTAAAATCGTTTCATATGATGAAAAACACGTCCTTTGAAGACCACAGTTGCGAACAATTTGCAATTGCAAATTGAGATAATTTTTAGAATTATGTTGAGAGTTTGAAATATGTGACAGTGAGAAAATCTTAAATAAGAGAATTATAATGATTTTTTACCAACCGCGGTTTTAAGCGGAATTCTCTAGGAGATATCACAAGGTGGTTCTAAATTGAGCTGGTTCACGGCCTAATAAACTGGCCTATTACCCCAATAAATTTAATCATTAAATTTTGTTGCCAGCAGGAAGTTTTAGGAAGGGAGAAGCTTTTTAAGCTCGTCCCTTCAATTTACATTTTCAAGAAATAATTTGTTGCTAAATTTGCGTAATTAAATCAGTTATCCAGCCTATCAGCCTATCAGCCTATCAGCCTATCAGCCTATCAGCCTATCAGCCTATCAGCCTATCAGCCTATCAGCCTATCAGCCTATCAGCCTATCAGCCTATCAGCCTATCAGCCTATCAGCCTAACTGTTGTTCAATTTGTTCAAGAGTATCATGATGAGTGCGCTCAAATTGTAGCGGAGAGATTGTAATATAATTTTGCGAAAGATTATAAGCTTCTGAACTTATATTATCGTCTTTTTTGTCGTCTTTATGACGTAATTGGAGCCAGAAATAATCTTTATTGCGTGGGTCAGTCTCGGCTTGGACATCAGCTCCGTTTAATAAACCTTTGCCTTGCGTTGTAAATTTGCGGTTTTTTACATTTTCATTTCCACAATTTGGAAAATTAACATTGAAGCAGACTTTATGTTCAAGTTTGAGTTTTAGAATTTCGCGAATAATTTGAGCACCATATTTGCGTGATGTTGCCCAGGGAATATTGTCTGGATCTGCATAGGCCTGACTTAAAGCAATAGAGGGTATATCAAGAAGCATGCCAGTCATCGCAGCCCCGACAGTGCCTGAAAAAAGCGTTTCAGTGCCTAGATTAGCGCCGGAATTAATGCCCGAAAGGATTAAATCAGGAGGATGTGTTTTCATAAGGTGCTTGGCACCCATAATGACACAGTCAGCAGGAGTGCCGGTAACAGCGTAATCTTTTTCGTCTTTTTGTATAAGACGAAGAGGATCATGAATGCTAATGCTATGTGAAACACCGCTTTGGTCACGAAAAGGCGCTACAACCCACACTTCGCGTGCTAAAGATTGGGCAATTTCCTTCAAAATCATTAATCCGGGAGCCCCATAGCCATCGTCATTTGTCACAAGAATTCTATTAAAAACGTAATCAGATGGCATGTTTTTTTCTCCTATAAGGGGTGTGTCGTCCCTAGTTTATAGCGACAAAGGTAAAACCAAAAATTATAATCTTTTAAGAAATGTAAAAATTTGAATTTTCCCTCTTGTCATATGCCGTGGAGTTATATAGAAACTGCCTCACCAGATGGCGAGGGCGCATAGCTCAGCGGTAGAGCACTACCTTGACATGGTAGGGGTCACAGGTTCAATCCCTGTTGCGCCCACCATCTGTTTTCATAAAAATCGGCGGTTTAAAGCAAATTGTGGCGCTAAATAGCTGCCTTTTTCTGCGTTTTTCGTTTTGCCTCATATTTTATTGTAATTCTCCACCTTTATTTTGACTGATCTCTGTTTACTTACTTGAAGGCAAAAAATGGAAAACCCCCTACAAATTGTAAGTTACATTTACAGGTGAAGATGCAAGTCAGGTCACTAGAAAGATTTTAAAAGGACATTTCTGCTCGTTTCGGGTTTAGCCGAAATTTTGGCACAATTTTTCTTATGTTCATTTCCGTGCGCGTGGGGAACAGTGGGGGAGTGGCACCCGCACAACGCCTACATAATTGTCTCTGAACAGCTTTAAGTGTTTTTAAAGGAAAAGCATCAGTTTTTTTCTTTATGGGGGGCGAGTAGGGTCAGTGACAAATTTACCGTTACTCAAGACAATATTGCCGCAATCAATTGTTTATGTAATAGCGGGACAAAGATAGAGCATTAAGAAACTGTTTTCAGACTGGCTGACGATGAAAGCGATAAAGGTGATTACGTCCGTTACTATGGATGTCCTTTTTGTGTAAGTAAATCGATCAACGAACAGGCAAGGGCGGTGCCGATCGCTGCTTAGATGCTTGTTTCCAGCTGGGCCAGTTTATTTTGCTTATAAAGGGTATGGAGTTTATTGCCAGCAAGTAGGGTCGCGCTGCCACTATTTTTTACGTCTTTCAGCCTTAAGCTTTTGCGTCTAGAAATCATATAATTTTACCAAAGTCTCTTCACATACTTTGGAGGCTTTTTATTTTGGGATGATTCATCTTTAAACGCATGGGAAACACATTTGGTTTTTTAAATAATAGGATGCTGACTAAGAAAAAATTATTTGGAAAAGCTATGTAAAATAAACTTGTATATGGTAACTTTGCTCCAAACATGTTTATTAGTTAAGGTAATTAATTAGTTCACAAGCTTTTAGGAGAATGGAATGTATAAGCGTGCCGTGCTGTTGATTGCTGTTTTCCTCAGCGGATGCGTAGAACATTCTGTTATTTCCAAAACCGCTACTCTACCCAATAATGAAATTGTTGATATAGCGGGCACTAAGGCAAATATAGATGCTGGCACACTAGAAAAATTACATAATCTTTTTGCGTATCGTGCCAGCTGGCCCACTGCGCTAACTCATGGCCGTATCGTTGAGCTGGTCTCTCGAGAATTTCTTGGAACCCCTTATCTCAGCAATCACCTTATAGGTTCGCAAAATACGCCTGAGCAGTTGGTCATTGACTTGCGTGTTTTCGATTGTTTCACCTTTATTGATTATGTTGAAGCATTAAGCACCTCTCATAACGTAGATGAGTTTGTGCAACGACTCATAAATATACGCTATGCTGACGGCGAGATTACCTTTGCCCAACGTAAACATTTTTTTACTGACTGGGCAGAGAAGAACCAGTTAGTAGCAAAAGATATTACTGCTCAAATAAGCCCAGATGCCGTAAGCGTGGTAAAAAACCTTAATCAAAAAGCCGATGGCAGTAGTTATTTACCTGGTTTGCCTGTTATACAGCGTGATATCACATATATTCCTAGTGCCAAAATTAATGATAAACTGTTAGCCAGGTTGCGTACTGGGGATTACATTGGAATTTACACCAATTTACCTGGTTTAGATGCCTCGCACACCGGTATTTTTATCATGACCCAAAATGGTCCCGTCTTTCGCAATGCTTCTTCGCGTAAAGAAAACATGAAAGTGGTTGACTATCCATTTATGAATTATGTCAAAACGACACCTGGTATAATCGTTATGCGATCTTTAAGTAAATAAACTGAATTGCATTTGGCAATATGTGTTTTAGTTCTGCTTTGCTAAGTCTTACAAAAGCATGTAATATTTATAACGTGTTAAATTAACAAGATGTATTTTGTTAGTTATATTTAAATTATTTTATAAATAAAATTCAATATATTTTTTAACTATAGTTGTATAGTTGTATAGTTGTATAGTTGTATAGTTGTATAGTTGTATAGTTGTATAGTTGTATAGTTGTATAGTTGTATAGTTGTATAGTTGTATAGTTGTATAGTTGTATATTACAATAAGGATTATACTGCTTATATTATCGTATTTTTTGTTTTAAACGCGAGCTGCTAACGGTTTTGTGGTAATATCCAGTCGAATGATTCTGGCGTTCCCTTAAGGTAATATCGACTTAACCTCTTTAGCGTATTTTTTGCTTATGCTTCTGGTGTTATTTTGATCGTGTTGGTCAGATTATTATATAAGATATAATATTTTTATATTGTTTATATTTAAGTCAATAAAACTACATAAGAGCGGCGCTATTAATATTATATCTTACTAACGTAATTATAAATTTTGTCAGATATAATATTAAAAAGGTAGCATATTACATCAGTATGACTTAATCTCATTTAAGAGGTTTCTAAAATTTATACTTAAATAATTTTTAAAGTATTATAATATTAAATACATACATGAATAATATTAAAAATAAAATTATTTTATTTTATGGTTAATAATTGATTAATACCTGTTGATTTCTTGAAAAACTCCCCTTATTCTTCGGTTTATGGCGCAAAAATCAGGTAATGATAATTATAATGGTGATAAAACCACAGGGTTTGCATCACCAGCTCAAGACTATGTTGAAAATACGATTGATCTTACTGACACGCTGGAGTTGCGTCGTCCGAGCCGATATCTCGTGCGTGTCACTGGTGATGAGCTAGATCATAGAGGGATCCGACATAATGATATTATTGTCGCAGATTCTGCTCGCGCTCCTCGTGCTGGAGGGGTGGTTATTGCCTGTGTGAGTGGTGAAATGCTTGTCTGTGAAATAGGTCAGGATAAGAGGGGCTGGTATTTACGCCCTTCCAGGGCGTTAGATATGCCTGTTTATCTTTCTGAACATATAGATGCCTCTATCTGGGCTGTGGCTGTTAGTCTTGTAAGAGAAGAGCTTTAAGGTGCCTGTTTTTGGTTTAATTGATGGAAACAGCTTTTACTGCTCATGTGAGCGTGCTTTTAAGCCTTCTATACAGAAAAAGCCCGTGGTGGTGCTTAGTAACAATGATGGTTGCTCAATCGCCAGAACTGCTGAAGCCAAGGCTCTTGGTGTAAAAATGGGTGAACCTTATCATGTTTGTAAAGAGCGTCCTGAACTTTCCGATGTGGTTTGGTTTTCTAGTAATTACGTTCTTTATGGAGATTTATCGCGGCGCTTTTATCTTAGTCTTGCAGAGAGGCTTCCAAAGGTAGAGCCTTATAGTATTGACGAGATGTTTATTGATTTAAGCGGCTTTGACGATGTAGCAGGGCTGTGCGCATTGCTTCGATCTGAGGTGATGCGTGTTGCGAAAATACCAACCTGTATAGGGTGGGGGCCAACAAAAACACTAGCAAAACTTGCTAATGCGATTGCAAAAAAACATACTGAACTAAACGGCCTTTGTGATCTGACCAACGAACAGACACGTAAGAACTGGTTGGACCGTTTGGATATTGATGAAGTATGGGGGTTGGGAAAGCAGAATTGTGCAAAATTGCACAAGCTTGGTGTCAGAACAATTGCAGATTTTGTAGCACTGCCACCAGAGCATGTTCAAAAGTTGCTTTCTGTTGTAGGAAAACGCCTCCAATTAGAGCTTAAGGGGCAGTCATGTCTTTCTTTTGCAGATATGGAAACCAATAAGAAATCTATAGCAACAACAAAGAGTTTTGGCCGGGTTGTAACGCAATGGAAAGAAATGCGTGAAGTGATAGCCACTTATGCAACGAGAGCGGCCGAAAAATTACGTGCAGAAGGATTACAGGCAGGTTATTTGTCGGTATTTATCCATACAAACAGACATAGCGGAGATCCTTATTATTCCAACCAAAGAGGTGCAGTTATTGAGCCTACTTATGATACGGCAGTGCTCATTACTGAATCTATCAGGCTACTGAAACCCTTATGGAAAAATGGATATCGCTATTATAAAGCAGGTATCATCCTTAATGATTTGTCGTGTCTGTCAAATCAGTCTGACTTATTTAGCACGTATGATAAAGAAAAAAGCGGTACGCTTATGCAGGTTTTAGATGACATTAATGCACGTTATGGGCGCGGCACATTAAGGCCCTCATCAACGGCTCTTCGCCCATCCTGGGGAGCACGCTCGGCTATGCGTTCGCCACGTTATACAACTCATTTAGACGAGATAGTGAAAGCCAGGAGCTGGTAGTAAAGTAAAGTTTGAAAAGGCCACTTAATCATCACAATGGACAAAACAATGGACAAAGTGGTGAATTATGACATGTTTTGAAACTAAAAAAGCCGCCTCTTTTGGAGAGGCAGCTCGTTTTAGCGGGCTGATTTTATTCAGCAGCTTGAACAGTTGTGATTTCTTTTTGTTGTTCTTTTAAGTGACGGCGTGCTTCAGGAGACACTGTCAGCGCCATGGTTAGGCCAGCAGAAATCAGATAAATAATGGCAAATGCCCAAATAACGTAAGTTAAGCTGGACCCAAAAAGGACGCCGCATAGGCTCACAATAGCCGGACCAACCCATGTTGACGCTCCAGCACCCAGGCCAAGGACAGCAAGGGCTGCGGCTTTTTCTTTTGGGCAAATCTGGGGCATAAGACCTGAAAGCGGAACAAATGAAGCAATGGCCGCACCATAAAGTACACCAACACCAGCAGCGGCCCAGAAATTTCCAGGAAACCAGAGTGGAACATAGTAGAAAAGTGGAATTGTAATAAAGCCACCAATACCACCAAAAATTGCAATAACGTTCCTATAACCAAATTTGTCAGCCACCATACCAGAAGCAAGATTAAAAATAATATTGCTTAAAAAAACGATGGATAACAGATTAAGCCATTGCCCTAGAGAAAATCCTAAATGATCTACGAAAAATGCCGGCATGATAGCCAAAAATGCATATTCTGAGGATGTATCAATTGTTCTAACAATACCAGCAATAAAGGTTTTTGGTTCACGCCACATAATTGAAAGTGAGCCAAAAAAGATCTGACGTGTAGGAACATGGTCAGGCAAAAGGCGTTTGGAGCCAGTAGGTTCGTGAGTGAAAAGTAGAGCAATTAAGCCGCCAATTACCACTAGGCCAAGTGAGCACCAGAAAGTGTTCAGTTCGCCAATTTCAGGAATAGCATAACGGGCAAACTGTGAGCCAAGAGTAGGGAGGCCGGCTGCAAAAGAAAACCAGAACCAGCCAGCGGCTGAACCAAGCATGCGGGCGGGTGTGGCAGCTGCAATCCAGACTAAAAAACCATAGGCGAAGAGAGGATAGGCAAACCCTCTGAGGGCGTAAAAGAAAAGGATTAATGGGCCATTATTGGGACCAAGGCCAAAGACAAGAAAGCAAACTTCAATGGCAGCCCATAAAACAAGGCCTAACCACATGACTTTCTTGGGTCCCCATAAATCAGAAAGAGGGCCAGAGAGCCATGCGGCCAACATGACGGTAATACCATAGAAAGTGAATAATTGGTTCACAAATCCTTGAGTATGACCATTATGAAGCATATAGGTATCAAGATACCCTGCCTCAACACCATCACCAATCATAAAAAGAAGTAGACCGACGAACGCCCATAGAAGAGGTGCAGGAATCCCTATACGTTCAACCAAGGCGCGTTTTTCAGTCGTCGCGACGGACATAAATTGTCTCTCCACCGAAGAGGGCACGTCACAGGCGGGGCTCTTTGCCTCATTGCCAAGAGAAGGCGCGGGACGTGGCATTAATAAAAGGCCCTACGAGAGTGCTCGGACCTATGTAAAAAAAGCAAACGTCAGGTGTAGAAATAAAATTCTAAAACATTCCCGTAAAAAAATTGGGAAAGACGCTGCGAAGTTGGTTAATCAGATATTACAAAAAAATAATTTTGTAAAGAGAATTTAATAAAAATTTTCTAATTATAATTTTAAGATGGTTTACTTATTATATATAATAATTATAAATTATATATACCTATAAATTTTTTACATTATTAATAAATATTATCTGTTACTTAAAAATAAAACTATTATTATGTTTATTATCTAAAAAATATTGATCATATAGCCTTAAAAAGAATTTTATAAAAAATTTTAAAGTTTCGTTCTGCTAAGGTAATTATGCGCCGTAAGATATATCTTGGCTAAAAGTGAATTTTGGCAAAAGTTGGCAAAACTTAGGAACGTTTTGTGTCAAAAGATATATCTAAAAGTACGATTAAAGTTCAGGCACAGAAAATGCATAACTCTTATTTTAGAAACGGGGTATCTATTAAAACTGTTAGAGGACTAATTCTGTTCGAAAAATAAATAGGCTGGTTCAAACTTGCCTATTTATATTACACTTATTGACTTTTTGGGGTCGTAATAACCGGCATCCAAAATAGCTTTAGCTTTTTTAGGAGACGTTGAGACTTTAGGGGGTTTCTTTCAGAAAAGATCAACAGGCCAATCTGTATAGTTTTGTAAGACAAGACTTTTTGGCGATAACAAACTCATATTACGCAATCTTTTAACTAAAAAAACCTTATCGCATGTCTCTTCTGTAAGATGGGTATAAACTCAATCTTAACAGATGTAATTTAGGTAAAAGCGTTCTGAGCAAGATAAAATAATAATTTCATATTTTATATATTTTAAGCGTTTGCGCAGCTCATCCGAAAATAAGATTTTCGAGATTTCCAATGTCTCTAAGATAAAAAATAACCTTTTAAAGCAATTATTGATAAGATATTTAGTTATTTAAAAGATTTTTAAAATGATAAAGTTAATTCTTTACATATTTAGTAATTTCCCCAAAATAGTGAAATAGTGAAATAGTGAAATAGTGAAATAGTGAAATAGTGAAATAGTGAAATAGTGAAATAGTGAAATAGTGAAATAGTGAAATAGTGAAATAGTGAAATAGTGAAATAGTGAAATAGTGAAATAGTGAAATAGTAACTTATAATAATAATTTAAAATTGATATAATTTTATAATTTATAACATGTTTTGTTAAAATATGAGATAAAATTCTGTTTAGAAAATAACGACTATAATTCTACTATCAGTGCAAAAAAAACTTCATATTTGAAAATATATCCAAATATGAAGTTTAATCTAAGCTTGATTTTTATTTTGTAAGGTAAAATGTAGGACAGAGTTTTATAGGTGACGGCCAATATGGTGTGCCTGTATTTCAACGTCTTTTTTAAGCTTATCATAAGCCATGAAAAGAGGTGACTGGGCTTCTGTACCTAAAATTGCCCAAATCGTGTCTTGATCGTGAAAATTGGGGTTGCGGTATTTTTTATCTTTTTCGCTTTCAGGCAATAATTCTTCCAAGCGATTAGGTTTTTTTATAAGTGCCGCTTCATAGGCTTTTTGTGCTTTTTGAGGAAGATTTTCAGATTCAATGAGTTCGGTAAGCTTGCTGTCAATCTTTTCACGAATTGATGCAGCATTTTCGTGAAACCATCTTATCGCTTTATTATCATTATTTTTGCGAACCTTTTCTAAAAGCTCTTTAGTTTCAACAAAAAATTGATCGTTAATCTTGTCAGCCATAAGTTCTTTCCTTTTTATGACAAGAAAAATTATTATAAAGATTACTTTATAAAAAAGTTAAATTTTTGTTTTTATTTTTGTAGAAAAAGCTATATTTTATAAACAAATTAAGTAATTGTTAATTATATTTATAAAATATTTTGAAAGCGTTAATATTTAATTATACTATGCAAGTCTAATTTGCTTGTTACATAAAGTTAATTTTTTCATTCTGTGCATGTGAGGCAATATGCAACATCCTCATGAGATAGCACTTTTGTTAGCGCGCTGGCAGTTTGCGTTTACTATTGGGGTGCATATCGTTTTTCCTGCCTTTTCAATTGGTTTAGCGGTTTATCTTGCTGTGCTAGAGGGCATTTGGCTCAAAACAAAACAGCAGGTCTATCTTACTTTATATCGTTACTGGGTGAAGGCCTTCTCTCTGGTTTTTGGCATGGGGGTCGTTTCCGGTGTTGTCATGGCCTATGAATTTGGCACAAACTGGTCGGGTTTCTCCATGAAAGCGGGCCCGATAACGGGTGTGCTTTTATCATATGAAGTTCTTACAGCGTTTTTTTTAGAGGCAGGCTTTTTGGGTATCATGCTTTTTGGCATGAATAAGGTTGGCAAAAAGTTGCATTATGTAGCCACGTGCACCGTTGCGTTAGGAACATTAATTTCTGCAACTTGGATTTTAAGTTCCAATTCCTGGATGCAAACACCACAAGGTTATAAAATTGATCCTGTAACAGGGCGTTTTTTGCCTGAGGACTGGTTAGCAATTATCTTTAATCCTTCATTTCCATATCGTCTTGTCCATATGGGGCTTTCTGCTTTTTTGTCAGTGGCTTTTGCAGTAGGGGCTGTAGGGGCATGGCATTTATTAAAAAGTAAAAAGACAGAGCAGTCAGATAATCATCCTGCACGTGTAATGTTTTCTATGGCACTTTGGATGATTACGTTTGTAGCCCCATTACAGCTTATTGTTGGCGATATGCATGGGTTAAATACGCTCAAATATCAGCCTGCTAAAATTGCTGCCCTTGAAGGGGACTGGGAAACAGAAAGCCGGGCCCCCGAAATATTATTTGGCATACCTGATATGAAAGAAGAACGCACAAAATATGCCATTAAAATACCTTATGCTGGTTCTCTGATTTTAACGCATAGTCTGGATGGAAAAGTCCCAGGTTTAAAAGATTTTCCTGCTAATGAGCGGGCTCCATCTCCAGTAGTTTTTTTCTCTTTTCGCATCATGGTCGCTTTAGGATGCTTAATGATATTAGTGGGTTTTGGCTCACTCTGGCTGAGATGGAGAAAGAAACTTTTTAAAAGTTCATTCTTTTTAAAATTGGTACTGTGCATGGCACCTGCCGGGTTTGTGGCCATGTTATGCGGTTGGGTTACCACAGAAGTGGGGCGTCAGCCCTGGACAGTGTATGGACAGTTACGCACTGCAGATAGTGCATCGCCCGTTTTAGCATCGAGCCTGACTTTTTCCTTAATTCTGTTCGTAATCATCTATTGTTTTGTTTTTGGAACCGGGTTCGTCTTTCTTTTACGTATGCTGAGAGTGTCACCCGAAACTCCGAATAATCAAGACGGAAAGGTGCGCATTGGTATGCAACCTCACAAAGTAGATAGCTCTAAATAAGGAAGCACAAAATGCATGATTTATCATATTGGCTTCCTTTAGTTTGGGCCGCGATTGTTGTTTTTGCCATAAGTACATATGTGGTGCTTGATGGTTTTGATCTGGGAGTTGGCATGTTATTTGCCATAGAAAAAACTCCAAATCACCGAAATATAATGGTCAATACCATTGCTCCAGTATGGGATGGTAATGAAACCTGGATGGTTTTAGGGGGAGCAGTGCTTTTTGGAGTGTTTCCAGGGGGCTATTCCACATTGCTACCAGCGTTTTATATTCCTATAACCGTTATGCTTTTATCTCTCATTTTTAGAGGCGTTTCCTTTGAATATCGCTCATTAGCTCACACAGATAGTCAGAAAAAATTCTGGAATTCTGTTTTTTGGATAGGATCAGCAATAGCTACATTCTGTCAGGGGGCGATCCTGGGTGGATATGTTCAGGGAATTTCGGTCACAAATGGTGTTTTCTCAGGTCATGCCCTGGATTGGTTGAGTCCCTTTTCTATTCTTTGTGGCCTGTCAGTTATGTGCGGTTATGCTTTATTGGGAGCAACATGGTTAGTATGGCGAACTTCAGACGAGTTGGAAGAAAAAAGTCGTAATTGGGCCAAACTGCTATCTGTAGCCATGTTTTTGTGTATTGTAGCTGTGAGTGCATGGACACCTTTTTTACAGGCTCCATATTTACGCCGTTGGATTGTCTGGCCTAACATAATATTTGTGAGCCCAGTTCCTGTGCTCGTGCTTGTCACTGGCATTGTCATGTGGCGTTCTCTGCAAAAAGGCGGCGTAAAATCACCTTTTTTCTGCGCCATAATCTGGTTTTTACTATCTCTTTTGGGGCTTGCTATAACAATCTGGCCTTATGCCGTACCACCATCATTAAAAATCTGGGATATCGCATCTCCCGTTTCAAGCCAGATATTCGAGCTTGTGGGAACGGCTTTTTTAATCCCAATAACCTTAGCTTACACTCTTTATTCTTATCATATTTTTCGCGGAAAAGTGACGAAATCTGATGGCTATCATTAAAATTGTCCAACAGGAAGATGAAAAAACACCTCAATCACTTTGGAAAAGATTGGGGTGGTTTGTGCTTATATGGGGCAGTGGCACAGCAACAATAATGATTATAGCCTCTTTGCTACATTTTATCATTCCTAAGTAAATAATAGGAATGACTGAGTTGCGGGCATTTATTGTGATCGTCATTTGATAATATTAACCAGAATATTTTAACAAAAGAAGTTACCTAATATGTAAGTTTTAAATGACATTCATTGCTCTATAATAAAAAAGGCTATTATCTGTAGAAATTGTAGCAGATCGCGTTTGTAAGAAGATATTTTCTTGCATATTATAATCTCACTTTCTGAAAAGGTTCTGATAAGTGAGATTATAGTAATAAAAATATCTTTATAAATTTTGTAATAAAACATAAAAAACTATTATTACTATGGTAAAACTCAAATAATTATATTATTTAACTAAAGAAAAATAAAATAATATATCTTTATATTATGATATAGAAGTTTACTATATGCAAATAAATATAGTTTTCTCAAAATGAAATACCTAAATAATTAGTTTTTTATTTATAAAAAATGTAGAAGGCTTATAATTTTCTATAAATTATGTTTCATGAGTGTGCTTAAGAGCCATAGTGAAAAAAAATAGCTGGGTGTAAAGACACCCTTTAATCAGTTAATGTTTAAAATTCTCTAGCTCGATTATATTAACTTATGGTCCAAAGCGGTAAAGCTTACAAATAAGTTCGAAAAATTATGTGGGACAAATAACATATTAGGCGCCCCTTACATGGTTTATCTGCAATCAGTATAAATCCGAATGAATAGTTACGTTTGATTTTGTGTTTTTACAAAACTGGTCTTCATTTATCTTTAAAATTATCCCTCATTGTTTCTAAAGAATGATTTCATCTTGATAGAAAGCCATGTGAAGCAATTCTTGTTAAAATTATATAATATTGTAAAATTTATTTTTATAAATTTGTTTTGTATAATGTATGAAGAAAGAAACATATATTATGATTTTAGATAAACATATTTTTAAATAAGATTATAAATATGATGATAAATAATTATTTTAATATACTTTACATATATATTAAAATAAATCCCATAAGTTTAATTTTTGTATATTATAATACTAAGTTATTCAAAATATAACTACATAACATATCCATTTTTATTTAATTTATAAGGGTTTAATAAAAGTCATATTAAAGCTTTTTTTTCGTGACTTGAACTTGTCTCGTCTTGTCATCCCATATAATCGACTATTGATTGCACAATTTGAGTTCGTCGCTTTGTTGTGGCGGTTCGGCACTGAGAGTCTATCGATCAGCCCGCGACTGCTTTACTAGCATAAAGCAGATGGGGCTTAATCTAAGAGCCGATCAGGCTTTTACAACCAGTAATGTTATCATTATGATTTTTTGTTATTAAGCCGATTTATCAGTTCTTCGGCTGTATTGGGCTTATCGGCCTCGGCTTGAGCCATGTTCTGTACCACTCTTATGGTCTGCTGAGCCAGAGATAAAGCCTCGTCATCTGCCTTGAGCTGTGCGGCATTGCGGCCTGACCGATTGGCATACCAGATCAGCCCTCCGAGGGAGCCTATAATCAGAGACAATATTGCCAGCCCTATGTTTATGCCTACCATAACTAGCTCTGTCGCTCGCTTATAGCATAATTGTAAATAGGCGGGATGTTCAGAATTCCATTATTAATGATTCTATCAAGAACACTGATTAAAGAGCTGTCCCAGTCGCCAGGCGTAATGGTAATTGCCACGATGCGCCCTTTGACCTTCACATCGACATTCTGGCAGCTATTAAAGCGCCATACTTGTCCTTCATTGCCTGTTAAAAAGCGCATAATACGTCTTTTTAGCCATGGGATAGTAAAGCTAAGGCCATCTCCCTTATAGAGGTTCCACGTCAAAATACGTTTAAAGAGATCATCATTGATAGTTGTGCCAAGATAGTTTTTTTGAACTATAATTTCGTCAATTGCTATGCGGTTAATATCCTGATCATTCAGGGCACCGCCATATTGTTGTAACTGCACATAGCTGATTTTATATCGAAATTGCCCGTAAAGACAGTAAGCGCAATAATCAAGAAAGCCACCAGTGAGGTAGGACCCAATATAAAGAGGGAAGGGATGCTCAGCCAGCCACGTAAGTGTTTCTGTCGCCATCTGGTTAAAGGCATCGAAAAACGCAACAATATTACTGTCATCAGTAAATTGCTGATAGGCATAGGCCGGGGCTATAAGTGTTTTTTTCATGCCGTGCCTCAGTTTCTTTCAAGAGAAATTTTGTCCGTAGTGGTCACGAAGTAACTTTCTGGGTTACCATGAATGATATGACTATTTTTGAGAGGGGAACTCAGAACACCATCCAGATAGACGTCAAATGAAAGTTGAGTAATCAGGTTAGCTGGAATGAGCTGCAAGATGGCGGCCTCAAAAACGGTTCCCAACTGTAAAAGATTGATTGGTTCTCCGCACTGAATGGCGTTGATGTAATCAGCAAGCGATGGTGCACAGAGCTGTGTGGCGGCGTCATTATCAATGATATTGACCGCTGAAGTTTGCCAGTGACAGACAATTTTGACATTTTGTTGCAAGGGCCGCACCCAGGGAATGTCAATTCGTGTTGTTCCGTCCAAAAGTGTTGCGGACATGGTGCGCGGGTTGGTTTCGAGTATGCCACCACCCTTATAAAGAGAACTTTCTGAGCCATGGGGTCACTCTCAAACTTATCGCACCATTGCTTATCAAACCCTGCAAATGGGTTTAATGGTGGTTTGTGTTTCGTTTTAAATGAGGCACATTCTCTTGGTTCAAATACACCTGTCCATCCACGTTCTGTGCTGGTATCGAGGATTGAACCCACATTGTAACCCTGTTTTTGAAATTCTGAGAGTTTACGAAGAGTCAGTTCAATAGCTCTAGGGGTTAGAGGTGTTTTTTTGCGTTTGCGCATCTCCAGCCACCCATTCCAGGCATCAAGAGGAAGCCAGTCAGGAAGCTTCATTTCTAATTCTGAAGATGAAATATTTTTTGTTGTGCAAAATATAGGCGATATATTGAGGTTATTAGGCGTTATTTCAGGGTTATATAAAGCAGCGGAATTTAGTGCCGCTTTTGAGGTATTACAGTCCGGTTTATTGGCACGTGATGCCGCTAGAAAGCCGGCACCTAATTCCGTTTTTTCGTCATATCCTGCCATTTTATTTTCAGTGATTAATTTAAAACAATTTCTGCAAAATTCGCGAGATGGCTTTATATAACCTTTCAAAGTCAGGTCATTTTTTGCTTTTCTGATTGTCCGCTCGCTCAAACCTGTCGCGTTAACTAACAATCTAGTAGAAGGCCATGCGTACCCAGCATCATTGGCAAAATTGGCTAAAACTAGGAGCAAATGTTTTTGAGTAGGGGAGGCAGGAACCTTAATAGCCCAGTTAATGGCTTTGTTACTCATAATACCCGCTCCTTTTTTCCTAAAAAGAGCTCGTAATCTGGCTTGGTTACTGTTCAAGCATGGTTGAAACCTTCAATAAATAAAAGCTTGCCAATATGTACTGGATTTATTGAATAGATTTTAGACCATGTAATGTTTGTTATTGTTGCAATCAAAGTTGCTTTTTTCCATCTTTGAAAGAACATTATTTTGCAAAGTGTTTTTGGCGTAATGATTACGCTTTGAAATATGTTTTTTGCCCAAGCGGAAAGGAAAGTATATATATTATTTCCAGAAAAATAAGTTTTCACTTTCTCTATATAAGCGTAGCTTGATTTCAGACGATTTTTCAGGACATTAATTGCGCAAATTTTGCTTTTATAAAGGCTTTTTTTACCGCTTAAGTCTTTGTTAATGAAAATATCAGCTATGGTCAAAAAAGCATAAAAGCTCTGTGTCAAAAGATAAGAAATCCTGAGCTCAATTATGAAAAAGGAAGTCATAGTGAATAACTCCCAAAATTATTATGTTTACGTTTGTTTTTAACAAATAAATAAGCAGGCGCAGTTGTAAAATTAAGATGATGCTAGTGTTCTGACTGGGTTCCTTTTATAGAAGATACGTATCTATTCGGCAGATAGTGCAAATGAAAAGAAAATATATTCATCTCAGTTGCAGCTTGATATGAACTAACTAATTTTTTTTCTTGTTTTATTTGGCTTTTGCTGGAAAGTCTTAAAATTTCCCCCAATTATTCTAACAATATTATTATAGACTTCGTACTTTCCATCTAACCGCTCAATAATTGGGCGCAAATGGTCGGCTACAATTCTGCTTGTTGTTGTAGTTTCATTATTCATGATAAACTGATTGCCTTCATTACATGAAGCGCGCGGAATGGGTCGCCAAACTTCGTTCCGCGTGTCTCAATTGTGATATTTTTGTTCAGTAATCATATATATTACAAATATAGGTATAAGAAAATTTTTTTAAAAGTTATGTTAGAATTTAAAATTAAAATTCAGTTATTAATAATTACTTGAAAACCTAAATAGTTTGGATGAATATGTTGTTTCATCATTACTCTGCCTGCCTTTAAGCGACCAATTCATGGCCGCGAATATATAATCAACAGGCGAGGAAAAGCACCAGCTTATGGTCGGTTAAGAAATTTTCCCTCTTGGTATAGGCCTTGGTGCTTAGGCAATAAGCGCTCTTTCAAATCTATTCATATTTTGCCAAATGGCTGCGTTGGTGAGGCTACCAGGAAAGAAGGTCTTTGGCACAAAACCTGCCTATTGAAAACTTTTCTTAATTGTATGTTACTGATGCGCATTAGAGCTTTTGCCACACGATAGGCATAAAATTACCTTAATTATATACCAAAAGATGAAATAATTATAGACAAATCGTTACTTTTGCCACAAAAGCAGTTCCAAAGCGTAACGAATAGCACAGAGTTAAAAAATTGAAAAAATGGACTGAAAGAATTACGGACGAAATTATTGAAAGGACCGAGACATTTGCCCTGACCTCTGTCCAGGCATTAAAGACCCGGGAAAACCAGCTTTCGTCAATTCAAAAAATTAAGGAGTTTTTGGCATGAATGAGGCCAAATTAAAATCGCGCCTAGTTAATCATGCTGTGAACTTAACTTTAGGGGCGTTAGTTGCTTTATTTTCTATAGCCGCTGTCATGATACTGGGCCTAAATTAAGAAAATAAAGTAAGTGAAGTTTTTTTTCATATTGATGGACGCATTAGCGAAAAAACAGTGCGCAACGAAGTGCATCTTTTAAGATATATTAAGGGTTTTGGCGCACTGTTCGTAATGGCTAAAAACTAGTCAATCTCGGCAAGTTTATCATCACTGACATTTTGGCACACCAGCAATGTTAGATGGGACTAGCAAAAAAATTTGTGGTGCATTTATATGCATCAAAATGAATAAACCTGAATAAATGCCTGCGTCAAAAACCGCAGTTAAATGCGGGTTTTGCAGCTACTTACTTCATTTTACATAAGAGATATGGCGGAAGGAGTGGGATTCGAACCCACGGTACGCTATTAACGTACACACGCTTTCCAAGCGTGCGCCTTAAGCCGCTCGGCCATCCTTCCGTATAAGGCTTGGGGAACATAGCAGGGTTTTGATATCATGCAACCCCATTAAGGGCATTTAAGACAAATTTTTCTATTTTTTCCAATGATTTGATGCCTTTGCTTGATTCAACCCCCGATGAAACATCAACAGCCTGAGCTTTGCTTATTTTAATAGCTCGGGATACATTTTCGGGAGTTAGTCCACCTGCTAAAAGCCAAGGCGCGGGGGAGTGCCATTTTTCGGTTAATGTCCAGTCAAATGTGCGGCCCAGCCCTCCTGGTTGGCTGTCTTTGCTACTTGATGGGGCTTCTATAACGTAACCATCAATAAGTGTTTTTTGAGTTGGTAGGTCGGCTAAGGAGTCAATACCTTTGGCCTGCCAAACTGGAATGTTGAATTGTTTCCGAAATAATTCAGCTTGCTCAGTTGAGGTATAAAGCTGCAATATATCTAAATTTACTTTTCTAAGAATTTTTTCGACATCTTCAAAGGTTGGTTTTACAAATAAGCCAACTCTTTTAGGCCCTCCTTCATGAGAGGAGGGAGCGGATTTATGTAAAATTTGAGCATGATCTGCGGAAATAGAACGCGGAGAGGGGGGTAAAATACATACCCCACCCATTGCACCTTAAGCTTTGCACAAAGCTGCATTTCTTTTGGTTGTTTTAAGCCACAAATCTTAACCTCTGCCATTATAGCTGTAACTCAGCTTTAATGGCTCTGGCTGCCTGTGCGGGGTCCGCTGCTTTGGTAATAGGGCGTCCTACCACAATCCAGTCGGCTCCTGCTTGTGCTGCCTGTGCGGGTGTCATGACTCTCTGTTGATCGTCAGCCTGATTACCTTTAGGTCTAATTCCTGGCACAACCAACAATGCATTCTCACCTAAAGCGTCACGCAAAGCTGTAATTTCGTGTGCAGAGCAAACAAGTCCATCCGCTCCCGCTTTAATTGCCATTTTACCAAGTCTTATGACCTGATCTAAAGGCGTATCAGCTATACCAACAGCATTTAGAGTTTGTTGGTTCATACTGGTCAATATTGTTACCGCCAACAATTTAGGTCTCGTTTGAGAGGTAGAAGTTTTTTGTTCTATCGCTTCTCGGGAGCGTTCGATCATTTCGGGTCCGCCAAGAGCGTGAACCGTCAAAAGTTCGGGTGATAGATTATTTAAAAGAGAACGAAGTCCAGAAGCTACAGTATTAGGGATATCATGAAGCTTCAGATCTAGAAAAAGTCTCTGATTTTGCGAAAGATCTTTAACAGCTTCCAGGCCGCAGCCATACGTAAATTCAAGGCCTAATTTAATGGCATCTACTGAATCTTCTAAAGCAGAAACCCACTTTCTGGCTTGGTTGATATCAGCTGTATCAATGGCTGCGATTAATTTAGTAGAACGCGATGTCATTTGAGAGTACTTTTATCTTGTGAAATGAATTCATGATCTACATTAGATGTAGAGTTGGGGACAGATATTTGCAAAGAGGCAACTTTATCCTGAAGTTCGCTATTTTGTTTTTCTAAAGAACGAATTTGATTTTCAGCCCGGCGGGCACGTCTTCTTTGCTGAAATTCGCCAGCCCATCCAACGATTAGCCCTACAAATAAGAAAAAGATAGAAAGCCCAAAGGCAAGCAGACCAATTGAAATATGGAAGCCTTTAGAGATAATCCACATCTCAGAAGGAGAGGGATTAGACAAAGAAAAAACGGTAAGAAGTGCTAAAAAACACACAATAATGAGAAGTCTGATCATGTTTCATCCTAGAATAATGATAAGAGAGTTTAACAAAAAGGAAAAAAAAAGTAATTTTTGATGTTTAAGCTTTTTTGAAATTCTTTCTCAGAAAGTGAAGTTTTTGCATAAGCTACCGTTACATAAGGCAGAGTGTTTTTTGTTTTTGTAAATATAGCATGCTTGTCCTATAAATTTCCTAAGATAATTTTGTTATTAAACTGGCTTAACTGCTCGAAAATAAGCTCATAAAGGATTTTTGCATCTGTGACACGATACCATAGTGAAAAGAACATGCATCCTACTGAGAAAAAAGAAATTGGCCCACCTCTTTGGTGCCAATTTGATGCAAAATGGTATTGCAGACGTTATTGCATGCTTTTGAGCGATGCCGAGAAACAGGCAGATGACCAAGCGTTAGAAGCAATTTGGCAAGAAAATGCACGGGAAAATAAACGTTCACCTAACCGTTTTTTTGATGAAGAATGGTATTTGCAACATAATGGAAATGTCTATCAGCATGTTCGTCCCGGCGGTATTTTTGAGACAGGTTTCCAACATTATATAGATATTGGGGCCAAAAGCTGTACGCCTCACTGGCTTTTTAAAGAAGAAGATTACTTCAGAAAAAATCCTGACTTAAGTTACAGAAAAATTTCATCATATGGATTTTTAAACAGCTACGATCATTATTTAAAAATTGGTGACAAAGTTGGAAAAAAAGCTAATCGTTTTTTTGATCCAAGCTTATTTATAAAAGAATGTTTAAAAGATAATATTGATATAGATCTTAATGAAGGGGCTTTTTGTCAGTTTTTATCTCTCAATAATCCACTAGTTTCATTAGTAAGAACGTCCTGGTATTTTGATCCCAAATGGTATATTTCAGCTTATCCAGAAGTAAATACGTTAATTGAGCGTGGAATTTATGCTTTCCCGTTGCAACATTATCTCTGTAATAATGAGCCAACGCGCTTTGACCCTAATCCATATTTTAGTGAATCCTATTATCTGACGCTCTATCCTGATATTGCACGGGCTGTAGATGAGGGACATTTCAGAAACGGCTATGAGCATTTTTTAAGGTCTGGTCTTTATGAAAGACGACGCCCCAGAGCTGAAATAGAGCTCGATCTTTCTTTAAGCCAGGGGAAAAATGCGCACTTTTTAATTGAGCATGAAGTTGAAGATGTTTTTGCGCTTTATATAAAACAAAAAGAAGAAAATTTTTCTATAAAGCCAGCTAGTTGCTCTATAGAGGAAGCAAAGCTGCTTTCAATTAAAAGAATTGCAGCTCTTTTACCCTCATTATATCGCGAACCTCTCTGTTTTACTAAAACATCTCTACCTCAATTGAGCGTTATTATTATTTCAGAGGGGGACTATCTCTCAACTATTGCAACTCTCGCTTCTCTTTACCATAATTTTACTGGCAAAGAAGAAATCATAGTTGTTAGTAATGGCAATCCTACTGAAAAAGCTTTGTTAAAGCAGGCTTTTCATGGTGTTCGTTTAATTTATCCGTCAGAATGGCAAAATGATAAAGCCCTATTTAATATCGGATTAGAAAAATCTAACGCTGATAATATAGTAATGCTTTATAACGGGGTAACTTTTCATAGTGGCGCCATCTCAATTATTTTATCTGCTTTAGAAAATGATGAAATTGATGGAGGTGGCGGACAGGTTATTTCATCTAAGCATTCTGTAATTGAAGCGGGTTGTTATATAACTCGAGATAGTGCTGTTACTGTTAATGGGCTGGGAGAAAAGCCTTTTGCCCCCAAGCTCAACTTTAGACGCAGGGCTGATGCTTTTCAGCGTGGCGTATTTTTTGGCCGCAAACATGATTTACAACCAATTTTAGCTAAAATAAGCTCTTTAATTGATAAAACAGGCTTTTTAACACTTAGTGCGACTTTGAGTGCACTAGGAAAAAAGCTTGTTTATATACCGGAATTACTCGTTAATGATCTGGAAATGAGTCAAATATCATTTCCGCGGACTCAATCGCTGCCATTACATTTCAGGCAAGATTTTGCGTCTTATTTGGTGACTAAACCGCTTAATATAGAACAGGAAATAGCTGTAAATGTGCAGCAAAGCGGGAAAAAAGCTTTATTAATTTATCCTCGCTTACCTCTGAAAAAAGAAGGTGGGCATTCCCGTCGTGTTTTTGATCTTATAAAGATACTTTGTCAGAATAACTGGTCTGTAGTTTTTGTCGCTCTTAATGATGGAAATGAAGACCGGCTGACAATTTTCTCAGATTTCCCTCAAAATGTAAGTTGTTACATTGGGAAAAACTATGTTGATGAATTTTTGGAGCAGGAAAAAGCGCCCTTTGATCTAGTCTGGGTAAATGGCGCTGATACGCTCACACTTTTAGCGCCTCAGCTAAAATCGAAAATCTCACCCACACAAGCTCTTATCTTAGATATAGCTTCATTAGAAGGTAATGGGTTGAAGGCTTCAGAAACCTATTTAAGAAGGTGTGTAGGAGCAGAATATGACAAACAACGTTTGTATGAGGAGCTGCGCAGAGAGTTATCTGAAGCATGGATTTGTCAGGCCATTTTAACTGATAATAAATGGGAGGCTGACTTAATAAAGCCACTAGGAATATCTAATGTTTTGGCTGTTCCAAATGTTTATCATGATACTTTAAGTTCATCGTTAAATAGCGAGAAAAAAGGGCTTCTTTTTCCAGTTCCTTTGTTAGCATCAGGCGATGCGGCTCATGATGGCATTGATTGGTTCTGCTTACATGTGATCCCGCATTTAAAAGAACTTTTGCCTGAAGAGATACCGATCTGGATAGGTGGATATCATCATCCCAGTGTTAATTTAGAATTTTACGAACGATTTGCGTGGTTAAGAGGACTTACTAAATTTGTAAGCTTTGAAGATCAACTTGCACAGTCACAATTAATGATTGTTCCGACCCGTGTTATGAATACGGTCCCACCAGAAATATTGGATGCAATCAAAGCAGGATTGCCCGGTGTTATGGGCTCATCCATTATGAAATGCCTAGAATTTGAAGATGGTAAGACCTGTCTTGATGGTGGATTTAACGATCCACAGCATTTTGCGTTAGCCATTGCAGAACTCTACACAAATGACACATTATGGAAAGAGATCAGTCAAACAGCTTCTAATAAAATAGCGGAAACACATAGTTTAAAACAGTTTGAAACGGCAATATTAAATATTATAGAGCCTTCTTCAAATAGAATTCATTTTGATCATAAATCAAATCTTGTTCAAAACGAAAAGAAACGTCGCTTTAAACCTGCGCCACTTTTTTTAACCGTAAAATCTAAATCAGAAGAAAAAATAGAATCCTCTTTATTAGAAATAGAAGAGGAAAATAATCCAGATATAGCACCTAAAATTCGGCTGGGTGTCTCTCTCAATACATAATTTAGGAATAAATCATAATGTCTCATATAAATGATATTAAAGACGTTTTACATCATGTAGATGCTCAACTGGATCATGCCCTTGAGAGACTAAAAGCCCTCTTAAAAATCCCAAGTATTTCTACCCAGCAAAAACATCGCGGTGATTGTCGTAAGGCAGCTGAATGGTTGCGTAACGAACTTGAAACATTAGGGTTTGATGCGAATTTACGTGATGTTTCATGGGCTGCTCCAGGACATCCAATGGTGCTTGGATTTAATCATGAAAAACTGCCTCAAAAAACGCGGGTTTTATTTTACGGCCATTATGACGTTCAGCCTATTGATCCTGAAAATTTGTGGGATACGCCCCATTCGAACCTGTAATTAAAGAGATAGATGGCAGAAAAGTGATTATCGCCAGAGGGGCAAGCGATGATAAGGGGCAGGTTATGACCTTTATTGAGGCTTGTCGTGCCTGGAAAGAGGTAAAAGGCGCCTTACCTGTAGATGTCACTATTTTACTAGAAGGAGAGGAGGAATGTGGGGGGGAAAATTTAAACCCCTTTTTAGAGGCGAATAAAAATGATTTAACGGCTGATCTTGCCTTAATTTGCGATACATCAATGGTAAATCGTACAACACCTGCTATCACAACGTCCTTACGTGGATTATTAGCAGAGGAAGTTGTTATTCGTTGTGCGAAATTAGACCTACATTCGGGCATTTATGGCAATGCTGCTACTAATCCGATTGCGGTATTGAGCACTATTTTAGCAAAAATCAGAGATGAAGATGGTCGCGTTGTCTTGCCCGGCTTTTATGACGGTATAAAAAAAATTACTGACCATAAACGCACTCAATGGAAAAAACTTTTTCCTAATGATGGAGCTTTATTGCATGAAGTTGGCCTTTCCACTGCCGCAGGGGAAAAGGGATATTCAGCTATAGAGCAAGTATGGGCACGGCCAACTTTTGAAATAAACGGCATATCAGGAGGTTATGAGGATGAAGGCTTTAAAACGGTTATTCCCGCACAGGCAATGGCTAAAATATCATTTCGGTTAGTCCCTGGCCAGGACGCCCATAAAATACGCGATAGCTTCAGAAATTTTATACGTCAGAACCTACCCCAAGACGCTGAAGCTAGTTTTACAACTTATGGTGCATCTCCCGCTTTTGCGCTTTCTGAACATAATCCCTATCTTTCCAATGCTCTTGAAGCGTTAGGAGAAGAATGGGGCACAGAAGCCGTAGAAATAGGCTCAGGCGGGTCTATTCCAGTAGCAGGCGATGTACGTCAGACTTTATCTATAGATGCATTAATGATTGGGTTCGCTCAAAATGATGACCGTATCCACTCTCCTAATGAGCAATATGGTATAGAGTCTTTTCATAAAGGAATACGCTCATGGGTGCGAATTTTGGCAAAGTTGGCACAGAATTAAACTTTCTCGCTCAAAAGGCACCATTAGCTCTTACAATGGGCGACCCTTCGGGGATTGGGCCATGTTTGACAATTAAAGCTTGGAAGCATTTTAGAAAAAAAGGCCCAGTATTTTTCTGGGTAGGAGATGTAGAGTTAATTGAAGGAGAAATCCCTGTAAAAATAATTAACTCTCCTTATGAGGCTTTGGAGATTTTTCCTCATGCTCTGCCTATCATTAATATTCCGTGTGCCGTTCAGGTAAAGCCTGGCCATCCTTGTTTTCGCAATGCTGGGGCAGTTATTAAGAGCATTGATTATGCTGTTGAAGCTGTCAAAAAAGGAGAAGCACAAGCTATAGTAACTAATCCTATAGCCAAATATATTTTATCAGAGGCTGGCTTTAAATATCCTGGCCATACCGAATATCTTGCTCATTTATGCGATCTTTCAGAAAGAGAAGTGATGATGTTGGCATGTCCCTCTCTTAAGGTCGTTTTAACGACCATCCACGTGTCATTACGACAGGCTATGGATGATCTTAATACTCAACATATTATTGACGTAACGCTCACAGCTAATGAGAGCTTAAAGCGAGATTTTGGAATTAAAAATCCTCGTATAGCCATGGCTGGGTTAAATCCTCATGCAGGTGAAAAAGGACTAATGGGCGTTGAAGAAGGATTTATTATTTCACCTGCAATCAAGTTTTTGCAGGAAAAAGGCGTAAATGTTTTTGGCCCTTTGCCACCTGATACAATGTTTAGTTCTATAGTGCGCCCTCAATATGACGTGGCCATATGCCATTACCACGATCAAGGGCTTATTCCCATCAAGACGTTAGATCAGGCTCATGGCGTAAACGTAACGCTTGGTTTGCCCATTATACGAACTTCACCAGATCATGGCACTGCCTTTGATTTGGTAAGAGGAAAAGGGGATTGTATGGCAGATCCGAGTAGTCTTTTTTCAGCAATAGAAATGGCTGCTGAAATGAGTGCTAAAAAACAAGCTTTTGAGGAAGCATTAAAGTGATTCGTTTAGGTGTTAATATCGACCATGTTGCTACTCTTCGAAATGCGCGCGGTGAATTTTATCCTGACCCATTTGAAGCAGCCCAATATGCTATCAAAGGTGGAGCAGACGGCATTACAGCGCATTTACGTGAAGATCGGCGCCATATACGTGACGAAGACATAATTCGTTTACGCCGTTTATCGGTGCCGCTTAATTTTGAAATGGCTGCCACAGAAGAAATGGTTGCTTTTGCCTGTGATATTAAGCCGCATGCTTGCTGTTTAGTACCAGAAAAGCGTCAGGAGCTCACGACAGAAGGCGGTCTTGATGTTTATAGATTTAAAGAAGACTTAAAATCTAAGATTGAGAGACTAAAAGAAGCACATATCCGGGTTTCTTTATTTATTGATCCTGATCCTCTGCAAATTGAAATAGCAGCTAAATTAGGTGCTCCTGTGATAGAGTTACATACTGGGTCTTATGCCCAGGGAGCAGGTGGCGAACTTGAGAGATTGCATAATGCCGCTCTATTCGCTCAAAAATTGGGGCTTGAAGTTCATGCCGGTCACGGCCTTACTTACGAAAATGTAGGTCCTATTGTCTCTTTACCGGGGTTAAAAGAGCTTAATATAGGGCATTTCCTAATAAGTCAGGCCGTATTTTTAGGAATTGAAGAAGCTGTTAAGCGAATGAAGACTTTGCTAACGCGCTGACTTTTTCACTTAGCTGATTGTGTATCCGTCTTAGTTTCTGGAGGAGGAGCTGGACGGATAACAGGTTTAGTCTGATCATCATCAAGATACGGTACATATTTCCCAGATTGATCGGAATAAGTAGCCGTAGTGCTTTGTGGCGGTGTTCTAGCAGCATGAAAGGCAGAAATGGGGCCAAGAGGCCATATACCAGGTGCTACATGCATAGTTGATTCACGCTGGCGCGCACAGCCGCGTGTGATCATAGAACAAATACCGTCTGTTCCTATATATTCGTCATTATTACCTGAATAATGAATTTCAGAAACGCGATCATGATCCATGCGAACAATCATGCGGCAGCTTGATCCTGCTCCCCCCATAAAGGTCTGGTAAAGCTGAATAATTCCCCCAATAGGAATTAACGTAGAATCTTGTGGAACTGGAACAGTTCTGGAAATTTCATATTGCCAAATTTCGGTACTATCATTTAGCTTTTTTGAACTATTCGGTGTCCCAGCACATGCTTGTAAATCGTAGCCGGTCATTCCTACCATTTCAAATTGAGCGCGATGCGCTTCTCTCGAATCAAAATAGCCACATCCTACGAGCGTGAAGGGAATAGTGCCTAACAAGGCGTATTTTTTCATCAGACGATGCATGCAACTATCCAGGGTTGTAATGAGTAAGGCTTGAGCAAAAGAAAAAGATATATTTATCTAAGTGCCTTATCATAAAGATATGAGTTTGGAAAAGAGCTGTCTTTCTATGAAAGCCTATATGCGGTAAAAGTTAGGTTCTGAAATAAATTGAATAATGAGAAATGATATGGCTGATATCAGTGCCGCAGAAATCCCCCGCCTTCAACAAACTTTGCAACGTTTGCTTGGTTCTCCTAATCTAACAGTCAATAAGCCAGCGCGCAAAGGTATGAGCGTAGAAATTGCGGTTGCTGGTGAAGTTATTGGCACTGTTTACCGCGATGAAGATGAAGGAGAGGTTTCTTACGCAGTTAATTTAACCGTTCTAGAAGAAGACCTTCCTCCCGCGTAATTATAGACCCAAAAAATTTACGTCTTTTTCACCTAAAGCTTGTTTTTTGGGTTTTATAGTGCCCCTTCAATAAAGAGGGGCACAGTTCCTAATAAGCCACGGATGTAATTCTTTTTCTAATAACGGAAGCAAGGTTTTGCGTACCTGGCTATGATAGCCATTTAGCCAGGCAAGCTCCTGTTGAGATAAAAGTTTTACATCAATTAATTTTCCATCAATTGGTGCAAACGTTAAAACCTCAAATTCTAAAAAATTATTTTTTACTTCACTCGAAAAAGTTTCTTTAACCAAAAGCAGATTTTCTATGCGAATGCCATATTGGCCTTCTGCATAATAGCCAGGTTCATTCGAAATAATCATACCTGGCTGTAATCCAATCGTTCTGGGTGCAGGCGAAATAGACTGCGGACCTTCATGAACAGAAAGATATGACCCGATCCCGTGGCCTGTACCATGATCATAGTCAAGCCCTGCCTGCCATAAAGCATAGCGAGCCAGACTATCTAGCCGATAACCAGGAAGATTTTGAGGAAAACGCGCCTGAGTAACGGCAATATTTCCTTTTAATACTCTTGTATAAGCATCTCGTAATGAATCAGGAGGATCATCAGGCCCTAACCATATTGTACGGGTTATATCTGTTGTACCAAATGGATATTGTCCGCCACTATCAAATAAATAAACATTATTAGGAGTTAAAACCTTATCCTGCCCTTTTACAGCCCGATAATGAGGATAAGCACCATTTGACCCTACCGCAGAGATAGTTTCAAAACTTTCTTCTTTAAAGTGCTCTGACTGAGACCTAAATTCATGTAGTTTTTCGGCCAGTTCAGTTTCTGTTTTGCCAATGCCACTATGTTCAAGCCAATGTAAAAACCGCACTATAGCAACGCCATCTTCTAAATGAGCGTTACGACTGCCTCTTTGCTCAATCGAGTTTTTAATAGATTTTGGTAGTGTGCAAAGATCAGGTAAATAAACGATATTTGCGTTTGTTAATTCTAACGAAAACCAAAAAGGCGTTGTCGAAGGATCAATTCTGACTATGTGCCCATTTAGCTCAGTTAATTTTGCTCTTAACTCAGATGGCGGAAAAACCCGAATATCTTCATCTAATTTCTGAGTGATTCTCGTTGGTTCAACAAAAAAATCTACGGTATTATCAGCATAAAATATGCCATATCCATGTGCTATTGGCGTCATGGGAATGTCAGAGCCACGAATATTAAGCAGCCATGCTAGTGAAGTGCCATCAGCTAGTATCATAGCATCCTGACCAGCTTCTTTTAAGGCGTCAGCTAATTTTTCGCGTTTTGAGAGGCTACTTTCTCCAGAAAAAACTAACGGATGTGGCTGGATTGGGTTCTGAGGCGGTTTGGGCTGATCTGACCACGCCATATCAATGGGATTTTCTTGCAGAGGAACAAGCTCTATCTCTTGGCACAACCATGATTCATATTGTGCTTTACTGACAAGACGCGGATCAAAACCAATTTTGAGGCCGCAAGCCTCTTTTTTCAGCCAGTCCTTAGGAGGTGAAAGGCTTATATGGCGTCTTTCCCATAGATGATGATCTACCTGCTGTTCTAACTGAACAGTATAACGCCCATCAGAAAAAACGCAGCCTTTATCTTCTAGTAAAATGGCAAGACCCGCACTTCCTGTAAAGCCTGTTAGCCACGCCAGACGCTCAGCATAAGGGGCCACATATTCCCCCAAATATTCATCACCACGTGTGATGATGAAACCAGAAACACCGAGCTGTTTTAAGCTCTTGCGTGTTTTTTCTAAGCGCTCTGAATGACTAAGTGCAGCATCTTGCATTGATACCTAACCTTTAACGTTAAATGGTTTTCTAAGAATAAGCGTTGCCCATGGACCTTCTGTAAGCATTTCCTCTAAAATTAGCCCTTGTCTTTGATGGGCCTGATGCACCATACGGGCTTGTGTTTGTAATAAACCTGCTAAAATAGCCGTCCCACCTGGAGCTAATGAATGACCAAGAGAACGGGCCATTCGGCATAAAGGGCGCGCCAATATATTGGCAAAAACTAAATCATAAGGCGCATTTTTACGCACAGACTCTGTATGCCACCCATTGCCAAAACGACAATCAAGGAAGGGGCCAATATTATTTAATTTGGCGTTTGAAGCCGCAACACGCACCGACCAGGGTTCAATATCAACTGCTAAAACAGGCCGCTTTAATAGCTTTGCTGCCGCCATAGCCAAAATTCCAGAACCACACCCCATATCAAGAATTTTATGCGGTTTTCTGTAAGCAATTTTTTCTAAAGCTCTTAAGCAGCCCCGTGTAGAGCCATGTTCACCAGAACCAAAAGCAATGCCTGCATCCAAAGTAATGGTTAAACGGTTTGAAGAAGGTTCTTTTTGAAGGTGCGTTCCTCGAATAGAAAAGAATTTACCAACATTTTGAGGAGGAAAAGCCTCTTGAGTGCGGGCAAGCCAGCCTTCAGCTTCTGTTGGTTGGCGCAAAAGCTTTGCTTCAACACCTGTAAGAATTCTTGCTACCTCAAGGGCAGATTCCAGCTCCTCATCTTTTTGGCCAATTTCTTTTACACCCTCAAGGCGCCAGAAAATTTGCTCGTCATCTTCCTCAAATATACCAACTGTTTCGCAGGCTGTCATAAGAGCTTGCTCAAAGAGTGGAGCAAATTCTTCTTCTACCGTGATAGACACAGTTTCTAACGCTATGGCACGACGCGACCCAATATGACGAGGCGCTATAGAACGGGCAGTCATCACTTCATGATCTCCACAAAGCTGGCCAATATGCGTTTGGGACCAGTTTCTTCAAAGTTAATTAACAAACTATCACCATCTACATCTAGTACAATACCTTCACCAAAGCGAGGATGTTTTACAGATTTTCCTATAGATATGGTGCTGGCTCTAGGTGTAAATTCTGTGTTGAAAGACGTTGCTTTTTGCCCGAATTTCATGCGTTGCCATGCGCTGCTTCCAAAAGAGGAAGTACGCTGTTTAGGCGCAACACGCTTTATTAAATCATCAGGAAGCTCTTCAATAAAGCGGCTAGGTATAGAATCTTGCCAGTTCGCATAAATGCGCCTACTAGCTGCATGCAAAATTATGGCCTTTTTCCGCGCTCTCGTTAATCCAACATAGGCAAGGCGCCGTTCTTCTTCCAAAGCAGCATTCCCCCCTTCATCCAGAGAACGTTGAGAAGGAAAAATACCTTCTTCCCATCCAGGCAAGAAGACAATATCAAACTCTAACCCCTTAGCGGCATGAAGAGTCATGATACTAACGCGCTCTTTATTTTGATTTAGAGCGTCTGAATCCATGACCAGGGCAATATGTTCTAAAAAAGCTTCAAGTGTTGGAAAATCGGCTAATGCTCTAATTAACTCATGAAGATTATCCAAACGCCCTGGAGCTTCTACAGAGCGATCATCCCGCCACATTTGTAGATAGCCAGACCGCTCAAGTAACTGCTCAGCTGCCACGACATGCCCTTCTTTAGAAAGCGTCTGTCGTGCACGTTCAAAACTGTCTAAGAGATCAGTCAGGCTATCAGCAGACTTACCCTTAAGTTTCTTTTCTCCAAGAAGCTGAGTTAAGGTCTCTTGCAAGCTATTTTTTCTTAATGTGGCCTCATTACGTAATTTTGAGAGGGCAACATTACCAAAACCTCTTTTGGGAAGATTGACAATGCGTTCAAAAGCCAAGTCATCTTGAGGTTGTATTAAAGAGCGTAAATAGGCAATGGCGTCTCTAATTTCTGCCCGTTCGTAAAAACGCAGTCCACCTATCACCTGATAAGGCAGATTTGCACGAAGAAGGGCTTCTTCGATAGGGCGGGTTTGAAAACCAGCCCTTACTAAAACAGCCATTTCAGCATAGGAATTATTTTCTTTATGAAGATTTTGAATTTGCTGCGCAATCACACGTGATTCTTCATCAGAATCTAACAGACTTATAACGTGAATTGGTTCGCCTTCTTCGCTGCTGTTAGCAGCATGAAGTGTTTTTCCAAGTCGGCCTTCATTATGCAATATAATGCCTGCTGCGGCGGCTAAAATACGCGGTGTAGAGCGATAATTACGTTCTAGCCTGACAATACGCGCCCCAGGAAAATCTTTTTCAAAACGTAAAATATTTCCTATATCAGCGCCACGCCATGAATAAATGGACTGATCATCATCACCGACGCATGCTATATTTGCGGCTTCGTTATTATCTCGTTTTGCTAAAAGACGTAGCCATAAATATTGTATGGTGTTTGTATCCTGATACTCATCAACCAGAATGTAGCGAAATCTTTTATGATATAATTTTAAAACTTCGGGATGTTGGCGGAAAATCGTGACCATATGAAGCATGAGGTCACCAAAATCACAGGCATTAAGGTCTCTTAAGCGGTTTTGATAAGCTTCATAAAGTGACACATCATAATCAGCTGACAGATTTTTTTGATGAGCCGACGTAATATTTTGCGGAAGAAGTGCCTGGTCTTTCCAAACCTGAATTTGGTTAAGAAGCTGAGCTGGTGGCGTATTTTTTATATTAATACCACTCGCTATCATTATTTGCTTCAAGAGTCGTAGTTGGTCATCTGTGTCGATAATAGTAAAGTTATGGTTAAGCCCGACCAGATCCGCATGGCGTCTTAACATTCTAGCACAGAGAGCATGAAACGTGCCCAACCACAGTCCCTCGGCAGGAGAGCCCAGAATAGAACTTATACGTTCTTTCATTTCCCGTGCAGCTTTGTTTGTAAAAGTGACTGCTAAAATTTGATCGGGCCATGCTAGTTTTTGTATAAGGATATGAGCAAAACGTGCTGTCAAAACGCGCGTTTTGCCAGTCCCGGCACCAGCGAGGATAAGAAGAGGACCTTCAGTCGTTTCGACTGCCTGCTTTTGCTCTATATTGAGCTTAGACAGATAGTCAAATGACAAAAGATCAGAAGGAGGGGTTAAATTTTTATCACACACGATGCGAATATACTGCGGAGTAGCCTGAATGGCCAAGAGTAATCCTTCATCTTTATCTCCAAAATTACTGGCTACAGGTCATAGACAAAGAATGCGCCAACGCATTCTTGATCATGGAGCGTCATCCTTTGCTGATTACGAGTTAGTTGAGATGTTGCTTTATCCTGCAATTCCACGCCGTGATACAAAGCCTCTTGCCAAGTCACTCATTGATCATTTTGGCTCTTTTCTAGCTTTATGTCAGGCAACGCCAGATGAGCTAACAAAATTTAAGCTTAATGCAAATGCGATAACGCTTTTAATGTTACCACGCATTTGTGCTGTTTCTTTAGGATCGAAGGAAACAAAGAATTTATACTGCTTTGATGACTGGTCCAGGTTAATGACCTATGTCAACCGCTATACAAGTAACAATATTACGACGGGCACTTCTATTCTCTATATGAATAGCCGAAACGAACTTCTCTTGGATTCATTATTGCCTGCAGGAAGTGAAATCTCGACATTGCATCGTTATATAGCAGAGCAAGCACTGCACCTAAATGCAACAGCTTTGATAATTGTTTATATCAGCCCCAAAAGACCGGCCAATGTTATTTCACAACATGTGCAAGGATTAAAACAAGCTTTATCACCCCTGTCAGTAAGTATTCATGACGTTCTTTTGTTAGGAGAGGGATGGACATCAAGTTTACAGCAAGAAGGTATGTTAAATGGCGATTTTGAAAAAAGATTATAGCATTGAAACTCTGCTTGATAAAATGGATAGTGGCGAATTTAATGCAGAAGACAAAACTCTCTTATTTCGGTGCGTGGTTAGATTATTTAGTCAGAATAAAAAGAATTCTGAAAAATTAACAACTTTGTTATTAGCAAAATTTGATACTCTTGCTGAGTTAATTTGCATTACCCGTTCTGAATGGAAATCCTTTAATTTTAAAGATGATCAATTTTATTGTTCATTAGTTTTGCTTAAAGAATTTGCCCAACGTTTTTATCAGGCAAGTTTGCCGATTGGAGATGTGCTTCAAAATGAGGACCTGCTTATCGCCTATCTCGTAACCTGTATGGCAAGAGAACGTGTTGAACAATTTCGGGTTTTATTTTTAGATAAAAAGAACACGCTTATATTAGATGAAATACAAGGGAAAGGCACAGTAAACCAAACACCTGTATATCCAAGAGAAATAGCGCGGCGTTGTCTGGAGTTAAAAGCCACTTCAGTTATTTTGGCTCATAATCATCCCAGTGGTTCTTCTGTTCCTTCAAAACCAGATATTTTAATGACTCAAAAAGTCCAACAAGCCTTAAATCTTATAAAGGTAAAAGTAATTGACCACTATATTATAGCCCGAACAACACATAGTAGTTTTCGTGAGTTAGGATTGCTCGAGCTATAAATCTTACAGATTGGGCAAAAACTCAGAAAGGACCAATTCACCAGGCAAACCACCTTTAGGAAATAGCCTGTTAATATGCCCCATTTTACGTCCTGGCTTGACTTCTTTTTTACCATAAAGATGTAAGCAACCATCGTCTTCTTTTAATAAAAAAGGCAGTAAAGACATATCTTCGGGACCGATAAGATTATGCATTACAGCATCAGAATGACGACGTGATGAGGGTAGGGGTAAACCGGCAACGGCACGTATATGCATTTCAAACTGGTCAACTGCACAAGCATCCATCGTCCAGTGTCCAGAATTATGGGGACGAGGTGCGATTTCATTGATGATGAGTTGACCTTTATGGTCGTGAAACATTTCAACGCCCATAATACCAACTAAATTCAGCTTTTCGGCCAGCTTTATTGCCAAATTCTGGGCTTGTTGCGCCAGGTCGGGACTAATGGGAGCAGGGGCTAATGAAATCCGTAAAATGCCGTCTTTATGTCGATTTTCGCTTGGATCAAAAACGCGGTAGTTTTCTGAGTTCTGTCTCACTACCATAACGCTAATTTCACGCTGGAAATCTACAAATTTTTCTGCCACCAAAGGGTAAGAAAGTGTGTCGGCTTTTGACAATAAAGCTTCAAAATCACTCTCTTTATTAAGACGATATTGCCCTTTGCCATCATAGCCTAAGCGAGCTGT